>NZ_JBEXRR010000006.1:0-199775 GCF_040613175.1 Nocardioides sp. NPDC006303
AAGCCGCTGGCAAGGATCACCCCAGGAGGTCCTTGCCGCGCATCTGGCCGGCGCAAGCGCCGGGCGAGGATCAGAAGTCGATCGCGCTGTACGCCTGGAGCTTGGCGAGCTGGTGCTCCGAGGTCACCTTGCGGATCGTGCCCGAACGGCTGCGCATCACCAGGGAGTCGGTGACGATGGCGCCGTGGGGGAGGTACTGCACGCCCCGCATCAGGTCGCCGTCGGTGATGCCGGTGGCGACGAAGAAGCAGTCGTCGCCGGTGACCAGGTCGTCGGTGTGCAGCACGAAGTCGGGGTCGAGGTTGTGGCCGGCGTCGAGGGCACGCTGGCGCTCCTCGTCGTCCTTGGGCCACAGCCGGCCCTGGATGGTGCCGCCGAGCGCCTTCATCGCGCACGCGGCGACGATGCCCTCGGGAGTGCCGCCGATGCCCATCAGCAGGTCGGCGCCGGAGCCGGCCCGGGCGGCCGAGATCGCGCCGGCGACGTCGCCGTCGACGATGAACTTGATCCGGGCGCCGGTCTCGCGGATCTCCTCGACCAGCTTGTCGTGGCGCGGCCGGTCGAGCACGATCACGGTGATGTCGGAGGCCTTGGTGTCCTTCGCCTTGGCCACCGCGGCGATGTTCTCGGCGACGGGGAGGCGGATGTCGACGACGTCGGCGGCCTCGGGGCCGGTGACCAGCTTCTCCATGTAGAAGACGGCGCTGGGGTCGTACATGCTGCCGCGCGGGGCGACCGCCATCACCGCGACGGCGTTGCTCATGCCCTTGGCGCACAGGGTGGTGCCGTCGATCGGGTCGACGGCGACGTCGCAGTCGGGGCCGGTGCCGTCGCCGACGTCCTCGCCGTTGTAGAGCATCGGGGCGTTGTCCTTCTCGCCCTCGCCGATCACGACGGTGCCGTTCATGGCGACGGTGGAGATCATCGTGCGCATCGCGTTGACCGCGACGCCGTCGGCGCCGTTCTTGTCGCCGCGACCCACCCAGCGGCCGGCGGCCATCGCCGCCGCCTCCGTCACGCGCACGAGCTCCAGGGCCAGGTTGCGGTCAGGAGCGGTGGGGGCGACGCCGAGCGGCTGGGTGTCGTTCATAGGGGTCAATCTATCCGCCGGGCGCGGTGGAGCGGCCACGGTGTCACTTGATCGATCCAGAGACAAGCCTCACAGCAAAACCCGACTGCGGGTCGTTCAGAACCTGCTCGGTGGGGCCGTCCTCGACGATGCGACCGTGCTCGATCACCACCACCCGGTCGGCGAGCGCACGGGCGTCAGCAGCGTCGTGGGTGACGATGATCGCGGTCCGGTCCTCGAGGGCGGTACGCAGCGTCTGCCGCAGCGCGGGACGTACGTCGACGTCGAGCGAGGCCATCGGCTCGTCGAGCAGGAGCAGCTCGGGGTCGGCCGCGAGGGCTCGGGCCACCGCCACCCGCTGGGCCTGACCGCCGGAGATCTGCGTGGGTCTGCGCCCGGCGAGCATCTCGGCGCCGACCTCGGTGAGGTGGCGGGTGGCGAGCTCGTTGGCCTGGCGGCGGTGTAAGCCACGGGCCCGGGGTGCGAAGGCGACGTTGGCCAGCACCGACAGGTGCGGGAAGAGCAGGGGGTCCTGGGCGAGGAGCGCGATCCCGCGGGCGTGCGGGGGAGTGCGGTCGAGGATGCGGTCCCCGAGGCGTACCTCTCCTTCGTCGGGACGCAGGAGACCGGCGATCACGCCGAGGATGCTCGACTTCCCGGCGCCGTTGGGGCCGGTGAGCGCGACCGTCTCGCCGGCGGCCACGTCGAGGGTGACGTCGATGCCGCGCTGGGGGATCACCGCACGCAGATGAAGTTTGCTCATAGGGCTCTCCCATGGCGGGCGAAGCCGATCACGGCGACGGCGACGACGACCAGCACCAGCGAGAGGGCGACCGCCGCGTCCGGGTCGTCGACGCGGAGCAGGTAGACCTGCAGCGGCATCGTGCTGGTGACCCCGGGCAGGTTGCCGGCGAAGGTGATGGTGGCGCCGAACTCGCCCAGGCAGCGAGCGAAGGCCAGGACAGACCCGGAGAGCAGGCCGGGGCCGACCAGAGGGAGGGTGACGCGCCGGAAGACGGTGGTCGGGCGGGCGCCGAGGGTCGCCGCGACCGCCTCGTAGCGGGTGCCACTGGTGCGCAGCGCGCCCTCGAGGCTGATCACCAGGAACGGCAGCGCGACGAACGTCTGCGCCATCACCACGGCGAGGGTGGTGAACGGGATCTGGATGCCGACCAGGTCCAGCGACTGTCCCAGCAGCCCACGGCGGCCGAAGGTGTAGAGCAGAGCCAGCCCGCTGACGACCGGGGGCAGCACGAGCGGAAGGAGCACCAGCGAGCGCACCAGCCCCTGACCCCGGAAGCTGGTGCGGGCGAGGACGGTGGAGAGAGGTACGCCGAGGAGGATGCACAGCGCGGTGCTCGCCACCGAGGTGCGCAGGCTGAGCCAGAGCGCCTCCAGCGCGGACGGCGAGGTGATCAGCGCCGGGAAGCTCGCGAGGTCGACGCGGAGGATGATCGCGGCGAGCGGAAGGATGATGAATGCCGCTGCCAGGGCCGCCGGGAACCACAGCCAGCGTGGCATGCCGACGGACGGACCGACCCCCCTCTGCCGGTCCGTCCGCCTGGCGGTCCCGAGAAGATCAGGGCTGGCTGAAGCCGGCATCGGTCAGGACCTTCTGTCCGGTCGCGCTCAGCACCAGGTCGACGAACTCCTGCGCGAGGTCGGCGTCATCGGAGCCGTCGATGGTGCTGATCGGGTAGGTGTTCACGACCTGGTCGGACTCCTCGAACTCGACGCCCGTCACGGTGTCGCCGGCGGCGGTCACGTCGGTGACGTACACGACCCCGGCATCGGCGTCACCGGAGGTGACCTTGGCGAGTACGTCGCTGACCGACTGCTCCTCGCTGACCGGCTCGATGTCGACGCCGGTCTCCTCCTCCATCTGCGCGGTCGCGTTGCCGCAGGGGACCTCGGCCGCGCAGACGACGACCTTGGTCCCGGCCTTGGCGAGATCCTGGAACCCGGTGATCTTGGCCGGGTTGCCCGGCGGCGTAGCGATCTCCAGCGTGTTGGCGGCGAAGTCCTGCGGGTCGGCGGCCAGGTCGCCGAGCTTGTCCATGTTCTTGGTGTCGGCCGAGGCGAAGACGTCCGCCGGGGCGCCGTCCTCGATCTGGGCCACCAGGTCGGAGGAGCCGCCGAAGCTGGTGGTCACCTTCACGCCGGGGTGGTCATTCTCGAACTGCTCGGCCAGCTCGGTGAACGTGTCGGTCAGCGAGGCCGCCGCGAAGACGGTCAGCTCGCGGTCCTCCGAGCCTTCGCTCGAGCTCCCGCAGCCGGCGAGCGCGAGGGTGGCCGCCACCGCGACGGCAGCACCGATTCCAGGGTTCTTGATCATGGGCGCTCCACGACGACGTTGGTCGACTTGATGGATGCGACCGCGCTGACGCCGGGCTCGAGACCCAGCTCGATGGCGGCCTCGGCGCTCATCAGCGAGACGATCCGGTAGGGCCCGCAGACCATCTCCACCTGGGCCATCACGGTGTCCAAGGTGGTCTTGGTGACGATCCCGAGCATCCGGTTGCGGGCACTGACCGCCTTCGCCCGGTCCGGGTCCGGGGCATCGGCCAGCTCCGAGGCCAGCTCGGCCAGAACGATGCCGTCGATGACCGCCCGGCCGTTCTCCGTGCTCGCCTCGATCCGTCCCGCGTCGATCCAGCGGCGCACGGTGTCGTCGCTGACGCCGAGAAGGCCGGCGGCTTCGGCGATACGGTAGGTGGTCACGAGAGGAGTATCGCATCTGCGGCGAAATCCTGCGCGAAGTGTCCTCATCTGCGGAACGCGTGGACCCGGTGGTCGAGCTTGTCGAGACCACGATTCGAGGGAACATCGACCGAGTGGGACCATGGAGGGCGTGAGCGACACCGATCAGCAGCAGCCCGCCCAGCCGTCGAATCAGCCGGCGGGCGAGCAGCCGGAGACCCCGGCGCGCAGCTACCCACGCACGTTCGGTGCCCTGATCGGGTCGATGATCTTCCTGCTCGTCCTCGTCGTCCCGATCGTGCTGATCGTGCAGTGGCGCGGCAACCTCGAGCGCGAGGTCAGCGGAGCCAACGAGACCTACAAGGCCGACTGGGCCGAGGCCGTACGCAGCGCTCAGGTCGCCGACCTCGACGTCGTCTACCCGCGCGAGCTGCCCTCGGGCTGGTACGCCAACACCGACCCGTCCTACAAGGGCGGCGAGGAGCCGTCGTGGACCATGTCGTTCGTCAAGGGCGAGACGTCCTACGTCGGCCTGGAGCTCTCGACCCGCTCGGCGCAGGCGCTGGCTCAGAAGAACGTCGACACCCAGGCCAAGGAGGGCGACGAGGTCAGCATCGACACCGACGTCGCCGACACCTGGACCGAATGGTCCGACTCCGACGGCGACACCGGCTACTCCGCCGAGGTCGACGGCCAGACCCTGATGCTCTGGGGCCCCAAGGACGGCGACGTACGCGACTACCTCGCCCTCATCACCACCGAGCCCCTGAAGTAGGGCCCGCCGCTGGTCGAGCCGCGAGCGCCAGCGAGCGTGTCGAGACCAACACGGTCCCATCGAGCGCCGAGGGGACCGTGTTGGTCTCGACACGCCTCCGCGTAGCGGCTCCGGCGGCTCGACCAGCGAGGTCAGTCCTGGATGGCGGCGTCGATCTTCTTCCGTGCGCCGTCGAGCCACTCCTGGCACAGCGTGGCCAGCTTCTCGCCGCGCTCCCACAGGGCCAGGGACTCCTCGAGGGTGATGCCGCCGGCCTCGAGCTTGCGGACGACCTCGACCAGCTCCTCGCGGGCCTGCTCGTAGGACAGGTTCTTGTCGTCGTCAGTCATCGGCTACGTCCTTCGTGGGCTCAGTCTTCTCGATCGAGGTGATGGTCGTTGTCAGGCGGCCGTCGGCGAGGCGGATGCTGACCGCCTCGCCCTCGGCGGCGTCGGCGACGCTGGTGAGGACGTGTCCGTCGGCATCCTGGGCGACGGCGTACCCCCGTCTCAGCGTCTCCAGGGGTGAGAGCGCGCGGGCGCGGGCGCGATGGTGGCCGATGTCGTCGGCGGCCCGGTCGAGGGCATGCCCGACGGTGCGGCGGGCACGGTCGCGCAGCGAGGTGACCTCGTCGCGCCGGGCGTCGATCAGGGAGCGCGGGTCGGCCAGCACCGGCCGCGAGCGCAACGCGTCCAGGAGCGTCAGCTCGCGGTGGATCAGCGCGGCGATCCCGCCGCGGAGCCGGTCGCGTCCGGTCGCCACGATCCGCTGCTCCTCGACCACGTCGGGTACGACGAGCTTGGCGGCATCGGTCGGCGTCGAGGCACGTACGTCGGCGGCCAGGTCCAGCAGCGGCGAGTCGGGCTCGTGGCCGATCGCGGAGACGACCGGGGTGCGGGCGGCGTGCACCGCACGGATCAGGTGCTCGTCGGAGAACGGCAGCAGGTCCTCGACCGAACCGCCGCCGCGGGCGATGACGATCACGTCGACCTCGGGGTCGCGGTCGAGCCGTTGCAGCTTCTCGACGACGTCGGCAGCGCTGCGCGCCCCCTGCATCGCGGCGTACGCCACCTCGAACCGCACCTGCGGCCACCGCCGCTTCGCGTTCTCGAGCACGTCCCGCTCGGCCGCGGAGTTCGCGGCGGTGAGCAGCCCGACCTTGGTCGGCAGGAAGGGGAGCGGGCGCTTCAGCTCGGCAGCGAAGAGCCCCTCGGCCGCCAGCAGCTGCCGGCGCTGCTCGAGCCGGGCGAGCAGCTCACCGAGCCCGACCGGACGGATGTCGCGGGCCTGCAGCGACAGGGTGCCGCGGTTGGCGTAGTAGGACGGCTTCGCATGGATGATCACCGAGGCGCCCTCGACCAGCGGCGGATTCAGGCTGTCGAGCAGGAACCGCGTGCACGTCACCGGCACCGAGATGTCGGCCACCGAGTCGCGCAGGGTCAGGAAGACGGTCTGCATCCCCGGCCGCCGGCTCATCTGGGCCACCTGCCCCTCCACCCAGACCGCACCGAGCCTGTCGATCCAGCCGCCGATCGCGTTCGCGATCTGCCGCACCGGGGCGGGCGACTCGGGGGAGGTGTCCAACGCCATGCCGCCAACCCTAGAGCGGGCCACCGACATTAGAGGTGTCACGCCACGGTCTCTAGACTGGAGCCATGAGCATCGACCTCGGCACCCCACGCCTGATCTCCGACGACGAGAAGGCTGTCCTCCTCGCGGAGCCGCGCGGCTATTGCGCCGGGGTGGACCGGGCTGTGATCACCGTCGAGGAGGCGCTGGACCTCTACGGCGCGCCGGTCTACGTGCGCAAGGAGATCGTGCACAACAAGCACGTCGTCGACGATCTGCGCAACCGCGGCGCGATCTTCGTCAACGAGCTCGACGAGGTGCCCTCGGGCGCGACCGTCGTCTTCTCCGCCCACGGTGTCTCCCCGGCGGTCCACGCCGACGCCGCCGTGCGTGAGCTGAAGACGATCGACGCGACCTGCCCGCTGGTGACCAAGGTCCACCTGGAGGCCAAGCGGTTCGCGCGCGAGGGCTACAGCATCCTGCTGATCGGCCACGCCGGTCACGAGGAGGTCGAGGGCACCATGGGCGAGGCGCCGGAGGCGACCACGCTCGTCGAGGGTCCCGGTGACGTACCCGGCCTCGAGGTCGCCGACCCCTCCAAGGTCGTCTGGCTCTCCCAGACCACCCTCTCGGTCGACGAGACCATGGAGACGGTCGCCGCGCTCCGGGCGAAGTTCCCCGAGCTGCTCGACCCGCCCAGCGACGACATCTGCTACGCCACCCAGAACCGCCAGCAGGCGGTCAAGGAGATCGGCGGGGCCAGCGACCTGGTCATCGTCGTCGGCTCCGGCAACTCCTCCAACTCGGTCCGCCTGGTCGAGGTCGCCCTCGAGGCCGGCGCCAAGGCCGCCTACCGCGTCGACGACGCCAGTGAGATCGACGAGTCCTGGCTCGAGGGCGTACGCAGCGTCTCGGTCACCTCCGGTGCCAGCGTGCCCGAGAAGCTGGTCGAGGGTGTCGTCGAGTTCCTCAAGGAGCGCGGCTTCCCCGACGCCCTGGCACACAAGAGCGCCGAGGAGTCGTTGATCTTCGCGCTGCCCACGGAACTCCGCAAGGACCTGAAAGCCGCTGCCGCGAGGGGTTGATCCCCGACCCATGATGGGCGTTAGGGTCGAGGGGTGGCCCGATTTCTCGACGTACACCCTGACAACCCGCAGTCCCGTCTGATCAGCCAGGTCGTCGATGCCCTGCGTGACGACCAGCTGATCGCGTACCCGACCGACTCCGGCTACGCGCTCGGCTCGCGGATCGGCAACAAGGAGGGTCGCGACCGGATCCTGCGGATCCGCGGTCTCGACGACCGCCACCACTTCACGTTGATCTGCAAGGACTTCGCACAGCTCGGCACGATGGTCCACGTCGACAACAGCGCCTTCCGGGCGATCAAGCACGCGACGCCGGGGCCATACACGTTCATCCTCCCGGCGACCCCCGAGGTGCCGCGACGGCTGATGCACCCGAAGAAGAAGACCGTCGGCGTACGCATCCCCGAGCACGCCGTCGTGCAGGCGCTGCTCGAGGAGCTCGGTGAGCCGCTGCTGTCCTCGACGCTGATCCTGCCCGGCGAGACCGAGCCGGAGGTCTTCGGATGGAACGTCAAGGAGGCGCTCGACCACCAGGTCGACATCGTCATCGAGGCCGGTGAGACCCCGGCCGAGCCGACCACGGTCATCGACTGGTCCGACGGCGAGCCCGAGGTCATCCGTGAGGGTGCCGGCGACGTCTCCGGGTTCTTGGCGCTGGACTGACCGGGCGTGTCTCCTAAAGACACGGCGGCCGCGAGCGGCGTTTCGGGCCGATCTGGCAAGGCGGCGCTGCGAAGGCATCCTGGAGGCTGTCGAGCGGCGCCAACGCTGCCAGATCGGATGCGAAACGCCGCGTAGCGGGCGTGGATTTGGGAGACACGCCCTAGGAGGCGAGCGCGCGTTCGCGCTCGACCTCGTCGCGGGTCTCGATGCGCTGTTTCAGAACCCGGCGGCGCATCACCAGGCAGCCCAGGCACAGGGCGTAGCCGATGAAGAGGCTGATCGCGTGGTGCCCGAGGCCGCTGACCACGGCTTGGACGAAGCCGTCCCCGGCGTCGGCGATCGACCCGGGCTGGGTCGCGGCCAGCAGGATGAAGATGCCGAGCATGATCAGCGGCGGGAGCACGCCGACCACGAAGAAGTCGCTGGGTCTGACGATCAGCGCGAGCGTCAGCGCGATCGCCACGAAGGTGAAGTCGAAGAGCAGGCCGATCTGGTCATCGATGAGCAGATCGACGAAGGTGACCGTCAGCGAGGTGGCGGATCCGAGCGCGACAACATGGCGGCCGGACTCGCGTCCTTCCTCCCAGATGGTGCGCTGACTCATGCCGCCGCCTCCGTCGCGCAAGCGCCATGATACGGACGCGACGGCCTGAGGCTTATGGTCGCTCGCTGGCGCTCGCTCATGGGGTCACGATCTCTCGAATGCAGCCTGTGTATCAGAACCCACGGTAGGGCCCGGCACACCGTCATTTTCGGCGGCGCGCCGATCATCCTCCCTTACGCTGCTCAGCCTTTCCACAGCGCGTATCTCCACCGGTCGCGGCGTCTCGAGTTCATCGTCGGTTACCGATAATTCATTGAAACGACGGGCGGCCACCAGGACCCGGTTGTCGAGGGATCCGATCGCCTGGTTGTAGCGGGTCACCGCGGTGTTGAGGGAGCGCCCGATCCCGTCCAGGTGGCCGGACATCGTGGACAGCCGCTGGTGCAGGTCACGGCCGAGTCGGTGGATCTCCCGGGCCTGCTCGGCGAGCGCCTCGTGGGACCATCCGTGCGCCACCGTGCGCAGCAGCGCGATCAGCGTGGTCGGTGAGGCCAGCACGACCCGGCGCTCCGCGGCGTACTCGATCAGGCCGGGCTCGGTCTCCAGCGCCGCCGAGAGGAACGACTCCGCCGGCACGAAGAGCACGACGAACTCGGGCGACTCCTCCAGGAAGCGCCAGTAGGACTTCGAGGCCAGCTGGTCCACATGCGTGCGCAGCTGGGCGGTGTGTCTGCGCAGGTGAGCTCGGTAGTCGTCCTCGTTGTCCGCGGACGCGGCGTCGAGGTAGGCGTCCAAGGGGACCTTGGAGTCGACGACCAGCTCCTTGTTGCCGGACAGATGCACCACCAGGTCGGGGCGCAGCCGCCCGTCCTCGAGATGGACCTGCTCGGAGAAGTCGCACTTGTCCACCAGGCCGGCGAGCTCCACCGCGCGGCGCAGGTGCATCTCGCCCCAGCGGCCCCTGACCTGGGGCTTCCGCAGCGCCGTCGACAGCGACCGGGTCTCGGTCTGGAGCCGCCCGACCTCCGTCTCGAACTGGCCCTGCCAGCGGGCCCGCTCCCGGTCGAGATGCTGCATCTGGTCGCTGAGCCGGTCGAGCCCCTGCATCACCTCGGCCTGGTCCACCATCCCCGCCGCGACCGTCCCCACGCTCCGCGACCGCGCCCACAGCACGCCGACCACGACGCCCAGGGCAAGACCGATCACCAGTCCGAGCACGAGGATCCAGATCTCCATGACATCGATACTCGCAGGGACCACCGACAATTTGTTCGGATGGGCACGGTCGGCGGTTCGTGGTTCCATGGAGGTATGGCGTACAACGTCGAGCTGGCCGAACGAGTGCGGGACCTGATGCCCGCCGGCACCACCGAGGTGAAGATGTTCGGTGGGCTGGCGTTCATGGTGAACGGCAACATGGCGTGCGCGGTCGGTGCCGACGACCTGCTCGTACGCACCGGCAAGTCGGCCTACGAGATCGCCCTCGCGGCGGGAGCCGAGCCGATGATCATGGGTGCTCGGACGATGTCCGGCTACGTCAACGTCGCCGCCGACCTGCTCAGCGGCGATGCCCTCGCCAGCTGGGTCGAGCGCGGCGTCGCCACCGCCGAGTCACTGCCACCGAAGTAGCGCGACGACGGGAAGGTGATCGCTCCCGGTCCGGTCCAACGGTCGTACGTCCTCGACCTCGGCACCACGGGCGAAGACGTGGTCGATGCGGATGGCCGGGAGGGCTGCCGGGAAGGTGAACCCGAAGCGGTCCTGCGGTTCGCTGACCTGGGAGATGACCGGACGTAGCGCGCGGTCACCCGCGTCTGCGTTGAAGTCGCCGGAGACGATCACGACCTCGGCGTCGTCGGCCCGCAATGCCTCGGCGAGAAGCCCGATGCTCCCGTTGCGCGCGGTGACATCCAGGCCTCGGACGCCCAGCCGGATCGAGGGCAGGTGCACCGCATAGACCGCGACGACCGGGGCGTCGTCGGCAGGCCTCGTCTCGACCCGCAGCCCGCGTCTCCACGACGCGTCCACGCCCGCCGGGCGCAGATCGAGAGGTGTCGCGTTCTCCAGAGGTCGTGCCGACCACACCCCGACGGTGCCGTACGTCTCGTGGTGCGGCAGGACATCTCCGAACGCCCGGCTGTAGTCGTCGACCCGCTCGGGAACCACCTCGTTCAGCGTCACGATGTCGGGCGAGGCAGCGAGGATCTCGCGGACGGTCCCGCTGATGTCCGTGTTCGTGTCGCTGACGTTGTGCTGGACGACGACCAGGTCGTGGCGCGAAGCGGGTGCGTCGGAGAGCTTGGTCTGGAACGTCCAGCCCCAGGCCACGGCGGGGACGATGAACGCGATGACGGCGACGGCCGACCGTCGCGCCAGCCCGACGAGCAGGAGCAGCACCGCGACCGCACCGAGCCACGGCAGGAACGTCTCCACCAGGCTGCCGATCCCGAACGCCGACGGGAGATGGGCGTGGAAGACGATCGCGCCGGCGGTGACGAGGAGCAGGACCGCGCACACCGTTCCACGGGACCAGACCGTGCTCCGGTCCTCCCGTTTCGCGGCATCGGGGTCAGTCGGCGAGATCGACGATCACCGGGGCGTGGTCGGAGGGGGAGCCGGCGCCGATCGCGGGGTTGCGTTCGTCGAGATCGACGAACGCGCCCGTCACCCGCGAGGCGAACGTCGGGGAGCCAAGGACGAAATCGATGCGCAGGCCGCGGTTACGCTCGAAGCGCTGCCGGTAGTAGTCGAAGTAGGTGTATGCCTCCGGACCGGGCACGAAGGGGCGTACGACGTCCTTGAAGTCCTTCTCGATGGCGAAGAAGGCGTCGCGCTCGGCGGGGGTGAGGTGGGTCTTGCCGACGAACTGCTTGGGGTCGAAGCAGTCCTCGTCGAACGGGCAGACGTTCCAGTCGCCGACCATGGCCGAGGGGCCGTCGTGCCAGGCCTGCGATGCCTTCTGCAGCGCCGCCAGCCACTCCAGCTTGTAGGCGTAGTGGGGGTCGTCCGGCTTGCGGCCGTTGGGGACGTAGACCGAGGTCACGCGTACGTCGCCGCACGTCGCGGTGATCGCCCGGGCCTCGGCGACGTCCTTGAACGACGGCATCCCCTCGAACCCGACCTGGATGTCGCTCAGCCCGACCCGGGAGATCAGCGCGACGCCGTTCCACTGGTCGTAGCCCACCGAGGCGACCTCGTAGCCACGGGCCTCCAGCCCCATCGTCGGGATCTGGTCGGGCTTGGCCTTGGTCTCCTGCAGGGCGAGCACGTCGATCGAGTGTCGCTCGACGAAGGCCTCGACGCGGTCGATGCGGGAGCGGATGGAGTTGATGTTCCAGGTGGCGATACGCACGCCCGTCAGACTATCCAGAAGACGTATTGGACTACCGTTTGAGGCGTGGGCAGCGCGACGATCGAGATGCACGGGGTCCGTCGTCTCTATGAGCAGGCAGATCTCGCCGAGCTGATCGCGCTCGACGACATCGATCTGACCATCGAGCCCGGCACGTTCGTGAGCATCATCGGGCCCTCGGGCTGCGGCAAGTCGACGCTGTTGCGGCTGATCAGCGGGCAGGAGTCGGCCGACGCCGGGAAGATCACCGTGTGCGGTCTGACGCCGAAGGAGGCGGCCGAGGCGAAGGCCTTCGGGTTCGTGCCGCAGTCTCCCGCGCTGCTGCCTTGGCTGAGCGTGCTGGGCAACGTGACCCTGCCCCACAAGGTCAATCGACGCGGGGCGAATCGCCGCAGCGACCGCGGCCGCCCCGACCTCGAGGCGATGCTGCGCGAGGTCGGCCTGGGGGAGTCGCTCCACAAGCTCCCCGCCGAGCTGTCGGGCGGCATGAAGCAGCGGACCGCGATCGTACGCGCCTTCGGGCTGCGCCCCGACGTACTCCTTCTGGACGAGCCCTTCGGTGCGCTCGACGAGTTCACCCGCGAGGCGCTCCAGGAGCAGCTGCTGGAGCTATGGGAGCAGACCCGCGCGACGGTCGTCTTCGTCACCCACTCGATCTCCGAGGCGGTCAGGCTGTCCGACAAGGTCGTGGTGATGGCCCCGCGACCGGGCCGGATCACCGACGTCATCGACATCGACCTGCCCCGCCCTCGTCACCAAGAGCTCCTCACCTCGCCCGAGTTCCACGCCTACGAGCTCGCCCTCCGGGGCAGCCTGAGGGACGCCTTCAGCCACGGAGAGGTCGTCTCGTGACCCTGGACTCAGGTACGCAGCCGGCCCCTCGGCAGCGGCCACATCTGGTCGTACCCACCCCCGAGCAGCTCGCCGCGCGTCGCCTGCGCCGCCGCACGCGACTGCTCCGCCCGCGCTACTGGCTCCCGTTCGTCCTCCTCGTCGTGGTGCTCGGGCTCGCCTGGGAGCTGGGCGCGCGGCGGATGCCCTACCTGTTCGCGCCGCTCGGCGACATCGCGAGCGTGCTGACCGAGGACCCCGGCTACTTCCTGAGCAACACTCTGGTCACCCTCAGCGAGGCGCTGGTGGGGCTCGGGATCGGTTTCGTCGCCGCCTTCGCCCTCGCCGTCGTGGTGAGCGAGATCGCGGTGGTGCGGCGTGCGGTGATGCCGGTGGCCGTCGTGCTCTCGGTGACGCCGCTGGTGGCGATCGCGCCGCTGCTCGTGGTCGCGCTCGGGTTCGGGATGGGGCCGAAGGTCGTCCTGACCGCGCTGGTCTGCTTCTTCCCGATCCTGATCAACGTGGCGACCGGGCTGCGGGCGGTGCCCTCGCCGGTGCTGCAGGTCTACCGCACCGTCGCGGCGAGTCGGCTGGAGGTGCTGCGCCACCTGCGGGTGCCGGCCTCGCTGCCGTACGTCTTCGCGTCCCTGCGGATCGTCTTCCCGCTGTCCATGATCGGCGCCGTCGTGGCCGAGCTCTCCGCCGCGGGGTCGGCCGACGGCCTCGGCAGCGTGATACAGGTGGCCAGCTCGCAGAACAGACTGGCTACGGTGTGGGCAGCGATCTTCGTCCTCGCGGCGCTCGGGTCGTTGCTGTTCTGGCTCGTGACGCTCGCCGAGCGTCGAGTGCTCCACTGGCACGAGTCCTGACCTGAGTTGAAGGAGCCTTCATGCCTCGCGTACGTCCGATCGCCGCTGCCCTCGTGTCGGCGGTCGTCCTGGTGGGTGCGCTGACCGCCTGCGGTTCGTCGCAGGACTCCGCCGGCGAGCAGGGCAGCGCGGTCTCGTCCGAGCGCTGCGAGCAGAACGAGAAGGCCGGCAGGATCACCTACATGTCGGGCTACTACTGGCAGGCGTCGGCATCGATCATGGAGGCCATCGCCGCAGGTCAGCTGGGCTACTTCAAAGATCTCTGCCTCGACGTCGAGCTCCAGCCGGGCTCGGGCGACGTCTCCCAGAACGCCAAGCTGATCGCCGCCGGGAAGGTGCAGGTCGGGCCGCTCTCCGAGCAGGACATCATGACCTCCAACGCGAGCGGCCTGAAGGTGCTCGGCGTCTCGTCCTACTCCAACGCCGGTCTCGACGTGCTGATGACCGGCACCGAGATCACCGACCTGAAGCAGCTCGAGGGCAAGACCCTCGGCCACAAGGGCTGGGTCCCGGTCGGCGTGCAGGCGATGCTCGCCGAGGCCGGCGTCGACATGGCGAAGGTGAAGCAGGTCAAGGTCGGCTACGACCCCGGCGTACTTCCTCGAGGTCAGGTCGACGCGCTGGTCGGGTTCGTCTCCAACGAGCCCAACCAGCTGAAGGAGGCCGGCGAGGAGGTCGCCGTCTGGGAGCCGACCGACTTCGAGGTGCCCGGTTCGCTCGGCGCCTACTCCGTCAACCCCGCCTGGGCCGAGAAGCACCCCACTGCCGTCGAGGACTTCCTGCGGGCCGTCTTCAAGGCCTACACCTACTGTGCCGCCCCCGACCACGTCGAGGAGTGCATCGGCTACCAGCACGACCTGGCCGGCGCCGAGTCCGACGAGAAGCACGAGACGGCCATCTGGCGCACCGAGGTCGAGGTCGCGGCCGACAACCCGCTCCCCGGCGGGTTCGGCTCGGTCGACCCCGACAACGTCGCGGCCCTGGCCGGGGTCGTGACGGCGTACGCAGGTCAGAAGGTCACGCCCGAGCAGGCCGCATCCTGGTTCGACACGTCCTTCGCAGAGGCCGTCGTCGACGACAACGACAAGGTGATCTGGCCCGCTCCGTGACGCTGCCGGTGGCAAACACAGGAATTCGTCTCGAAAGTTTTGCCTGTTCAACGGCAATTTCACCGAAGTTTCTATAGCCCATCCCTAGTCGCAACGCTTGAATCTCCTGTGGCCGCCGGCGTCAATCGCCGGCGGTCGTTCACAAATCCAGGAGGAAGAGCTATGCGAGTTCGTATTCCCATGATGATCGCCGCGGCTGCGGGTGCCGCGGCGCTGACTGCGTCGATGGTTCCCGCATTCGCCGAGGAGGCACCGAGCTACCAGGAGTTCGAGGCGTCCACGTACGTCGACGTCGACGGTCAGTACATCGTCAACGGCGACGAGGTCGTGTCCAACCAGGGCGACCTGCACAAGTTCTACGAGTCGATGGTCTCGACGCCGAAGCACGTCCCGGAGGACGGCCTCATCGTCAACACCGTCAGCGGTAAGGACGACAAGTGGTCGGCCTCCCAGGCGCTCAACCTGACCTACTGTGTCTCGAACAAGTTCGGTACCAACAAGGCCGGCATCGTCACCGCGATGGAGCAGGGCGCAGGCCTGTGGGAGGCGGCGAGCTCGGCGGTCGAGTTCACCTACGTCCCCGCCCAGGACGGCTCGTGCAACACCCGTAACTCCAACGTGCTCTTCTCGGTCGAGCCGGTCAGCACCTCGCAGTACATCGCGCGGGCGTTCTTCCCCTCGACCTCGAAGCGCTCGCGCAACGTGCTCATCGACGACTCGATCTTCTCGTCGGGCAACTGGGAGCCGGGTGACATCCTCGCGCACGAGCTCGGTCACGCCCTCGGGTTCCGCCACGAGCACACCCGCCCGGAGGCGGCGACCTGCTTCGAGGACAACAATTGGCGTGCGCTGACCCCGTACGACTCCTCCTCGATCATGCACTACCCGCAGTGCAACGGTGGCTCGGAGGACCTGGAGTTCCAGGCCTCCGACGCGGCCGGGATCCGGGCGCTGTACGGCTCCTGATCCACCAACAGCACGAGAGCGGCCCTCCCGGTTCACCGGGAGGGCCGCTCTCATGGGGTTCCTAGTAGGACAGCCCGTGGCCGAGCGGGAAGAGATCCGGGATCTCGACCGGGAGCTTGCCGCTCGGGTTCACCTCGCCGTAGAGCACCCGCACCAGCGACTCGAGCTGGTGGGAGGTGTAGCCGTAGGTGTCGAGAACCGTCGCGGCCTCGGGGAAGGACGTGACGTCGTAGGGGTTGCGCATCGCGGTCACGATCACCGGGACGTCGGTGGCGAGCAGCGCCTTGACCAGCTTGGTCTGGGCCACAGACGCCGGGGTCGGCTGGCCGGTCGCCGGGTTGATCTGCCAGGCGTTGTTGGTCGGCACCACCACCAGATCCTTGCCTGCCGCAGCCGCGACCGCGGCATCGATCTGGGCGTCGGTCGGAGTGGTGCCCGACTGCAGCACCTGGGTCGTCGCGCCGCGCTTCTGGAGCCCGGCCGCGATGCCCGCCGTCGTGTCCACGCCCCAGCCCGCGACCAGGACGTTCTTCGCCCCGGGCGCCAGCGGCAGCAGGTCGTCGTCGTTCTTCACCAACGTGGTGGTGCGGTCGGAGATCGCCTGGGCGTCGGCCTTGTGCGCCGGGTTGCTGAAGACCGCCGGAGCGGCCGCCGGGTCGACGTATGGGCTCTCGAAGATCTTGTTCTCGAGCTTGTGCTCGAGGATCCGATAGACCGACTCGTCGAGCCGCTTGCGCGAGATGGTGCCGTTCTTGACGGCGTCGAGGACCGCGGCGTACGCCGTGTCCATCTGCGGCGGGATGAGCAGCTGGTCGGCGCCGGCGAGGAACGCCTCGACCGGGGCGACGTCGGGCGGGTACGTCGCGCTCGCGCCCTGCATGTCGAGGGCGTCGGTCACGATCAGGCCGTCGAAGCCCATCTCCTCGCGGAGCAGGCCGGTGAGGATCGGCTCGGACATGGTGGCCGGCTCGCCGCTCGGGTCGATCGCGGGCACGGTCACGTGGGCCGTCATGATCGCGTCGATCCCGGCGTCGATCGCGGCCTCGAACGGCGGCAGGTCGATCGCCTCGAGCTCCTCGCGGCTGTGGGTCACCTCGGGCAGGCCGTAGTGGCTGTCGGTGCCGGTGTCGCCGTGGCCCGGGAAGTGCTTGGCGATCGAGGAGAGGTCACCGTCGTCGAAACCGCCGACCTCGGCCGCGACGATCTCGGAGACCGCGGCGGAGTCGGCTCCGGCGCTGCGGATGCCGATGACCGGGTTGTTGGGGTTGAGGTTGACGTCAGCGACGGGCGCGTAGTCCTGAGTGACCCCGACGGCGGCCAGCTCGGTGCCGATCACCTCGGCGGACCGGGCTGCGTCATCCGTCGAGCCACCGGCGCCCAGCGCCATCTGGCCGGGCATCTGGGTCGCGCCGCTGGCCGGACCGAAGCGGGCCACGAGCGCGCCGCCCTCCTGGTCGACCGCGATGTTGAGCGGGATCTTGGGCCGCTGCTGCAGCGCGGCGCGCTGGAGACCGTTGGAGAGCGTCGCCACCTGGGCCGCGTCGCCGATGTTGTCGGGGCCTCGGGTGGTGAAGTAGATGACCCCGCCGGGCTGGTACTTGGCGATCGCCTGGGCCGGGGTGTCCACCCCGTAGAGCCTCTGGTTGCCGGCCTTCGCCGTGTCGCTGACGTTGTTGGCGTCGCGTCCGTAGACCTCGATCACGAAGAGCTGGCCGACCTTCTGCTGCAGCGACATGTGGCGCATCAGCGAAACGATCTGGCCGTGCTGCGTCGGTGCCCTGCCCAAGGTGGACTGCGTGGCGGTCGTCGCGGGCGGATCCGGCTCTGCGGCGTGGGTTGCTGCGTACGGCGTCGCAACCGCCACCGCGGCCGCGAGTCCCGCAGCCGCCAACCTTCCGCGTCTGGTCAGTGTCGTTCTGCTCATGACAACCTCCCCATCTGCACCGCTGATACGCGGCACGGCGATTCACTCTAGGGGCTACCAACCGGTCACGGAAGAAAATTCCCGAGTCCGCACATCTGGCCCGTCGAATCTGGACTTGTGGAGGACGAAACTCGACCTTCGTCGCCCACAACTGCAGATTCGCCTGCCATTGCCACCGATTCGGCGGACGAGTTTTGCCGGATCGGTGGACAGAACGGTTTCGCAGGGCCAGGGTGAACCTTCGTGCGCATCGTTGTCGGAGCCGCAGCGGCGGCCACTCTCGCTCTCACCACCCTCACGTTCGCGCCGGCGGCGCAGGCTGTGCAGTCAGTGCAGTCAGGGGGTGCGTACGACTGGACGTCTGTGAACGTGGACACGACACAGGGGTTCCGGGCGCTGGACGCCGTCGACGCGAAGACCGCGTGGGTCGGCGGGGACGGCGGGGGAGTGTTCCGTACGACCGATGGCGGCCGGACCTGGGACGAGGTCTCGCCGCCGGGATCCGACGGGCTTCTCTTCCGCGACGTCGAGGCACGCTCGGCGAGCGAGGCGGTGGCGCTCTCCATCGGCGAGGGTGAGGCGAGCCGGATCTACAAGACCGTCGACGGCGGAGCGACCTGGACCGAGACGTTCCGGTCCGCGGAGACGGCCGCGTTCTACAACTGCGTCGACTTCTGGCCCGGCGGCAAGCGCGGGATCGCGATGAGCGACCCGGTCGACGGCGAGTGGCGCATCATCACGACCTCCGACGGCGGCGACACCTGGACGATCGCCGACACCCGCGGCCTGGAGGCGCCGGGCGAGTTCGGTTACTCGGCCAGCGGGACCTGCCTGGTCACCGCGGGGGCGCGCGACGCCTGGATCGGCGGTGGCGGCGCCGCCGCGAAGATCTACGCCACCCACGACGGTGGTCGTTCCTGGTCTTCCGCCGATTCCACGATCGCGACCGGCGAGGCCGCCGGCGTCTTCGGGCTCGGCTTCCGCAACCCTCGCCAGGGGATCGCGGTCGGTGGCGACTTCGGCCTCGAGGACGACGGCGTCGACCGCGCCGCCTACTCCACCGACGGTGGCCGCACCTGGACCAACTCCGACTCCGACCTGGGCGGATACCGCGAAGCGGTCGCCTGGATCGGCGGCCGCACCGCGATCGCCGTCGGCCCCAACGGCAGCGACATCAGCCACGACAACGGCCGTTCCTGGAAGCCGTTCGGCGCCACCCAGACCCGCTTCCACACCGTCGACTGCGCCCGAGGTGTCTGCTGGGCCGCCGGTGCGGGCGGACGGGTCGGGGTGCTCGCCCGCTGAGGTCAGATCTTGAGGCCGATCGTCATCGGTCCGCTCGAGGTCATCTCGTGCTCGCCGCGCTCGATGCAGAACTCGTTGCCCTCGGGGTCGCGGAGCGCGACGAAGCCGGTCCCGTCGTCCTTGCGGTGGTCACCGAAGATGGTCGCGCCGAGCGAGAGCGCGCGCTCGACGAGCTCGTCGCGGGTGGTGTCCTCGGGCTTGATGTCGATGTGGACCCGGTTCTTCGCGGACTTCGCCTCGGGCACCGGGACGAAGAGGAACATCAGCTCCTTCGACGGGAAGCTGCGGGCGACGATCACCTCGGGGTCCTCGTCGTAGAAGAGGTGCCAGCCGGTGACGGCCGACCAGAACTCCCCGAGCTTGCGGGGGTCGGCGCAGTCGAAGGTGAAGTGGCGGATCTGGATAGTCATGGCCGGATCATCCACCGAAGCCTGTCTGTAGCGGAACGGGTTATTCGACGAACTCCGAGACCGTACGCGGCGTGGCCGCCGTCGCGAGGGCCACGGCCGTCTCGAGCGGCACGTCCGGGATGTCGACGTGCTCCTGGCCGGCCGCGGTCATCGCGGTGACCTGGGCCAGGCCGATGCGGCGGTCGAAGAAGGTCTGCCGGACCCGCCAGCCGATGATGCCGTCGGTCTGCAGGGCGGTGCGCACGGCGGTGTAGGAGCCGGAGCGAACCACGAGGTAGCGGTCGGTGACCGCGTGGCCGAGGTGGCGGTGACGCAGCTCGGCACCGAGCAGCCCGAGAACGAGGGCCAGCACCAGCATCGCGACCGGGACCCACCAGAGCCAGGTGTCGCCGAAGACGCCGATCAGCACGGTCGGGACCAGCGCGACGAGCGTCCATACGACGGTGGCGACGACCGCCCGGAACCAGTAGCGCCTTCGTGGCCGCGGGCCATGGCCGGTGAGCGCCGCCGAGAACGCGTCCTCGCCGAGGATGTCGGTGCCGACCTCGGAGACGACCTGCTCCGGGGCCGTCGGCAACACCGCGGGGGAGTTGTCGTCGAGCCCGGTCGTCAGCAGGTTGAGGTCGGCGCCGCCGGCCATGCCGATCAGCGGGCCGACGGTGGAGGTGGCGCCGCGTACCTTCGCCTCTTCCACCGTCGTCGCGCGGGTGCTGGTCAGGCCGAAGCTGTGCCGCAGCGTGGTGCCCTCCCGGCCCTGCTCGCGCACAACCTGGAGGTCCCACCACCGCACCGCGTAGCCGACGCACGACCCGATCGCCCACACCGCGGCCGCCCCGACGATCGCGATCGGGATGGCGATGAACAGCATGCGTACGACCTCGTCGACCGGGACGCCGTTGACCTCGCCGTTGGTGACCCGGACTCCGAAGGACCCCCACGGGATCAGGTCGGAGAAGGCACCGAAGACCGCACCCAGACCGCCGACCGCGATCGCAAGGTTCTTGAGGTTGAGCGGGGCGTACCTGATCCAGGACCAGTCGAGGTTGGCGATGATCTCGCCTTCGGGCGAGGCCGCGACGGGCTCGATCTCTGGCGAGGAGCCTTCAGCTGAGGACATCTCGGCCGCCGATGGCGCGGGGGCCGCGTGCAGGAGCTCGCGCCGCAGCCGGGCGGCCGCGTCCTTGGTCAGTGAGTCGAGGGTGATCTGGCCCTCGTCGACCCCGGTGCCGACGCTGACCTTGGTGACCCCGAGGGCGCGGTGGATGAGGGTCGAGCTCAGGTCGACGCTACGCACCCGGTCGAGCCGGGCGGTCAGGGTGGTGCGGTTGAGCAGACCCTTGCGTACCTCCAGGTGCGTCGGCGTCACCCGATAGCTCGTGGTCAGCCACGGGACCATGCCGGCCAGGGCAGCGACCACCGCGATGCCGGCCGCGACCAGCAGACCGATGAACACGTTCGCCTGCCCGGCGCCGAAGGCACCGATCGCGGCCGGGATGATCGCCTGGCGCAGCGTCGAGAGCGGGCTGACGACCGCGGTCCAGCCGGCCAGCCGCTGCCACTCCGCGTCCGGGACGGCAGGAGGGTCAGGGACCTCGGAAACCTCAGGGACGTCAGGGACCTCGGGCGTGCTCACGTCGCGTCCTCAGGCGTCGCCGCGGTGATCGCCACCAGCTTCGCGACGACCTCGAGCGCCAGCGCGTCGTCGAGGCAGGCGATCTGGACGATGCCGGCGGAGGAGGCGGTGGAGACCTTGACCGTACGCAGCCCGAACCGCCTCATCAGCGGCCCCTGGGTCGAGTCGACCGTCTGCACTCGGGAGAGCGGCACGATCTCGTCGACGACGGTGAGCCATCCGTGGCGCACGTGGACGGCGATGTCGGTCACCTCCCACCGGTGGATCCGGAACCGGATCGAGGGCACGAAGGTCAGCCCAGGCACCGGTGCCAGGACGAAGATCACGGCGACGAGCCAGAGGATCCACGTCCAGAAGCCCTCCGGGACGAGGACCGCCGCCACGATCGCTCCCACCGCGAGGGCCAGCCAGATCACGGCGCCGATCGCCTCCGCCGTACGCCAGTACGCCGGTGCGCGCTCGGAGACCTGATGTGCGGGTTCGCGCAGTCGCTGTGGTGTGTCGGGGGCGTTCACGGGCGCGAGCCTATTGGGTGGGGTCCCTTTACCGTCGGAATTCGTGGTCGGCGATTACGCACCAGGGTGTGCACCAACCCCGTCCGCGTTTCGTTCGTGGTCGGCGTACGACCATAGGATTGTCGATCGTGGCACTCACCATCGGCATCGTGGGACTTCCCAACGCGGGCAAGTCGACCCTCTTCAACGCTCTGACCAAGAACGACGTACTCGCGGCGAACTACCCGTTCGCCACCATCGAGCCCAACGTCGGTGTCGTCGGGGTGCCCGACGAGCGGCTGGCCGAGCTGGCGAAGATCTACGGGTCCCAGAAGCTGCTGCCGGCCACGGTGCAGTTCGTCGACATCGCCGGCATCGTGCGCGGCGCCTCGCAGGGTGAGGGCCTGGGCAACAAGTTCCTCTCCCACATCCGTGAGTCCGACGCGATCTGCCAGGTCACCCGGGTCTTCCGCGACGATGACGTCACCCACGTCGACGGCAAGGTCGAGCCCGCCAACGACATCTCCACCATCCAGACCGAGCTGATCCTCGCCGACCTGGAGACGGTCGACAAGGCGATCCCGCGGCTGGAGAAGGAGTCGCGCAAGGCTCCCGACCTCAAGGCGAACCTCGCGGCCGCGGTCGAGGCCAAGGAGGCCCTCGAGGCCGGCACCCCGATCATTGCCACGAAGATCGACCGTGCGCTGATCCGCGACCTGATGCTGCTCACCGCCAAGCCCTACATCTTCGTCTTCAACTGCGACTCCGACGAGCTCGCCGACGAGGCATTGAAGGACTCGATGCGTGAGCTGGTCGCCCCCGCCGAGGCGATCTTCCTGGACGCGAAGTTCGAGTCCGAGCTCGTCGAGCTCGACGAGGACGAGGCCCGCGAGTTCTTGGCCGACGCCGGCGTAGAGGAGCCCGGCCTGGACATCCTCGCCCGCGTCGGCTTCGACACCCTCGGCCTGCAGACCTACCTCACCGCCGGCCCCAAGGAAGTCCGCGCCTGGGAGATCCCCAAGGGCGCCACCGCCCCCGAGGCCGCCGGTGTCATCCACACCGACTTCCAGAAGGGCTTCATCAAGGCCGAGATCGTCTCCTACGACGACCTCATCTCCGCCGGCTCCGTGGCCAAGGCCCGCGACCTCGGCAAGGTGCGCATGGAGGGCAAGGACTACGTCATGGCTGACGGCGACGTGGTCGAGTTCCGACACGGAGCAACGTCTAGCGGGAAGAAGTGACGTGCCGTTCTGGCAGGTTCTCGTGATTGCCGCTGTTCCGTCAGCGGCCGCTGTACTCACCGCTGCACTTGGATTCCGTGACCTTGGAATGCGTCGCCGCCTTGAAACCTCCAAGCAGTTCCTGAGCCTCTTCGCGACGGCACACGGTCGGCCCATAGACGGACGCGACGGAGTTGGGGTTGGCGAACAAGTCGCAACGATCCACCTGATTGCTGACTTTGCAGCGTCTGAATCTCTCCTGCGGAACGCGGCCCGTGAGGGTTTGACGGATTTCGCGACCTGGGGAGATGGCATCGAAGCCACGCGCGTGGACCTTGCTCCGTTGCTGGCGACGCTCCCAGAGGACAAGGCGGAAGAGGCTGCCGCGCAAGCGATTGCGCTCCTAAAGCGCAGTAGTTCCAATCAGCGGAAGATCGCTGATGCTGCCAAGGAAGCGCTTAAACGCCTGCAATGAGGCGTGGTGAGAGTCGCGCGAGCGCCCCCGGGCCAGACCGTCCCGGGGGCGCTCGCATTCGCCAGATTGCTAGGGGATCTACGGCGTCTCGGGCGCGGCGACGGCGACCGCCACGACGCCCCCTGCCTGCCGGATGCTGAATCCGGAAATCAGCTCGGTCATCACGTTGATGACGTTTGTCTTCGGCGTGAGCGTGGTCGTGGTGGTGGTCGGCAGCGCGACGCCGTAGCGTCCCACGGCTGCCAGGGCAGCCACGAGAACCGTTCCGGGAGTGGCGGAGACAGACGGGTAGAGACGCGCTCCGCTGAATGTGGCGACGCGAGAGGAAACGTCGTCAGCGTTGGCCGGGACCGTTTCGGCGAGCGCGGCGAAGTCGACGGGGGCGCACACGATCACGTCAGCCGGGGCGGCAACGGTGGCTTCCACCTCGGCGACGGCGCCCCGGACGGATGCGGCGATGTCGTCGCCGACAGCGACCGGCGGACCTGCCGCCAGGGTAAGCGCGTCGATCACGAAAGCGTCTTCGTCTAGCGCGATGCCCATCGCGTGCCAGCGGGCCACGTCGAGCAGATCCATCGCCAGCGATGCCTGCACCGTGACGTCGGTCCAGCGGGCGAAGGTCTGCGGCTCAAGCTGGTAGGGGTCGATGGCGTCGGCCTCCGGCTTGGTCCCTCCCTCCGGCGTCGGCGCGGTCGGCGTCATCTTGCCGTAGCGGGGACCGGACGCCCCGCCGATCTCGACCGGCTCAGCCTTGAGCCCGGCGACCGTGACCAGACGACGCGGCTCGCGGAGGTTGGAGGTCTTCCAGCTCGTGACGCCCTTGCCAGAGTCGGCGGTCGTGATCAGGGCGCGCGTCTCGACGCTCGCGAACGGCTGACGCTGCCGCATGGCGGTAGCCAGCTCGGCAAGCTGATCCTCAGACGGGATCAGCCCGGGCAGCCCGCGCGACTGGCCCGCGCTCTGACCGGCTCGCGTCTGCTCGGCGCGGTGGAGTACGCCGTTCATTTCGTCGGCGGCTCGCTGAGCCTCCTGCACCTTGGTCAGCCGCTCGATACGGGAATCGAGATCGGCGGCGCGATTTTCGGCTTCGGCGAGATCGGGGTTCTTCGGGTCGAAGTCGTCGGCTTCCAGCAGACCACGGGCGGTTGCTCGGTGACCGTCTCGCTCGGCGCGGAGCTTGGTCAGCATTTCTGCGGTAGACATTGGGATTTCCTCCATCGGAGAGATTCGTTAATCCCGGTCACTCGCGGAGCACATAGCGCGGCAGATAAAGCGCGAAAGGGGTACGCCGGGCGTTCAACGCGAGGTCACGGTTAACGGGGGAGATCTCCCGGATGCTGCTAGCGGCTACCTACTGCAATTCGGGCTCACGCTGGCAGGGGTCGGATCTAAACCGTTCTGCGAGATTGATTCTACGCGGATTGATGGATGGATGCATCGGTGGGTAAGCCGACACCGGAGACGTCCGGAGAGATTCGGCGATATCCGCCGAGATCGGGAGATATCCGGGCTTACTCGGGCGATATCCGGGCTTATCCGTCCTAGATAGGGAGAGGTCGGGCGTCCAGATGGAAAGTCCGCTACATCGGATACATAGGTTTCGTATGTGTGTTTCAGGCAGGCGGGACGCTGCTTGAGAGGGGGCGCCCCCCGAAAAACGGCGGCGCCCGCTGCCAACAGAAACGCAAAGCGGAGCCACTGAACGGAAGCGTTCAGCAGCTCCGCTAGAGGCCAGCAGATCAGCCGAGAGGGCAGCCCGCCCGGTGCTGAACCGTGGCGCGAGAGTAGTCCGGCTCCCCGCTCTCGTCGCTCGGCACATCCAGCGCCCGGCAGCCGCACGGCTGAGGGTTGAGCACACCGCGCCGGGCTAGCTCATCGATGGCGCGCTGCTTCCTCGGTCGCGTCAGCAGATCCTCAGCGTGGGCCACAAGCCCGGGCGCGGCATCGGTCGCCATCGTGTCGAGCAGGTCGGAGAGCGCGCGTTCCTGGTCGTTGAACCGCTGCTCAAGTTCGCGCATCCGGTCGGCTTGGTCGTCCCCGTAATCGTCGTGGTCAGTCATGGGTCTTGGTCCTTTCGGCGTGGTCGGCGGAAAGCGTGGTCAGCCTTCCGAGCTGCTCATGCGGCGCGCATTCCGGGCAGCAGCAACCCATCGTTGCGACGGTCGGCGCGCGGTCGGTCAAGGTCGCCAGCCATACGCCCTCGTCGCCGTTGGCGTAGGTGACGAATCCGAGCCAGGTTCCCCCGCCGAGATCGATAGCGGAATCGCCATCCATCCTCAGCCGCGCGCTGCCGTAGAGCTGCTCCGGGCCCGGGTGGTAACGGTTCATCGTCTCTCTCCCAATCCATGGATTAGCGCGGCTCGGCGGCTGGCTCGGCGGCTGGCTCGGTCATCTCGAATTCTCCCACCAAGTCGCTGTCCGATCCGACATGCTCGCGCCATTCGCGTAGGTCTTCCTCGGTTGGCCGGGCGGCATCGTTAGCTACCAGCTCTGCAATCAAGCTCTCAAGGCGCGTCTTCCACTGCACGGCGGTTTGCGGCGGCACCATGATGACCGCACCGAAACCCACGCCGAGAAAGTCTCCATCTCGAAACAGGCTGTCGAAGATGGCGCCGGGATCGGTAATGCCGTCGCCGCCTTCGTCGTACGGCAACGGCAGCCGGTAATCGATTCCGCATTCATCGATCTTTCCGCACTTGTGGCGCGGGCTCGAATCCGCAAGCTCGCCAGCTAAAGCGATGCAGGCGCGCGCAATTAATCCGGCTGCCCACTGGAGGCCGCTTACCAGCGCGCGCGGGTCATAATGCCGGGCCATATTGGGGGAAAGGTCGCGGGTAATTGTCGGAGCAATTTCGAGCCCGCTATGCCGGTCGCCATATTCGGAATGCAGGTAAACGCTAATAGCCCAAGGCGAGACGGGGGTTTTGGTTGGAATCGTCTTCTTACTCATTCTTCACTCATTCTCCGTATTAACGACAATGCCACGGGCAACCATTTCGGCGGGTGGCCCATAGCGCCAGGCGGACGATTCGACGGGTGGAGCCCCAGCGGAACCCGGCGAAGCCGGACGCCCCGGCGCTCTCCCCTCCTCCTCACCTCCCCTCCCTAGGGGTCGGGTCGGGTCGGATCGGGTCGGGTAGGTAGGCCGTGACTCACGGTCGGAGTCACGGGGAGAGTCACGCGTGACACCATCGGTCCACCGATGATCGCCACACTGTGAGTGATCGCCGTTGGCGTGAGCTTTAACCACGGTGCAGCGGTCACACATTGAATGATTCCCCTCGCTATGGAGCTGCGCTCTTTTGGCATTATCGCGGGAGATCCTCTGTCGCGTCTTCCATTGGTCGCGCTGCTTTTCTACATAAGCGGAGGTGAGAATGAATTCCTCCCAATGGATAATCAGGAATTCATCTTCTCCGTATTCGATTAGCTCGCCAGCTTTCGTCAGCCGAGTGACTACCTCCGGATTATCAATCGCTGGCCAAAGACGGCGCAGACGCGTTCCGGAAATGCGACCGTCGCTGGATTGGGTCGCGCTATAGGCAAGCGCGGCGAGCAATAGCACGACGCCATCGGTTCCGAGATTCTCGGTGGAGTCGAGATCGAACCATGGTGCATCGATCTTCACGCTAGGGCCGGGCATTCGGTTATCCTTGATCTCGTTGAATGTTGTTATTGCCGTGGTCGGGCATGGTTCCCTTGAGCGCCGCGCTTGTGATTAGTCACCACAAGCGCGGCGCTCGCCGTTACGGGACGGTAGGGGATTGATGGGTACGTAGTCAGCGGAGAGAATCTCCCGCACGCGGGCGCATTCATCAGGCGTCATGGGCGGCTGTTTCGCCGTCTCGGCGCGCGCCATAGCGGCGTAGCGGCGACGGTCGGACGGGCCATAGCGATAATCAAGGTCTCCGCGCATTTTTCAGACGCCGGGCAGGATCGGGCGCATGTTGCGCTCAAGTTCCTCTAGGTCGATCCGGATTGCGCGACCGATCCGGTATCCGGTGAGTTGACCAGATGCGATGTGACGGCGAATGGTCTTGATATCGACCGACACGTAAGCGGCGGCATCTTTCACCGTGACATACCGGCGCGCCGGGACATGATCGGGGATGGGCATAGGAAAGCCACCTTTGCAGACAAAGGAATTAGGCGGGCCTTCCCGCAATCCTTGACGCTAGGGCTTTCGGGATCCGCGCTTCCGCTCATGGGAGTGGAAGGGGTCTGCCGTAGACATTAGAGACCCCGAATGCCCATCGCAAGGCATCCGGGGTACGATTTCGCGTCGTGCAATTATGGTTGCGTCGGTGCAACTGGCTTCATGCCAAAGCGCGGCGTGCAACCCTCACGGTCTCAGGACCAAAGGTGCGCGAATAGCGTGTGCCCTTCCGGAGTCGCACCACGAAGAGCGCGTCAATGATCGCGCGCTGACGCATGAGTCCGGCCTCATCGAATGCCGCCACGGGGTCCGGGGACGCGAGAATCTCGGCAAGCCCGGAAGAATTCGGGATAGCGGCAAGCCTTGCTTCTGCGGCGCGCATGTCCGACTCGATCTTGGCTTTCTTGATCTTGTAACGGCGACCGTCGATCAGGTCATCGTCGTAATCCGCCTCTACCGCCTCTAGGCGCTTCTGCTGGCGCGAGATCTCCGCCAGGACCGGCCCCGAGTCGGCTTCCGTCTCAGCGATCAGGTCAGCCGGGCTAGCGGTCTCCAGTAGCCCGGCGACACGTGCTAGGACGTAGCCATCGACGGGGCCACGGGCACGGTTGACGTGCGCGCCGTCACGGCAGCGGTAGCGACCGCCGGACCAGCCCGACACGGGCACCTCGCATTCGTCGCAGAGGTAGAGCCCGGAACCGAGGTGCTTCCGCTCGGTGCCCTGTCTGCTGGTCTTCCGGCGCGCGTCAGAGAGCCGAGCTTGGACGGCATCGAATGTCGCGTCATCCACGATGGCTTCCCATACGCCGCGCTTCCCGGTCGGCTTGCCCTGATAGACGGCGCGTCCGGCGTAGCGCGGGTTGACCAGGATTCCCCGCACGGTCGACGGGTTCCACGGCTTCCCGTGGCGCGTCGTGACGGCCTCCTCGTTGAACGTACGGGCAATCCCGCGCAGGGAGTCACCCGCGTGAAACATCTTGAAAGTTCGTGCCACCAGCGCGGCCTCATCGGGCACTAGGTCGCCCTTGGCGCTGTACCCAGTGAGCCGGACGCCGAGCGGCGGACGTCCGTTGTCGGCACGCTGGACGGCTGCCGACTTCTGACGGGCGCTCTTGCGCTCGATCTCCCCCCGGGCGACGGCTGCTTTGATCCGGGCGTACATACGTCCGCCATCGGTGGTCAGGTCTGCCTCACCGTTAGCGGTGACCAGCGCCAGTCCGCGACCCTCGGCGGCATCGATCCAATCCTCAAGCTGGCGCGGCTGACGGGTGAGTCGGTCCAGGTCGTAACAGACCAGCGCGTCGAACGCGCCAGCGGCGTAAGCCTTAGCCAGCGCGTCATAGCCGGGACGCTGCTTGCGGGCGTCCGACGCCGAGACGCTGTTATCGACGTACTCACCCGGTCCGTGCCCGGCACCGCTGCCGCCATCGGCAAGCGTCCAGCCACGGGACTTGACGATTCGTAGACATTCCTCGCGCTGGCGCTGGATGGCCAGCTCTTCGCCGGTGAAGTCACGCGAGATGCGGAGGTAGATCGCTGCTCTGGTCTTGCTCATACCTAAGTGTTGCACGATGTCGTAATGTGGTCGAGTTCCGCTTCAACAACTAGCCTCTCGCGGCTCACACGGGCGTGCGGCGTCCATGTCTTCGCAGGGCACGAGTCGCGAAGGGAGCGCATGTACGAGGAACATCATCCCGACTCGCCCGTACTGGAGTGCGTGTGGCAGGCGCGCGCGACGCGAGATGAGCGCTATCTCGTCCCTGCGGTCGAGTACTGGGATCTGTGGTTCGCCCGCGAACCGGACGGAAAGCTGCGTGCGGGACTGGCGGGCCCGACCCTGGGGCACCGCTGGATCCGGTCGACGATCGGGGAGCACAGCTGGGGCATCCAGCTGAAGGCTCACGCCGTCCTGCCCGGAGTCAGCAAACAGCTCCTGCTCGGTGGGGAGCAGCAGCTCGTCGTCGAAGCTGGGCACGTCATACTCGCGCAGCATGCAGTGTCGTTCCCGGAATTCGACGACCTCGAGAGCTTTACCGATCGGCTTCTGGAGCTCGACGTGCTGCGCGGCGACAACGATGTCCGGCGGATGCTCTCCGGCGATGACGCGGGTTACTCGGAGAGGCAGCGGCAGCGCCGGGTCCGCGCCGCAACGGGGCTCACGCGTAAGCAGATCGAGCAACTGTCCAGGGCGCGTGAAGCGTTTGCTCTGCTGCTGCAGGGCGTGCCGCCGATCGAGTGCGCTGCACGCTGCGGTTTCGCGGACCAGGCTCACCTGATTCGTTCTCTGAGAGTTTTCCACGGCCAGACGCCGGCCCAGGTGCTGTCCGGTCGATGATGGCGGAATTGTTCAATACAGTGATCTTCGCTCGGTGATGGACTGAAGACATCGCATCCACCACCAGCACAGGAGCAAACGATGTCTGCACCCGCCGCCCCCGAGGGCTACGCCACGGTCAACCCCTTCATCATCACGGCAGACGCCGTTGAACTGACCCGGTTCGTGATCGAGGTCTTTGATGGCGAGGAGCGCGCAGAGGCCCGCACCATCGATGAGGACGGGCTCCTGCTGCAGGCTGAGGTGCGCGTCGGCACGACCACCATCATGCTCGCCGAGCGCAAGCCGGGCTGGCCTTTCACGCCGAGCATGCTCCAGGTCTACGTCGATGACCTCGACGCGGTGCTCGAGCGCGCCCTCGCGCGTGGGGCGCGTCTGGTCACGAAGCCGACCGACTTCTTCGGCACCCAGTTCGCCCGCGTGCAGGACGCGAGCGCGAACCTGTGGTGGATCTGGCAGCACGGTGATGCGGTCTGGGATGCCCAGGACGGTGAGAACGAGTGGGCAGCCGAGGGCACCGATGAGGGATGGGATGATGAGTCGCCCGAGCTCGCCTATATCCACGACACGCTGCTGGAAGCGATGACCGACTTGCGTGACCCGAAGGGCTCGCAGCGCTGAACCGGGCCGATCGGCCAGAGGTTGCTCCGTGCCGCAACATGGTGAACTGTAGCCAGCCACGTGGTGGAGTTCCGCTGCAACATGTGAACGCCCGGGCCTCTGCGGAGATACTCGGATCATGACGATCGACGGTCAGATTGCGTCGGGGCTGTTGCCGACCGACGACGCGGAGTGGTCGCCGGTCGTCGGCGGAGAATCCGGTGCCACCGTGCTTCACGACCACGAGGCGGCGCGCTATGCGAAAGTCGTTCCTGCTGCGGCGGCGCAGGACCTGGCTGCGGAACGAGAGCGGATCACCTGGCTCGGCGAGGCCGGTCTCCCCGTCGCCGCCGTGCTCGACTGGCGCGTGACGGATGATGGCGCGTGCCTGATCACCAGTGCGGTGGCCGGAGTCTCTGCCGATCAGCTGGATGCTGTTGCGCTTCGACGCGCCTGGCCGAGCATCGCCGAGATCATTCGTACGCTGCACGGCCTTCCTGCGGAGAAGTGTCCCTTCGACCGGGGTCTTGGGGCGATGATGCCGCTCGCCCGTGAGGTGGTGGTCGCGGGTCGAGTCCAGACTGAGTTCCTGCCAGTAGAGCTGCAGCAGGTGCCGCCGGCGATGATTCTCGACGGGATCGAGGACGAGCTGCCACGGCGTACGGTTCAAGAACGCAGCTCACCTGTCGTGTGCCACGGCGACCTCTGCCTTCCGAACATCCTCGTGGACCCGGACACGATGCGCGTATCCGGATTGATCGATCTGGGGCGGCTCGGTCGTGCGGACCCGTACGCTGATATTGCCCTGTTGCTGGAGAACGCTCGTGAAACGTGGCGTGATGAGGCCACCGCTTCCCAGGCCGATCGTGAGTTCGCCGAGCTGTACGGGATCCGTCTCGACGCCGAGCGTCGGAGCTTCTATCTGCGTCTCGACCCACTGACCTGGCCTGGCTGAACGGGCAGGCGACAGCGGTACGTCCCTCGGCTCCTACCCCATCCGCAGCCTCGCCCACTGCTCACTACCCAGCGCGGGGCCGAGTACGAGTGGAACGTCCGCGTATCCGTGTACGGCGGGCGAGCCGCGTTCACGAAGGAAGATCGCGTCCCTGGTGTCCGGCAGCACGGAAGACCCGTGCTGGACGCCACCGAACCCGGTTTGGCTCGGTTCGGGGAATACCGCACCTCATGAACAGAGGCCGTCGGCGTGGTCCGCATAGGTGATACTGAGCGGGCAGAACACGCCGCCGCCTCAATCCAACACTGGAGGTTCCATGCCCAAGGGCTACTGGGTCAGCGCCTATCGCACCATCTCAGATCCCGAGAAGCTGGCCGCTTACAACAAGCTGGCCCCGCAGGCAGTCAAGGCCGGGGGCGGTCGGGTCCTCAGTCGTGGCAGTCGGGTCGTGGCGCATGACGCCGGGATCGCCGAGCGTACGGTCCTGATCGAGTTCGACAGCTTCGAGCAGGCCGTCGCGGCGCACGAGAGCGCCGCCTACCAGGAGGCGCTGGCCGCCCTCGCCGACGGCGTCGAGCGCGACTTCCGCATCATCGAAGGCCTCGACTGACGTGGTGGAGTTCAAGTTCAACGTCTAGCCCTGATGGCGCGCTGCGCCCTCCTGATGGCTTCGTCCGTGTTCGGTCAGGCCGCGACGGAGCGGAGAACTGCGCGGATGTAGGCCTCCGATCGGTCTGATCCGATGATGCCCGGGCCCATCTTGTTCATGACGTACGAGACCGTCATCTTCTGCAGCGGGAACATGATCGTCATGGACCCGCCCCATCCGCCCCAGAAGCAGATTCGCTCGTCCGGGATGTACGGCAAGGTCGTCGGCTCGGGCAGACCGAAACCGATCCCCCAGCGCAGCGGGATGCCGAGGACGAGGTCATCCCCGTGAACCTGCTCGTCGAAGATGCGGTCGATCGTCTTCTCCGACAGCAAGCGGATTCCTCCCACCTCCCCGCCGCGGGAGATGGCCGACATGGTCCGCGCCAGGGCACGCGCGTTCGTGTGGCCGTTCAGCGCGCCCATGTCGGCGCGCCGCCACGCAGGCGTGTTGGCCGCGGCGGGGTTGGCCGCGGGCCCGGTCATGGTCTTGACCATCACCGAGTCCGCCGGGATCGACCCGAGGTCGAACTGCAGCGGGGGCGGCGGAACGATCTCCGCGATCCGGTCATCGTCTTTTGCCTCTGCGCCGATCTGCAGGTCGACGCCCAGCGGTTCCGCGATCTCCTCGGCCACGAATTGCTTGAGCGTCTTTCCGCTCACTCGGCGCACGATTTCCCCGAGGAGGTGGCCCTGGTTCTGAGCGTGGTAGCCCGACGCGGTGCCCGGCTCCCACCACGGAGCCTGGGCGGCGAGGCGCGCCACCGATGTCTCCCAGTCGTACATCTCCTCGACGGTGAAGGGCTGCTCCCAGCCCGAGACCCCGGAGGTGTGGGCCATCAGGTGACGGACCTCGATCGCTTGCTTGCCAGCCTGGCCGAACTCCGGCCAGTACGTCGCGACAGGAGTGTCCAGGTCCACCAGGCCGCGGTCGACGAGCATCAGGACCGCGAGCGCGGTGATCTCTTTCGTGGTCGACCAGACGTTGACGATCGTGTCTCGTTCCCACGGGAGGGTGCGTGCGACGTCGCGGTAGCCGCCCCACAGATCGACGACCAGGTCACCGTCGATGTCGATGGCGACTGCTGCGCCGAGCTCTTCACCGGACTCGAGATTCGCGGCGAGCTCGTCCCGCAATCGGGCGAAGCGCTCATCGTTGTGGCCGTTGAGTTCCATGTGTTCTCCTCTAGTTCCCGTGCCTGCTCAGCAGTGCGACGAAGACGGTATGGGCAGCGTCGGCGTCCGGATCTGCGCCGGCGATGATGTCCGCATAGATGTACGTCTCGGCGACGCGCACAAGCAGTCGAGCGAGATCCAGGCGGCTCAAGGCGATCGCCGGTGCCGGCTCTGTCGCGAGCAGGCTCTCCACGCGTTCGACCATGCGCGTCTGGTTCGGTGCCGCGTTCGCCGTCAGGATCCGCAGGGCGCGTTGCGGATCGCGGTGCAAGAACGCGCGGAAGTACGGCGCTTCGATGAGATACCGAACGAATGCCGACAGCGCCTCGGCAGTGCGATCCGGAGTGCCCTCGGGCACCTCCCGAAGGCAGCGTGCCCAGGTGTCCTCGCCAAGGGTCCAGAGCGCCTCGGCGAGAAGCACGTCACGACGCCCGACGCGACGGAAGACCGTGACGCGGTCAACCCCGGCCGCGGCGGCGACCTTGCCCACGTCGACCGGCTCACCTGCCAGCAACATGCGGCGCGTCTCGGCGATGATCCGCGCCGTTGTGTGACCTTCATCACTCACGGATGGGAGCATACGCACGGCCTGCAACATTCTCAATATTTGTTGCAGATCTCAGGTCTGTGGTGAAGGCGTGAGCATTCGTTCTCTTTGCCGACGCAGCAACGTGGGAGTCCTGAAGTCACCCGGTGACCTCAGGGCTCCCACGTTGCTCGCTGGTCAACGTCGCGGCAGCTTCTGCTCTTCCCGGGACCCCGGGACGATCAGGCCGTCGATGGTCAGCTCAGAGACGTACACGGTCTGGCGCTTGACCCTGGTGGGGACCAGGAGAAGTCTGGAGAGATGACCAACCGTGCGATCGATGACTCGCGTTCGCTGCTGACTCTCGGCCGGGTGGACTCGGTGCGGGTCCAGGTCGGCTATCGGGCCAGCCCGGACGAGCAGGTGGATCGGCAGTACTTGCTCGACCTGTCGGTCCCAGAGCCGGACGGCGGGGGAGGCGAGGATGTCCTCGACGAGCGGGGGATCCTCGCCGCACTGGAGCCAGTCTTGTACGCCGGGGCCGACGCGCGGCGGCACTACTCGCTGCACCAGCACCGATGGCACACCAGTTGGGGCGCCAGTCCGGGCGCGCTCGAGATCGGGCTGCTGGTGAACACCGGGCCCCGGACCACGGCCGTCTCGGAGGCGTCGTACGACGGTGTGTCGCGCGCCTTTCGTGACGTGATGGAGGTGGTCGGCCAGCCGGAGCGGACGCCGATTTCGCGGGAGTCGGCGGTCCAGCGCACCCGGCGCGCGGCGGCGACGGCGTACGCCGTGGACCCGGACGCCCTGTCGCTCCGCGCGGAGGAGCACCACGCGGCGGACAACTCCTGGACGCTCACCTTGCGCTCCACCGCGGGGGATGAGTACGACGTGGTGGTCGGCTTCGTCGAGGGGTACGCCGGTTCGGTGTCGGTGCGGCACGCACACCGGATCGAGGCGTCCGACTCCCTCGGGCCCGAGTGACCCGGAGCCATGAAGGCGCCGCGACGGCACCCGCCACCTGTCGTACCCCAAAGCTCGGACCGGACGTAGGACCGGGCTTCGGCTCGGATGAGTCGTAGGGGCAGCATCTTCGCAGTCCTCCGCGGTCAGGTGTGGGTGCCGAGGTTGATCACCCGCCCGGACGAGTCGCGGTAGAAGAATCGGCGCACGCCCCACTCTTCCGTGGACAGGGGGTGCACGATCTCAACGCCCGCAGTCACTGCCGCGGCGTGGGCAGCTTCGACATCGTCGACGAAGATCGAGACGTCCGGGTTGACCGACGCCGTTGCGTCAGTGGTCATCAATCCGATCTGGTGGCCGGTTCGAAACGTTGGTCAGCGACAGAACGGTGGAGTTCCGCTTCAACGACTGAGCGCCTCGGCAGCGCGAATGTGCGGATAGGCCGGGTCGCGGCCCTGGAAGCTCAGGATGCTCGGGTTGCTGATCACGCCCTCATTGATCTCGATCGCCCGGGAGACGGTCAGGTCGGCCGCCCAAGCGGTCGGTCCCTCCATGACCGTGCGCAGGAACGGCAGCAGCGCCTCGCTGATCTCCCAGGTGGCCGAGTTCCACAGGTACGACGGGGTGTGGTCGACCGCGTAGTAGTTGACGCCGTTGCCGACTGTGAACATCGGGTCGTCGAAGGTGGTGGGCTTCGCCCAGTCGAACCCCATCCCCTCGTCGCACGAGACGTCGACGATCAGGCTGCCCGGGGCGAACCCCGCCAGGTCCTCGGTCCGCAGATAGGTCAACGGTGCTGCGACGTCCTGGAGCGTGCAGTTGACGACGATGTCGTGCGATGCCAGAAACTCCGGGAGCAGCACGTTGCCGTCCTTCGTGAGGACCTCGCTGAGGTGGGTCTCGCCGTCGCCGGTGTGGAGTTGGGCGATGTGCGCGCCGTGGATCGGGGAGCCGACCGCCGCGGCGCCGCGCTGGGTGAGGACCTGGATGTCGTGGATGCCCTGCGCCGTGAGCGCAGTCACCGCACCCCGGGCTGTCGCACCGAAGCCGATGACGACCGCGCTGCGACGGGGCCCGTACATGCCCGTGGATCCGGTGAGGCTCAGGGCATGGAGCACCGAGCAATATCCGGCGAGCTCGTTGTTCTTGTGGAACACATGCAGGCTGAAGTCGCCGCGGCCGCTCCAGTGGTTCATCGCCTCGAATGCGATGAGTGTGAGCCGGCGGTCGATCGCCGTCTGCGTCAGGGCGGGGTCCTGCACGCAGTGCGGCCATCCCCACAGCACCCGGCCCTCGGGGATCGCGGCCACGTCTGCCATCTGCGGCTTCGGAAGCAGCAGCACGTCAGCCGTCTCGATCACCGTGGAGCGATCCGCGACCCTGCCGACCCGTGACTCGACGTAGCCGGGCTCCAGCTGGAAGTCAGCGCCGTAGCCACGCTCGACGATCATCCGCCCACGGAGATCCGGGTCGATCAGATCGAGGTGGTGAGGGTGGATCGGCAGCCGCTGCTCGTTCTCCATCGAGGAAGCCGAGAGCATTCCGAGGGTGAGCAGCGTGCTGGTCGACGAGCTGGTGGCGGTGGAAAGAGATGAAACAGCGCCGGACATCCGGTCTCCCATCATTGGGGAACCAGGGTCAGCTCCTGACTCGATCGTACGCGCACCCGGTCCTGCCTATGCGATCGTCGAACACGAGCGACGGAGCCGCAGCTACCCCGAGGGCAGCAGCGCTCGGGTGAGCTTGTGCATGCTTGTCCGCGCCGAGTCGGTCGCTGTGGGACCGAGGGCAACCAGGGCAACGATCAGCGCCGCCACCTCGTCCGGTTCGAGCGAGATGGGGTCCAGCTTCGACCGCACATCCAGGAGATAGCCACCTCCCGGGCCTCTCTGGACGCGGATGGGGATGCCGCTCTCACGCATCCGGGCGATATCGCGCTCGACGGTCCGAGCGGTCACGTCGAGAGCATGGGCCAAGGCGAGTGCCGACTTGGGTACGCTGCGCTGCCATCGCAGTTGCTCGATGAGAGCGTGCTGTCGCTCGATCCGACGCAGAGTCAGATGCGGATCGGCGGATCTGGAGAACGCCACAACACGACCCTAATGCCGACATCTGCTTGTCGGCCTCTAACCGTAGTTTGAAGCGTATGACACTTCCTCTCCTCTTCCTGTCCGGCGCCGGGCTACCCCCTTGGATCTGGGACGAGGTTCGTTCCGGGATCACCGCCCCGTCGGTGGTCGCCCCTCGCCCCGAGACAGGTTCAGGGACCGTCACTGAGTACGCTCGAGCGGCTCTCGACGCCGCTCCCGAGGGATCATTTGGCGTCGTCGCGCACTCTGCTGGAGGCGTGGTCGCCACGGAGCTGGCACGCCTCGCCGCAGGTCGAGTGGCGGCAGTGCTCGGAGTCGCCGCCGTGATCCCCGCCTCCGGTGCATCTTTCGCCTCGTCGCTACCGTTCCCCAACAAGATCGTGGTCCCTCTGATCCTCCGCGTCGCAGGAACCAGGCCACCCGAGTCAGTGATCCGTAAGGGCCTCGCCGCGGGGCTCGACGAAGAAACCGTGCAGCGGCTGATCGCCGACCTCGAACCCGAGCCGATGAAGTACTTCACCACCCGCACGACGGGGCACGAAGCGATGCGCGCAGTGCCGCTCAAGAAGTACGTCGTCACCACCGATGATGCCGAGCTGACCGCCAGCATGCAGCGAGGCTACGCAGCCCAGCTCGGAGCAAGCGGCGTAATCGAGATCGCCAGCGCGCACCTACCGATGGTCACCAACTCTGCCGACGTGATTGCCGCCGTGCAGGACCTCGCCGAGAGCCACCCAGCCGTTTGAACCGCCGTGCGTCCGCTTGCACGGGCGTCATCTCACCTCTGAACTGCCGCGGGAGGCAATCGATGAGCGTATGGGCAGAATCCGTCAAGCGTGGCTGGGCGAACCTGGTGGGACCGGAAGCCACTCGTGCGAACACCGCGATCGCCCTCGGGTCCGCAGTCGTCGGACTGGTCGGGGCAGCGATCTGGGCGAAGCGCAGCGGGGCGGGCGGCGGGTCGACAACGACCATGGCCCTACTGGCTGCCGACCTGATCGGTGGGGCGTACGTGAACAACACTCGCGCGTCCGTCCGGTGGTACGAGCGTGCCGGCCAGGACGATGCCGACCACCTCAGGTTCGCAGCGCTGCACGGACATCCTGTCGTGGTCGCCTGGGTGGATCATCGCGTGGGCGCACGCGACAATGTCGTCGCCTGGGCAGCGGCGCAATACGGCTACATGATGCTGTCCACCGCCATCATCCGACGTTCCCCGACCCATCGGCGCAGCCTGGGGCTGGCGCTGACCGCTGGCGGTCTCGTTCTCGACCGCGCGCTGGGAAGGTCGACCCTCGCGCCGTGGTTCGCCTGGTCCTACTATCCGAAGCTGCTGATGGGACACGCTGCGGGATCGCTCTGGCCAGAGACAGACATCGGCGTGCCGGAGCCTCGCTCCGAGGCCTGAGGGTCGCCGGGGAACGGGCCGTTTCGGCGGTGGTGGCACGAGCACCGATTCGAATCGGTCGCCGACGGTACGTTGATGACAGATGTCGTGGAGTTCGAGTCGCCTGCTGGACCGGTCGGGCGGCTGGTGAACGCCCTCGTGCTGACTCGATACATGACGAAGCTGTTGGAGCAGCGGAACGCGTGGTTGGTGGCCGCACTTTCCGCTCCTGATGCCTGACGGCCTTCGACCGTGTGATCGGTCTGCTCGATCACACGGTCGAAGGTTCGGGAGTCATGTCCTGCTGAGCCGGGAGGGTGCTCCTCAGTCTCGCGACATCGCGGCGTGGAAGTCGCGCTCGAGGTCGAGGTAGACGTCGTCGCCGATGTTGATCTCGACCACCCTGATCTTGGCGCCGGTGAGAGCGAAGGGTGACGAGTACTCCCGCGAGACCGGGTCGGCGCCGTCCTTGCCCACGGTTAGCCCCTCGCCACACAGCGCGAAGTGGCCGGGCTGCGTCTTCCACTCGCCCTTGGCGACCGCCTGGTCGTCGACGTACAGCGTCGCGGTTCCGATCGCTTCCTGGTGCTCGCCGTGGCCCTCCTTGGAGAACTCCACCCCGAGCACGTGCTTTCCGGGCTTCAGCTCGTCCGCTGAGACCAGCTGCTGCTCGGGCGGGATGCCGAGGAAGTTGGATGCGTACCAGAGCTTTCGCTCCTTGATGAAGAGCGTGTGGCCGCCGAACCGGGCGCCGTTCGCGATGATCACGCCCTCGGCATCGGCCTCGAGCTCCACCTGGGCAAGGATCTTGAACGACCGGCCGCGAATCTCCGCTGCAGCGAACTCCGGGACCGGCGAGGTGTTGGGGTAGTAGCGATAGACGCCGCCCTCCGGGATGTCAGCGACCGGCATCTCCTTGACCAGGTCGGCGATGGACCGGTTGTCGAGCGGCAGTACGTCGTACTTGCCGGCCTCGACGTACCAGAGGTTGACCAGCTCCTTGACCTTTTCGGGATGCTCCGCGGCGAGGTCGTGCGCCTCTGACCGGTCGGCCTCGGAGTGGTAGAGCTCCCAGGTGTCGTTGACCAGGTCGGCCGCGGTGCCGCCGGCGTTCGGTGCGCGCCGGGCAACGACGTGCCAGCCGTCGTGCCACAGCGCTCGGGTCCCGAACATCTCGTAGTACTGGATGACCTTCTGAGTCGGTCCGTCCTCGTCGAAGCTGTACTTCATCGAGACGCCCGGCAGCGGCGACTGAGCGTACCCGAGCACCTCCTCCGGCATCTGCAGCCCGATGCATTCCAGGAGCGTGGGCACGATGTCGACGGCGTGGTGGTACTGGTTGCGCACCTCGCCGCGCGCGGCGATGGCCTTCGGCCACGAGATGACCAGCGGGTCGGCGACGCCGCCCTGGTAGGTGTAGCGCTTGAACATCTTGAACGGCGTGGAGAACGCCGTCGCCCAGCCGGTCGGATAGTGGTTGTAGGTGTCCGGGGAGCCAAGCTGGTCGAGCATCGAGAGGTTCTGTTCGAGGTCCTCGGGGTAGGCGTTGAAGAGCTTGTTCTCGTTGACGGTGCCGTCCGGGCTGCCCTCGCCGGAGGCGCCGTTGTCGGCGCAGTACATGACGATCGTGTTGTCGAGCTGGCCCGTCTCCTCGAGGTAGTCGATGATCCGGCCGACCTGGGCGTCGGTGTACTCCGAGAACCCTGCGTAGACCTCGGCGAACCGCGCGAAGAGCCGCTTCTCCTCGTCGTTGAGAGATTCCCAGGGCCGTACGTGGTCCATGGGCTGCGCGGCCTCGCCGGGCAGCGGGTTGATGTCAGTGAGCTCCGTGCCCTCCGGAAGAATGCCGCGCTCGACCATCCGTGGCAGCACCCACTCGCGGTAGGCCTCGTAGCCGTCGTCGAACTGGCCGGCGTACTTGGCGATGTACTCCTCCGGCGCGTGGTGCGGGGCGTGGTTGGCGCCGGGGCAGAACCAGAGGTACCACGGCTTCTTCGGTGCGGAGGTCTTGCTGTCGGCGATGAACGAGATCGCCTTGTCGGCAAGGTCCTTGGAGAGGTGGTAGCCGTCTTCGGGTAGGTAGGGCTGGTCGACGTAGTGGTTGTCCTCGGTCAAGGTCGGGTACCAGTTGTTGGTCTCGCCGCCGAGGAATCCGTAGAAGCGGTCGAACCCGCGTGCGAGCGGCCAGTTCCGCTTGCTCGCCCCAACCGCCCACTCGTCGAGCGGGACGTTGTGGTTCTTGCCGACCCAGAAGGTGTTGTAGCCGTTCTCGCGCAGCACCTCGCCGATGGTGGCGTTCTCCATCGGGATGTGGCCGGTGTGGCCGGGGAACCCCTGGGCACCTTCGGCGATCTGGGCGAAGCCGTTCTCGTGGTGGTTGCGTCCCGTGAGCAGGCAGGATCGGGTCGGCGAGCAGAGCGCCGTGGTGTGCCACTGGGTGTAGGTCAGGCCGTTGTCGGCGAGCCGTTGCATGGTCGGCATGTTGATGCGGCCGCCGTACGGCGACCACGCGGCCATGCCGGTGTCGTCGTAGAGAACCAGCAGTACGTTGGGAGCGCCCTCCGGAGCCGGCGGCTCGCGGAAGGGCGTCCAGTCCGGGACCGAGTCCCGCACGTCGAGATTGACGATTCCCTTGAACTGCTTGGCCATCTCGTCTCCGCCCCTAGTCGTGTGTTCCAGACACTGATCTGGTGGCGGGTCCGGTCGCATCCCCCGGTTCAGGTGAGTGCGCTGCTGCCGATCACGGGCGCGGGCGCTCCGTCAGGATGCCTCGCGCAGTACGAGCTCGAGCAGTCCGGGGAAGCGCGCCTCGAGGTCCTCGTGTCGCAGGCGGTTCATGCGGCGTACACCCACATCGTGCTGGTGGATGATGCCCGCCTCGCGCAGGGTCCGGAAGTGCCGTGTCCCCGCGGCCTTGCTCACAGGCAGCGGGAAATCGGTGCAGGGCGTGGGGTCCGTCGAGGCGGCGAGCTGGACCACGATGCCCCGTCGGATCGGGTCCACCAGCGCCGACATGACCTGGAACAGGTCTAGTTCGTCCCGCTCGGGGTGCGTGAGGGGAGTCGAGGTGCGGCTGGCCATGTTCTCAGTATCTCGCAGCCCTATGTTTAAATGAAGGTGAACATAGCAGCGGGACGTCTCCGCCCGCACAGTCCACCACCTTCTTCGGATCGAGGATCAGATTGTCCAGGCTCGGAATCATCGGCAGCGGGAACATCGGGGCGGCGATCGCCCGGCTGGCGGTGGCCGGCGGCGTACCCGTCGTCATCGCCAACTCACGGGGACCGGAGAGCCTGGCCGACCTGGTGGAGGAGCTGGGTCCGCTGGCCGTGGCGGGGACGACCGAGGAGGCGGCGACCGCGGGCGAGGTCGTGGTGCTCTCGGTGCCGCTGCCGGCCCACGCGAGCATCCCGCCGTCGCTGCTCGCCGGCAAGGTGGTGCTGGACACCGGCAACTACTACCCCTACCGGGACGGCCGCATCCGCGAGCTGGACGACGAGCAGGTCACTACGAGCGAGCTCGTGCAGCGGCACTTCGCGGGCGCGCAGCTGGTCAAGGCGTTCAACAACATCCTGGCCCACCACATCCCGCTGCTCGCCCGGCCTTCGGGGGCCGCCGACCGCACGGCCCTCCCGATCGCCGGCGATGACCAGCGGGCGAAGTCGGTCGCGGCCGCCATGATCGACCGACTGGGCTACGACGTACACGATGCGGGATCACTCGCCGAGAGCTGGCGCTTCGAGCCCGAGGCCGCCGGCTACACCCGCGTCTACCTCGCCGACCAGTCGACCCCCGTCGAGGACATGCTGACCGCGCCCGCCGCTCCGGTCGACGCCGCGCGCCTGGCCGCTGCGCTCGAGAGCGCCGAGCGCGTACGGGTCGCAGACCGTGTCCTCTGACGCCCGGATCGCCGCCGGCTACAGCCAGGGCCGGCGTCCGGGCCCGGTCGGGTGGGTGCCGGTGACGCCCATGACCACGGAGTAGAGGCTGGTCTCGGCGGTGATGAAGAGGCGGTTGCGCTTGGCGCCGCCCCAGGAGATGTTGGAGACGACTTCGGGGACGTTCAGCCGGCCGATGAGGGTGCCGTCGGGGTCGTAGCAGTGCACGCCGTCGCTCATCGCGGCGACCCAGAGCCGGCCACCGTCGTCGAAGCGGAGGTTGTCGAAACGGGCGCCATCGCGGGCTCCGGCCTCGGCGAAGACCTCGCCGTCGGAGAGGGTGCCGTTCTCGCGTACGTCGAAGACCCAGATCTTGCCGGCACGGGTGTCGGAGACGAAGAGCTGGCGCTCGTCGGGGGAGAAGACCAGCCCGTTCGGGGCGCCGAAGCAGTCCGCGACCAGGCGGACCTCGCCGGTGGCCGGGTCGATCCGGTAGACGTTGTTGGAGCCGATCTCGCTCTCGGCGCGGTAGCCCTCGTAGTCGCTGGTGATGCCGAAGTCGGGGTCGGAGAACCAGATCGAGCCGTCTGACTTCACTGTCGCGTCGTTGGGGCTGTTCAGGCGCTTGTCCTGCCAGCGCTCGGCCAGCACAGTGATCGTGCCGTCGTGCTCGGTCCTGGTGACCCGGCGGTTGCCCTGCTCGCAGGTGATCAACCGGCCCTCACGGTCGAGGGTGTTGCCGTTGGTGTGCCCGGCGGCGCGGCGGAAGACGCCGACGTTCCCGGTCTCCTCGTCCCAGCGAAGCATCCGGTCGTTGGGGATGTCGCTCCAGACCACCTGGCGCCACGAGGGCACGTAGATCGGCCCCTCGGCCCAGCGGCACCCGGTGAAGAGGACCTCCAGCGCCTCGTCACCGTTCATACACCGCCCGGTGCGGAACCGGTCGTCAAGCATCTCGTACAGCCCAGGGCGATCGCTGCTCATGGAGTCAACTCCTCAATGTCCGTTGCGCCGAACCTGAATCGGCCTGAGACGAAGACTGCAAGATCAGATATGGTCAGCGCAAGATATTTCTGAACGGAGACCCTGTGGACCACATCGATCGCGAGCTGCTGGTCGAGCTTCAGCGCGACGCCACCCAGTCCTACGCCGCGCTGGGTCAGGCGGTCGGCCTCTCCGCGGGCGCGGCTCACGAGCGCGTACGCAAGCTGCGCGAGAGTGGCGTCATCCGGCGCACCACCGCCGACGTGGACCCGGCCGCCGTGGGCAGCGGAGTCCTGGCGTACGTCATGGTCGACTCGACGTCGTGGATGGGGGACTCGGCGCAGGCGTTCGCCGAGCTTCCGGAGATCGTGGAGGCGCACATCATCGCGGGCAGCGCCTCGGTGCTGGTGAAGGTCAGGACCGCGACCACCGAGCAGCTGCAGGATGTGCTGCGCCGGATCTATGCCATCGAGGGCGTCAGTGGAACCCAGGCGACGGTGGTCCTGGAGACCTTCTTCGAGCGGCCGCTCTCGCCGCTGGGCCCGGCGTGATGCCCGACGGGTGACTCACTCAAACCGGGTGAAGCAGTGATGGCAGGGTGCGCCAAGGGTGGACGTGGCCGACCTCCCCAGGTGCAGGTTCAGTTCCTGACGTACGTCTCGTGGTGGTCGGTGGTTTCCCGGATCCGCTGAGTAGAGGACGAGTCATGGCCGACAAGGAATTCAACGGCGTCATCAACCTGGACGTCCGGGACTCGGTCCCGGACTGGTCCCCGTACGAGCTTCCGACGGCGAAGGAGGGCGCGCCCAACGTGCTCGTCGTGCTCTACGACGACACCGGTATGGCCACCTGGTCGCCGTATGGCGGTCGGGTCAACATGCCGACGCTGCAGCGCCTGGCCGACAACGGACTGACCTACACCCAGTGGCACACCACCGCGCTGTGCTCGCCGACCCGGTCCTGTCTGCTGACCGGCCGCAACCACACTACGAACCGGGTCGCCTCGATCATGGAAGGGACCAACGGGTTCCCGGGTCAGGCCGGCCAGATTCCGGAGGAGTGCGCCACCGTCGGGCACATCCTGCAGGACAACGGCTACAGCACGTTCTGGCTCGGCAAGAACCACAACGTTCCGGAGGAGGACAACTCCGCCGGCGCCAGCCGCAAGCAGTGGCCGCTGCAGCAGGGCTTCGACCGGTTCTATGGCTTCCTCGGCGGCGAGACCAACAACTGGTACCCCGACCTGGCCGAGGACAACCACTACATCGACCAGCCGTACACGCCCGAGGAGGGCTACCACCTCTCCAAGGACCTCGCCGACCGCGCGATCAAGATGCTGCGCGACCAGAACGCGTCCAACCCGTCGAAGCCCTGGTACATGTGGTTCTGCCCCGGTGCGAACCACGCGCCGCACCACGCACCCCAGGAGTACATCGACAAGTACAAGGGCGCCTTCGACGACGGCTACGACGCCTACCGCGAGTGGGTGCTCGCCCGGATGATCGAGAGGGGCATCCTTCCCGAGGGCACTGAGCTGAACCCGTGGAACCCTGTGGCTGAGGACCAGGCCAACCCGGCCGACCACGTCACGCCGTGGGACGAGCTCGGTGAGGACGAGAAGCGGCTCTTCGCCCGGATGGCCGAGGTCTTCGCCGGCTTCAGTGAGTACACCGATGCCCAGGTCGGGCGGATCATCGACTACCTGGAGGAGACCGGTCAGCTGGAGAACACGATCGTCTTCTACTGCGCCGACAACGGCGCTTCGGGCGAGGGATCGGACGCCGGCTCGGTGAACGAGAACAAGTTCTTCAACAACTACCCCGACGACCTCGCCGAGAACCTCGCGATGCTGGACCAGCTCGGTTCACCGGAGACGTACAACCACTATCCGACCGGCTGGGCGGCCGCATTCAGCACGCCGTTCCAGATGTTCAAGCGGTACAGCCAGTACTCCGGCGGCACGTGTGACCCGTTGGTCATCCACTGGCCGGCCGGCATCCAGGCGAAGGGCGAGGTCCGGCACCAGTACCACCACGTCACCGACATCGTGCCGACCATCCTGGAGCTCGCCAGCCTCGAGATGCCGGAGGTCTACCGCGGGGTGGAGCAGGAGCCGTTGCCGGGTGTTTCGATGGCGTACAGCTTCGACAGCGCCGACGCGCCGACCCTGAAGAAGCGCCAGTACTACTGCATGCTCGGCACCCGAGGCATCTGGCAGGACGGTTGGAAGGCAGCAGCGACCCACGCGCCGCTGACCGGGAAGGGTCACTTCGATCAGGATCGATGGGAGCTGTACCACGTCGACGAGGACCGGTCGGAGTCGAAGAACCTGGCCGAGCAGTATCCGGAGAAGGTGCAGGAGCTGGTCGCAGCCTGGTTCGAGGAGGCCGAGAAGTATCACGGACTCCCGCTCGACGACCGCTCCGCGCTGGAGATGATCACCGTCGAACGCCCCCAGGCCGAGCCCCCGCGCGACCGGTACGTCTATTACCCAGGCAGCGGCGCGGTGCCGGAAGGCGTGGCGGTGAACGTGCGCGGGCGTTCGTACAAGATCATCGCGGACGTCGACATCAGCGACGGCGCCGAAGGCGTGATCTTCGCGCACGGCTCCCGGTTCGGCGGGCACGCGCTGTTCCTCCAGGACGGCAAGCTGCACTACGTCTACAACTTCCTCGGTATCCCGCCGGAGCAGACCTTCGTCTCCGAGCCGCTGACGCCGGGGCCGCATGCGCTGGGCATGGAGTTCATCCGCGAAGGCGCCGGGCCGCACAAGGAGTCGGTCGGCACCACCAACCTGTACGTCGACGACCAGGTCGTGGCCAGTGGGGAGATGCGTGCTCAGATCGGCAAGTTCACCCTGTGCGGCGACGGCCTCTGTGTCGGCTTCGACAGCGCCGATGCGGTCAGCCGCAGCTACCGGGCACCGTTCACGTTCACCGGGGGAAAGATCCTCGGCGTCGCCGTCGATGTCAGCGACGAGAGCTACCTCGACCTCGAGACCGAAGCGCTCGCAGCCTTGGCCCGGGACTGAGCAGGAGGGATGCGTACGCCGGTGAGCTCCTCGGAGGCGGTCCACAGCCGCTGCTGGGTCGGCAGGTCGTAGGAGGCGGGGCTGGAGGTCACCAGCTTCGGATGTCCGCGAACCTCGCCCCGGCCGCCGGGTCCGTAGTACTGGCCGCCGATGACGGCCGGGTCAGTCGCGGCGCGCAGGGTCGGCAGGGCGCCCATCTCGGCCGGCTGGGTGATCAGCGGCGCGAGCCAGGTGAGCGGCACCCGAAGCGCGGCGGGGGTGTTGCGGGCGAGCTCGGTGTTGGACCCGCCGGGATGCGCGGCCACCGCGACCGTGGTGCCGTGCGGTGCGAGCCGGCGCTGGAGCTCGTAGGTGAACATCAGGTTGGCGAGCTTGGCCTGGCCGTACGCGGCGACGCGGCTGTAGGAGCGCTCCCACTGCAGGTCGTCGAAGTGGATGTCGGCGCGGATGCGGTGACCGATGCTGCTGACGGTGACGACCCGGGACCCGGGGACGGGGAGGAGGTGGTCCAGCAGCAGTCCGGTGAAGGCGAAGTGGCCCAGATGGTTGGTGCCGAACTGCAGCTCGAAGCCGTCCTCGGTGCTCTGCTTCGGCGTGTACATCACGCCGGCGTTGTTGATCAGGAGGTCGATCCGCGGATGGGTGGCGCGGAGGTCTGCCGCCGCCGATCGGATCGAGTCCAGGGAGGTCAGGTCGAGGACCTGGACGGAGACGTCGCCGTCGATGCGCGCGGCCGCCTGCTTCCCCTTCTCGACGTCGCGGACGGCCAGGACCACGTGGGCTCCGTGCTCCGCGAGCATCCGGGCGGTCTCGTAGCCCAGCCCGGTGTTGGCGCCGGTCACGATCGCCACCCTGCCGTGCTGATCGGGGATGTGCTGCTCAGTCCAGGTCTCGCTCATTGTCCACTCCCTAAAGAACCATCGGTCTGTTACGACCAACTTAAGAGACCGCTGGTCTGATGTCAAGGGACCGGCGGTCTTTAAGTTAGCCTGGGGGTGTGACATTCCAACGGGCGCGAAGCGACGAGCAGCGGGAGATCCGCCGCCGGGCAATCCTGGACACGGCGGCGGCGATGCTCGACGAGATGCCGGTGGCCGAGGTGAGTCTCAACGAGCTCAGCCGGCGGGTGGGGCTGGCCAAGTCGAACGTCCTGCGCTACTTCGAGTCGCGCGAGGCGGTGCTGCTCGAGCTGCTGGACGACTTCCTGGGAACCTGGCTCGACGAGCTGGCCGAGGAGCTGGCCGCGGGAGTCGAGGCCGACGCGTCGCCGGAGGTGCGGGCGGACCAGCTGGCCGAGGTGCTCAGCCGGTCGCTGTCGGAGCGGATGGTGCTCTGCGACCTCTTCGGTGCGCAGGGCGGCGTCCTCGAGCACAACGTCTCGGTCGAGGTCGTCAAGCGCCACAAGCGCTCCTCCCACGCGAAGCTCGTGACCATGGTCGAGCTCGTGCGCCGTCACCTGCCCGAGCTAGGTGACGGCGCCCAGACGTTCTGCCTGATGAGCCTGATCTCGGCGGGCGCCCTGGCGGCGTACGTTCCGCCACCGCCGAGCCTGCTCGCCGCCTATGCGGACGAGCCCGACCTCGGCGTGCTCCACCTGGATCTGCGCGACGCCCTGCGGACCTCGTGCAGTGCCGCACTCGTGGGCGTGCTGCCACGCGCCTGATCTCAGGCGGGAACCTTGTCGAGGAAGCCGCGTACGTCACGGATCCGCTGGTCCTCGTCGACCACGACCACGTCGAAGCCGATGATGACCGGCTCCTCGCCGGCCGGGCCCAGACCCCACTGGAACCGGGCCTGCTGGTGGTGGAAGTCGACCGTGCCTACGGGGGTGAACACGAAGTCCGGGAACTGCGCGCGTACGGCCTGGATGGTCGCCCCGACGGCCTCGCGACCCTTGACGTCTGCGAGCGGGTCCACGTAGACGCAGTCGTCGGACCAGTGCTTGGCCAGCAGCTCGGTGAGCACCGACTCGTCGGTGGCGTTCCAGGTGTCGAGGTAGCGCGTCACGATGTCGTTCATGGTGTCTTCCTTCTCTCGGATCGGGTTACCACGAGAAGGTTCGCCGCTGGTCGGTGCGCCGGTCGATAACCTCTGAGGTCATGGTCGTTGCTATGCCGGGTTGGCTAGCCTCGGGCCGTGATCTCAACCGCGACGTCACCGTCAGCGTCTCCGTCATCGTCCGTCGGCAGCGAGCTTCGCCGCTGGCGCGAGCTGCGGTCGCTGAGCCAGCTCGCGCTCGCCACTCAGGCCGAGGTGAGCACGCGGCACGTGAGCTACGTCGAGAACGGGCGCTCCCAGCCGACGCCGGAGATGATCGTCCGGCTGGCCGAGGTGATGCGGGTGCCCATGGCCGAGCAGAACCGGCTCCTGCTCGCCGGAGGGTTCGCCCCTCGTTATCCGCACCGCGCCACGGACGACGACGCGCTCGCGCCGGTGATGGCCGGCCTCCGCAGCCTGTTGGACGCCCACGCGCCGTACCCAGCTCTGCTCCTCGACGACCACTGGGACATCGTCGATGCCAACCAGCCCGTCGACGGGCTGCTCGATGGCTGTGATCCCAGCCTTCTCGAGCCCCCGCTGAACGTGATCCGGCTCTGCCTGCATCCGCGAGGACTCGCCCCGCGGATCCGCAACCTTCCCGTCTGGCGTGCCCACCTGCTCCACCAGCTCGGCCGGCGCATCACGCACACCGGCGGTGACCCGGCCCTGGTCGCGCTCCGCGACGAGGTCACCGCCTACCCCGCCGGCGACGGGCCGTCAGCCCGGCCGCTGGCGGACCCGGTCGTCCCGCTGGAGATCGACGCCGGCGGCCTCGTGCTCCGCTTCTTCAGCGTCGCCAGCCAGATCGAGAGCGCCGCCGACGTCACGCTCAGCGGCCTTCACCTGGAGACCTTCGTCCCCGCTGACGACCGAACGCGGCAGGTGCTGAGCTCCGGTCGGGAAGCGGTGGACGCGTGAGCGTCGTACTCGGCCTCGCTACGGGGCGGCCTATGTCGGCGGGTGGGCTGTGATCCGTGCCGCAGCCGATGCCGCGTCGAAGGAGTCGCGGCCGCGTCCAACCCTTTGGGGCGTCGGGCTCTGGTGCGTGGTCGCCATCCCTTCGTTGCTCCAGATCGCCTTGCCGGGGATGCTTGCCGCAGGCCAGCGCGATGCTGCCGCGATCGCAGACGGCGAGTGGTGGCGCCTTGTCACGTCGATGGGCCTGCAGGACGGCGGTTGGTTCGGCACTCTCTTCAACCTGGTCGCGCTGGCCATCTCGGTGGCGGTCGTCGGTGAGGTGTTCTCCGGGCCGATGTTGATCGTCATGTTCGTGAGCGGCGGAGTGATCGGGAACCTGCTGACGCTTGCCGTCCTCGGAGACTCAGGCGCAGGCAACTCGATGGCGACGATGTTCATGGTCGCTGCCGCTGCGGTCGTTGCCACGTACGGCCGACGACGTAGTCACCGCTTGCAGGCCCCGATGGTCGTCCTGATCGCGACGACCGTGGTCCTGTGTGCGCTGCGCGACCAGCACGGGTTCGCCCTTGCGTCCGGCTTGGTCGTGGGCCTCGGGCTCGCCCGCTTCGAGCCGGATTCGATCAGCCCTTGATCAGCCGCATGGTCTGATGCGAGAGCAGCCTGTTCACCGCGGGCAGCCGAGAGATCGTCCCGACGATGAGGGCCTCGTACGCATCGGGGTCGGCGACCTGGACGCGCAGGTAGTAGTCGGGCTGGCCGAGCATGCGACGCATCTCGGTGACCTCGGGGACGGCGACGGCGGCGGTCTCGAAGTCCTCGATGGTCTTGCCGTCGTTGACGGCGATGTCGATGGCCACGATGACCTCGAAACCGCGTCCGCCGCTCTTCGGGTCGATGCTGGCGTGGTAGCCCTTGATCACGCCGTCGCGCTCCAGGCGCTGTACGCGGCGCAGGCATGGCGCCGGGGTGAGCCCGACCCGTCGGGCCAGCTCGGCGTTGCTCAGTCGGGCGTCATCCTCGAGCTCGGCAATGATTGCTCGATCCAGGTCATCGATCGCATGATCATTGCGCATTGGGGCACTTTAGCATCGCCAATGGGCAACCCAAGGACGTCAGAACTTTCCTAGGCTTGCGGCATGCAAGTGTTGGAGTCGGAGGCAGTTCCCCAGGCGCGCGACGAGGCGCGCAGCGAGGTCGCGGCGGGATGGCGCATCGTGCTTCCCGCCTGTGTCGCGGTCGTCCCGCTGGGGCTCGCGCTCGGCGTACTGGTGGTCCAGTCCGGGCTCGCCTGGTGGTGGGCGCCGGTGCTCGGCGCGGTCGTGTTCGCCGGCTCCATGGAGTTCCTGCTGGTCGGCCTCCTGGCCGCCGCCGCTCCGCTGGCGCAGATCGCGGTCAGCACACTGCTGGTGAACTTCCGGCACGTCTTCTACGCCATCTCGTTCCCGATGCACCGGGTGCATGGCCGCGCGTGGAGGGCCTACAGCACCTTCGCCCTGACCGACGAGGCGTACGCGCTCACCGCGACGCCGGAGGCGGCCGGGTGGTCGCGGACCAGGATCGTCAGCATCCAGGCCTTCTTCCATCTGGCGTGGGTGCTCTGCGTGGCCGCCGGCGCCGGGCTGGGCTCGCTGATCCCGCCGCAGGTGGTCGGCCTCGACTTCGCCGTCACCGCGCTGTTCGTGGTGCTCGGGATCGAGGCGTACAAGGTCCGTCGGTCTCTGCCGATCTCGGCTCTCGCTCTGGGCTGCGCGATCGTCGCGGCGCTGATCTCGCGGGACAACATGCTGCTGATCGCGATGGGCATGTTATGTGCCGCGCTGGTCTGCTCTTACGTCCTGGCCGCCCGTAGGGGCAGGCGTGACTGATCCCTGGTACGTCCTGTCCGCAGTCCTCGTCTCCGCGGCCGTCACCTGGACCCTTCGCGCGGCTCCGTTCGCGATGCTCGCCCCGCTGCGGCACAGCGCGCTGCTGGCCTACATCGGCGACCGGATGCCCGTCGGCGTGATGGTCATCCTCGCCGCCTACACCCTCCGCGACACCGACCCTGTCGTCCTGACCTCTGCCGGACCGGCTGCCTTGGCCCTCGCGATCACGATCGGGCTGCACCTGTGGCGAGGCAGCATGACGCTGAGCATCTTCGCCGGCACGGCGGCGTACGTCCTGGTCACCTCGGTTATCGGGGCCTGAGCGGCGGCGATCGGGACTACGGTGTGCGCATGACCGTAGAGAACAAGGCCAGGAAGTCTCGTCAGCGAGGCGACGGACGGAACGGGTTCGAGCGCTTCGTGGAGGTGGTCACCTCTGTGGTCAGCCATGCTCCTTTCTTCTATGTGATCGTAGGCGTCCTGCTGTTGTGGGCGGTGAGCTTCCCCTTCTGGTCCTCGAGCACCAAGTGGGAGCTGGCAGTGCACACGGGCTCCTCGGTCCTCTCGCTGCTGTTGCTGGTGCTGCTCCAGAACGCCGGGCGGCGCTCGGAGGAGGCTTCCCACGAGAAGCTCAACGTGATCGCCTCGGCCCTTTCTGATCTCATGGAGTCCCGGGCCCGTGACGACGAGGAACTCGCCGACTCGGTACGCATCCTGCGTGAGGCCGTGGGGCTCGAGGAGCGACACTGAATACTCGCGACACCCGCTGAGAAGGAGTGCACATGACAGAGCAGACGATCCCTGAGCCGGTCGCGGCCTTCATCGAGGCCGTCAACCGGCACGACGAGTCCGCGTTCCTCGGCGCCTTCACCGAGGGTGGCGCCGTCGACGACTGGGGCCGTGTCTTCACCGGCCGCGAGCAGATCAAGGGGTGGAGCGACAACGAGTTCATCGGCGCGCACGGCACCCTCGCTGTCGAGGAGGTCGAGGCCGCGGGGACCAGCGTGACTGTGATCGGCGACTGGCGCTCCGCCCACGCCAACGGCCGCTCGAAGTTCGTCTTCGACATCGACGGCGACCGGCTCACCAAGATGACCATTCGCGAGGGCTGACCCGCCTGTGACCTCGATCCGCTGGGGGAGTGGGCGCTGGACCCATCCACCCGTCGCCGCTGTCGAGCGCGGCTCCGACCTGCTCGTCACCGCCGCCGAGGGGAGCGACGCGTGGCGTACGACCTCCTACGGGTTCGTCCACGACAGCGAGCACGCCCTGCTGACTCCCTTCGACCAGGACACCGCGGTCGAGGTCGAGTTCACGGCCGCGTTCTCGCAGCAGTTCGACCAGGCTGGGATCTTCGTACGCGTCAGCGAGACGCACTGGGTCAAGGCAGGCGTCGAGTACGCCGACGGCCGGCCGCAGCTCGGCGCCGTCGTCACCGACGGCAGGTCCGACTGGTCATTGGCGCCGGTGCCCGACTGGCACGACCGCAACGTCCTCATGCGGGTCAGCCGATCCGGTGACGCGCTCACCATCCGGGCCGCGGTCGACGGCGGGACTCTTCAGCTCGTCCGACTCGTTCCCTTCGCTCCGGACCTCGTCGCCGAGGCCGGGCCGTTCACCTGCGCTCCGACGCGGGCCGGGCTCACGATCGCCTTCCATGCCTGGCGTACGACTTCGGCCGACGCCGCGCTGCACTGACCGGCTAGTTGATGATCTCGGCCCGGTCGTCCGTCCGGATGGCAGCGAGGCGGTCTCGCCACATCTGCAACGCTTCGGGGGTCAGTCGAGTCCAGTCGTGGACCTCGGAGACGATCCGGAGCGGGGCCTTGCTGCGGTAGGAACGGGTCGGGTTGCCGGGGAACTTCTTGTCGGTGACGTTGGGGTCGTTCTCGTACTCGCCGGTCGGCTCGACGAGGTAGACCCGTGGCTCTCCGGCGCCGGGGGCGATCTCGGCGGCCAGGCCTGCGCCGTCGGGGAGCGCGGTGAAGTAGATGTGGTTCATCACGACATCGGGCTTGTAGTTGGAGCGGAACCCGGCGGTGAGTAGATCTCCTTCGCGAAGGTCGGCCTTTGTGCCGTGGTAGAACGGCCCGTCGTCCAGCGGCTTACTCATGGCTGCAGGTTATTCGACGGGTCGGGTACTTGTGTTTGGGTTCCAGCGTGGGTGGGGCCAATACGTTGTCTGGGTTGGGAGATTTAGAAGCAGGGTGTCTGGGTTGGGTGCCATTTGGGTGTCTTAGGGGCTTCCAGCAGCGGTCTGGCTTTGGCTTGGGATATCTGTCCCTGAGTGGGTTCGCTTGTTTTGCTTTGTGTGGTAGGCTCGGCGCAGGCGTAAATGTGAAGGCCGACCACCTCGAAAGAGGCGTGCTCCGTCTCCCGGGAGATAACGGGTGTGGGGTAGTCCAGGGGAACCAGGGGCGTGAACGCTGAGCTGCGAGGGTAAGTAATAGCCCGTACTGCCGGGCCTCCGAGACCAGCGAACAGAACACATCCGCGCGGGCGGGTGTGAAGAGTTCGTACGTCTGGAGGTGACCGGTTCGATGACCACGCTGCAACAACCCCAACACCCTGTGCTGGGGGCCGTGGTCGCGGTTACCGCCTCGCTTGGCGGGGTCTCTGAGGCGAATCCGTCGTTCATGGCCACCGATCAGAAGGCCGCCACCCTGCTCGAGATCGCCCGCGCCAAGTCCCAGCTGGCCGAGCTCGAACTCCGCGTGCTCGCCTCTGCCGGTGACGTGGCGGCCGAGAGCGCGGCGCGTGATGTGGCGGCGTGGTTGCATCACCACACCCACCAGCGCCCCGAGACCCTGCGCGCCGACCTCCGGCTCGCCTACGCCCTGGACCGGACCTACGGACGGGTCGCGGCCGCGATGCGCGCCGGGGACTGCAACTCCGCCCAGGCCCAGGTGATCGTCGACGCCCTCAACGACCTCCCTGTTGACCTCGATCCCGAGATCAGGACGAAGGCCGAAGAAGCGTTGGTCGCCTATGCGACCGAGTTCGACCCCACCCAGCTGCGCCGTCTCGGGCGGCGGATCCTGGATGTGATCGCGCCTGAGATCGCCGAGGCCGAGGAAGCCAAACGGCTCGCTGCCGAGGAAGCCCACGCGAGGAAGAAGACCCGTTTGGCGATGCGGCGGCTCGGGGACGGCACCACCCGGATCTCCGCGGTGGTCCCGGATGCGGCCGCGGACCGGCTGGCCACCAACCTGGAAGCCTTCGCCTCACCCCGCCGCGACGACGGCACCCGCACCGAGACCGGCGAGTACCTGCCCTACGACCGACGCCTGGGCCGCGCGTTCTGCCAGCTCCTCGAGACCCTCGACCCGACCCGGCTCCCGATCCATGGCGGCGATGCCACCACCGTGATCGTCACGATCGATATCGACCAGCTCCGCAAGGAAGCCGGCATCGCCCAGATCGTTGGCGGGACTCCGATCACCGCGGCCGAGGCACGACGCCTGGCCTGCACCGCCAACATCATCCCCGCCGTCCTCGGCGGCGAATCCGAAGTCCTCGACCTCGGCCGCAAGGAACGTTTCTTCACCGCCGCTCAACGCCGCGCCCTCCTGCTCCGGTCGGCGACCTGTGAGGCCGAGGGGTGCGACATCCCCGGCACCTGGGCCGAGGCCCACCACTGGATCGAATGGGCACAAGGCGGCACCACCGACCTCGACAACGCCGCCCTGCTCTGCAGCCATCACCACCACCGCGCCCACGACACCGCCTACCTCCACGAACGCCTCCCCAGCGGCGACATCCGCTTCACCAGACGCACATAGTCCTCGGCCGTGCGTCGTACGGTTGCCACCATGAGCGCCATCCCGATCAGGCCGGCGGAGCCGGCGGACGCGCCGAGGCTGAGGGAGATCGCGCTGGCGGCGTACGCGAAGTACGTGGATCGGATCGGGCTCGAGCCGGGGCCGATGGGGGCGGATTACGAGGAGGCGATCGAGTCCGGCGAGGTCTGGGTGGCGATGGCTGATGACGTCGTTGCCGGATACGCGGTCACCAGGCACCTAGGGGACGCATGCGTGCTGTTGGAGAACCTTGCGGTGGCGCCTGACCATCAGGGGCGGGGGATCGGCCGGGCGCTGATCGCTCATGTCGAGACTCGCGCGACGGCCAGCGGCGCGGCGTACGTCGAGCTCTTCACGCATGAGGCGATGACCGAGAATCGGCGACTCTACGCGCGGTTGGGGTATGAGGAGACCGGCTACTTGGTCGAGAGCGGATACCGTCGCGTGCTCATGAAGAAGACACTCTGATGCGGGTGTCGGTGGTCGGATCGTCGGGTTCGGGCAAGTCGACGGTCGCCAGGAGACTGGCCGACATCCTTGACGTGCCGTACGTCGAGCTCGACGCGATCCACTGGCGGCCAGGGTGGGTCGAGGAAGAGCCGGACGTGTTCGTGGACAGGGTCCGCGAGGCGACCCGCGGCGATGCCTGGGTCATCGACGGGAACTACCAGAGCAAGGTAGGGACCCTGGTGCGGGGGCCGGCGGAGCTCGTCGTGTGGGTGAACCCGCCGCGGTGGCGGGTGATGGTGCAGGTCATTCTGCGTACGTTGCGGAGAGCCGCGAGGCGTGAGGAGCTCTGGAACGGCAATCGCGAGGGTTGGGGCGGGCTTCGTCTCTGGAGCCCCAGTGACTCGGTGATCCGCTGGGCGTGGGATTCGTATGGTCCGCAGGTGAAGCGGTACGAGGCGGCGATGGCCGATCCGCGCCGCTCCCACCTGCGGTTCGTGCGGCTTCGTTCGAAGCGGGAGGTCGAACGGTTCCTAGAACGCGTCGTCGCCGGCGTGCAGGATCTCGATGTCGACTGCTGACAGCTGCTTGATCACGTCATCGGTCGGGGCGGCGTCGGTGATGATGCCGGTGATCTGACCCCAGGGGAGCACCCGGTAGCGGGAGGCGGTGCCGATCTTCTCCGAGGAGGCGAGGACATAGGTCTCGGCCGCACGCGCGGCCAGCGCCCGCTTCATCGCGGCGTCCTCGGCGTCGCCGGTGGTGAGCCCGGCTTCGGGATGGACGCCGGTGACGCCGATGAGGCAGAGGTCGGCGGAGACGTTCTGGGCTGCTTCGACGGCCGCGGCGCCACAGGCGACGGCGGAGTGCTTGAAGACCCGGCCGCCGAGGAGGAACAGGTCGGCGCCCGGGTGCTGCAGGAGGGCCGAGGCGACGGTCGGGCTGTTGGTGATGACGGTGCACTCCAGGTCCCTGGGAAGTGCCTCCGCGACGGCGAGGGCCGTGGTGCCTCCGTCCAGGATGAGCGTGCTTCCGGGGCGTACGAGGCCGGCGGCCGTGGCCGCTACCGCGCGCTTTCCTCCGGGCTCGACGGTGCGACGGGTGGCGTAGTCGACCACCGCTGGGGAGACGGGAAGCGCGCCACCGTAGACGCGCTGGCACAGCCCCTCGGCGGCCAGATCGCGCAGATCGCGACGGATGCTGTCCTCGGAGATGCCCAGGTCTGTGGCGACGTCCTTGGCCACGATCTTGCCTGTTTCGTCCAGAATGCGCAGGAGATGGGCGCGGCGCTGTCCGACAAGCATGCACGTTCCTTTCTGTTCTTGCACAGTATTGCATGTAATCTGCCGCCATGACGACAGCCGAAGCCGACGCACGCCCTGGCATCGAGGTTCCCGATAATCGAGGCCGCACCGGTCTCGACCGCGCCGGACGGGAGCTGACCCGCAATCCCGACGTCGTGGTCCGAGACGTCGAGCTGACCTCGCAGGGGTGGCACGTGCTCAGGCGCACCACGTTCGACTACCGCCGGCGCGACGGGCGCTGGGAGACACAGCAGCGCGAGACGTACGACCGCGGGAACGGCGCCGTGCTCCTTCCCTACGACGTCGAGCGTGGCACGGTCCTGCTGACGCGGCAGTTCAGATATCCGGTCTACGTCAACGACCATCCTGACGGGCTCCTGATCGAGGCGGCCGCGGGGCTGCTGGATGCCGACGACCCGGTCACCGCGATCCGCAGGGAGAGCGCCGAGGAGCTCGGCATCAGTCTCGACCATGTCGACCACGTCTTCGACGCGTACATGAGCCCCGGGTCGGTGACCGAACGGCTCCACTTCTTCGCGGCGGCCTACTCGCCGGCGAGCCGCACCGGAGACGGGGGAGGGGTCGCCGAGGAGGGCGAGGACATCGAGGTGCTCGAGCTCGACTTCGCCGAGGCGCTCGCGATGACGCGGGACGGCCGGATCATCGACGGCAAGACGGTCATGCTCCTGCAGTGGGCCGCCCTCGACGGACCGTTCGCCAGCGTCAGGAGTCGGCAGGCTTGCGGGTGAAGGTCAGATGGGTGACGCCGCTGGGCGTCGAGACGGCCTCGATGTCGTAGTCGTTCTCGGTGCCCTCCAGGCCGTCCCAGACGCGTACGCCACGACCGAGGACGATCGGCACCTGGACCAGGTGCATCAGATCGACGAGCCCGGCGGCGACGAAGTCGCGCACCACCGTCGCGCCGCCCCCGAGGCGTACGTCCTGACCGTCGGCTGCCTCGAACGCGGCCGCCAAGGCCTCGGCCGGGGTCGCATCCAGGAAGTAGAAGGTGGTGCCGCCCTCCATCTCCACGGGCGGACGCGGCCGGTGGGTGAGGATGAAGGTCGGCGAGTGGAACGGCGGGTTGGGGCCCCACCAGCCCTTCCAGTCGGGGTCGTCCTGCCATCCCGGCGGACCGAACTTGTTCGCGCCCATGATCTCGGCGCCGATGCCCTGGCTGTGCCGCTGCGCGAAGGCGTCGTCCGCGCCCGCGCCGCCGGACGAGTCCCAGTAGCGGGTGGCGAACATCCATTCGTGAAGGCGCTCGCCGGCATGGCCGAACGGGGCCTCGGCCGACTGCGGTTCCCCGGTCGCGAAGCCGTCGAGCGAGATCGAAAGATTGTGGACTCTGGTGAGTGGCATGGGTTCCTCCGTGAACCATGACGTCGAGGTCCGCTCGCCGTCTGATCGAGCGTACTGCTCGAGGATCAGCCGCGGAGGTGATCGAACAGGATCTCCATGGACGCCTCGAGGTGCCCGATCTCGCCCGTCGAGCGCAGCACCAGCACGCCGCCCTGGATCCCGGCGATCATCGCGGCCGCGCACCGCGCCGGGTCGAGACCGGTGCGGATCAGGCCGGAGGCCTGCATGCTGCGGATCCCACGCTCGACCTCGGCCCGCCACCGCTCGATGAGGGCCGAGATGACCTCGGGTGCGCCGGGCGTCTCCGCGAGCTGGCTCATCAGCGATCCCAGCGGACACTGCTGTCCCTGGGCTCGGTAGCGAGCGAGGACGGTCTCGCGCCATCGCTCCCAGTCGGCCCAGGTGTCGAGAGCCGAGAGGTAGGGCTGCTGGTCCTCGATCACCTGGTCGGCCTCGTGGCGGGCGACCTCGAGGAACAGCTCCTCCTTCCCGCCGGGGAAGTAGTGGAAGATCTGGCTGTTGCTCGTTCGGGTGACGGCTCTGATGTCCTCGAGCGTGATACCGCCGGGATCCTGGGTGCGCAGGTGGGCGGCGGTGCCCTCGATGATCTGTGCGCGTCTCCGCATGCCTTTCGGCGTGAGGCCCATGCCGCTCCCGCTTCTCGAAAAACTGGACTTGTGAGTCCATTTTACGCTCTCTACCGTCGCAGACATGACACACAGATTCTCTGGGAAGACGGCTCTCGTCACCGGCTCGACCAGCAACATCGGACGCTCGATCGCTCAGCGCCTCGCCGCCGAGGGCGCGCACGTGATCGTGTCCGGCCGCAACGAACAGCGCGGGGCGGCGGTCGTCGAGGCGATCCGTACGAACGGCGGCCGCGCCGACTTCGTCGTCGCGGACCTCGACGGCAGCCCCGAAACGAGCCGGACCCTCGCCGAGCAGGCCCTCGCCGCGCTCGGCGGGCGGCTCGACATCCTCGTCAACAACGCCGGGATCTTCCCGGCGGCCACCACCCTCACGGCCGACGCCACCATGTTCGACCAGGTGTACGGCGTCAACGTGAAGGCGCCGTTCTTCCTGACCCAGGCGCTCGCGCCGCAGATGCAGGCGGCCGGCGGAGGCGTCATCATCAACCTCGGCAGCTGGGTCGCGCGGCTGAGCCTCCCGCTCGGTGCTTTGTACGCCTCGACGAAGGCGGCCATGGAGACCCTCACCCGCGCCTGGTCCGCGGAGTTCGCCGACAGCGGGATCAGGGTCAACGCGGTCTCGCCCGGCGTGATCCGCGACCCCGCTCTGGACGGCCCTTGGGCCGCCGACGGACTCATGGCCGGCACCCCGGCGGGTGGCTCGGGCGGTCCGGACGCGATCGCCGCGGCGGTCGCGTACCTAGCCTCCGATGAGGCCGAGTTCGTCCACGGCGCCGTGCTGGACGTCGACGGGGGACGTACGGGCGTGGCGGTCGTCGCAGCCTGACCGTCCGGCCCGCGGTGGCGCCGTGATGGAATTCGGGCGTGCGGCGCCACCACGGAGCGCCGCGTGGCTCGGAGGGTGAGGATGACCGGTTCGTTCTGGTGGGACCTGGCGATCGGCGTCGTCGCGGCCCTGTTGCTCACCTGGTTGTGCCTCATCGTCGCGCTGCTCGTCGTCCGCCCACGCGGTGACCTGCTGCGCGAGGCACTGCGGATCCTGCCCGATGTGGTGCGGCTGCTGCGTCGGCTCGCGGCTGACGGGTCGATGCCTCGCGGCGTACGGATCAGGCTCGGGCTGCTGATGGTCTACCTCGCCCTGCCGATCGATCTGGTGCCCGACTTCATCCCGGTGCTGGGCTATGCCGACGACGCGATCATCGTCGCGGCCGTCCTGCGTGGTGTCGTACGCCGCGCCGGGATCGACGCGGTTCGAGCCCAATGGCCGGGCACCGACGACGGTTTCGCGGCTCTCGTGCTGATCGCCGGACTGGATCGGAAGTAGCACGCGAACGGCATCCTTGACTCCGTTCCAAGAACAGGGTTTGGGATGTCGGCATGGCTATCGAAACCGTCACCAAGACACTCAGCGGCCCGCTGGCGCTCATCCGGCAGCACGTGCGGGCCTACGCATACCTCAACCTCATGGCGTACGGCCTGGTCATCGCCGGGATGTTGCTCGGCGTGCTCCGTCCCGAGCTCAACGCGATGCTCACCGGCTCGATGGACGAGTCCGGTGAGACCGAGCTCGTCGTCTCGCTGCTCGCCCGGCCGTGGCTCTTCGCCCTGGTGATCCTGGGCGTGAACCTCGGCAAGGTGGCTCTCGGGTTCATCACGCTCCCGTCGATGATCGTGCCCTTCGCCGGGATCCCGGTCTTCGCCTACTGGGCGTTCACCACCGGGATCGTCCTGGCTCCCGTCGACCACCTCACCGCGATGACGCTGATCCCGCACTCGGTGACAATGGTCATCGAGCTGCAGGCGTACGTGCTCCTGCTGCTGGGGGCGTACGTCCTCGGGCTCGCGTGGATCCGGCCGGCGAGCGTCGGCGCGACCACGCGGGGGCGGGCCTGGGTCCGGGGGATGCGACTCTTCGGGAGGATGTGGGTCCCGGCGCTGGTGCTGTTCGTCGTCGGGGCGGTCTACGAGGCGTACTCGCTGCGCTACTTCCTGCCGCTGCTGATCAACCCATGACACTGGCATGATGCGACGCATGGCGTGGAGCACTCGGGAGCTGGCGCGGATCGCGGGGACGACGGAGAACTCGGTGCGCTACTACCACCGGGTCGGACTTCTCGCGCATCCCGAGCGTGCGACGAACGGCTACAAACGCTACGAGGTGGCGCATCTCGTCCAGCTCCTGCGGATCAGGCGGCTGCGGGAGCTCGGCGTCCCGGTGAAACGGATCGCCGCGCTGGGGCCCGACGATCCGGACGCGAAGGAGAGCATCCGAGCGCTCGACGCCGAGCTCGAGGCGCGGATCGAGCAGCTCACGCGCATGCGGGAGGACCTCGCGCAGCTCACGTCCCACAGCGCCCCGCTCGAGACCCCGGCCGGATTCGCTGCGTTCGCGTCCCGGCTCTCCCCGACGCAGCAGGCCCTCCTGGCGATCTACGCGCAGGTCTTCGACGCTCGGACGCTGGCGGCATTCCGGCAGGCGCTCCTGCACCAGGAGGACACCGACGTCGAGTTCGATCGTCTCGCTGCCGGTGCCGACGACGCGACCGTCGAAGACCTCGCCCGGAGGATGGTCGGGACCACCCGACGCCAACGCGAGCATGCTCCTGAGCTGGCCGAGGCGCTGGACCGTGCGCCGCTCGGTCGGTCCACGGCCGGCCTCGTTCTCGCTCACGCGCTCGTCGATCTCTACAACCCCGCACAGCAGAAGGTGCTGCGACGCCTCGACGCGCTCATGGCGCGACAGGACTGAGAACCCGTTCGGGAGATCGGGGACACATTTTTTACACATACGAAACAGGTCGTATCGTATTGTTTTGGGCATGGCATCTGACGAGAAGCTCGGCCGGCCCACGGATGAGGACCTCACGCGTCGCATCCTGGAGTCGGCGGGACGTCTGCTCGGCGAGAACGGTTACGCCGGGCTGAGCGTGGAGAAGGTCGCCAAGGCCGTCGGTTGCGGCAAGACCGCGATCTACCGTCGCTATGCCGACAAAGGCGCGTTGGTCGCTGCAGTGCTTCGGTCACGGGTGGAGCTCGGGGCGACACCTGACAGTGGCGACGTACGCACCGACCTGCTCGAGCACGCTCGTCAGAACCAGCGCAACCAGGAGCTCTCTCCCGAACGGGTGCACGGCATGCGGGCGATGTTCGAGCCCGATGTCTTCCCCGCCCTGTGGGAGGGGTTCTTCAAGCACCGCCGCGAGCAGGGGATCGAGATCATCGACCGGGCCATCGCCCGAGGTGAGCTCCCTGCCGATGTCCACCACGACATCATTCTCGACACGATCGCCGGGCTCACCCTCTATCGGCAGTCGGTCAAGCGCATCCACATCGACGAGCGCCACTACGTCGACATCATCGACGCTCTCGTCACTCGACCGCCGCGCCGCCTCGACGGCTCCGACGAAACAGGCCAACCATGACCACTAACGCCCCCACCCAGTCCCCATCGAAGATCAACGCTCGCGCGATCGTCGGCTTCCTCGTCTTCTGCGAGCTCGCCAGCGGCTTCGTCCAAGGCTTCTACGCCCCGCTGCTCGGTGAGATCGCCGATCACCTCCGGGTCTCGGACTCGGACATCACCTGGTTCCTCACCGTGCAGACGCTCGCCGCCGCCGTCTGCGTACCTCTGCTCTCGAAGCTCGGCGACATCTACGGGCATCGCCGGATGCTGCGCATCGGCGTCGTCTCCGTGCTCATCGGCACGGTCGTCACGGCGTTCCTGCCCAGCTATCCGCTCGTGCTCGCCGCGCGCATCCTCGTCGGGCCGCTCGCGGTGTGGCTGCCGCTGGAGATCGCGCTGGTGCACAACCGGATCAAGGGCGACACCGCGCGCACCTCGATCGGACTGCTCGTCTCCTGTCTCACCGGCGGCGCGATCCTCGGCACGATCTCGGCCGGCGTCTTCTCCGCGCTGCTGCCGAGCCTGACCCTGACGCTGCTGGTGCCGGTGCTGTTCGTGCTGGTCAGCGTGTACGCGGTCTTCGTCAAGGTGCCCGAGTCCACGACCCGCACCCGGACCAGGATCGACGTGCTCGGGTTCGTCGGCATCGGCCTCGCGATGGTCGTGCTGCTCTTCGGGCTGCGGCTGGCCTCCAGCGAGGGATTCGCCTCCGCCACGACCCTCGGCACGCTCGCTGTCGCCCTGGTGATCTTCGCGCTCTGGGTCGCGTGGGAGCTGCGCGCGGAGGCGCCGGCGATCGACGTACGCCTCATCGTCTCCGGGCGGATGGGGCCGGTCTACCTCACCGCGTTCCTCTTCGGCATGGTCATGTTCGGTGCGCAGTCGCCGTCGACGACGTTCCTGACCGCCGACCCGGCCGAGGCCGGCTACGGGTTCGCCGCCACGGCCGGCACAGCATCTGCGGTCACCGCCGTGGTGACCATCCTGGCCACGGTCGGCGCCGCCGTCTTCGCGCCGATCGCCCGCCGGGTCGGCATCCGCGCGGTCCTGGTCACCGGGGCCGTGCTGCCGGCCTGCGGGTTCCTCGTCCAGATCGCGTTCCACTCCGAGCTGTGGCAGATCTTCCTCGTCTCCGCGGTCAACGGCATCGGGATGGGGCTGCTCCTCGGAGCCCTTCCCGCCTTGGTCGCCGAGCTCGCGCCCAGCGACCAGACGGGCATCGCGGCCGGCGTCTACAACTCGCTGCGCACGCTCGGCGGATCGGCCGCCGGGGCCGTGTTCGCCGTCGTGCTCGCCGCGTTCACCGCTTCGGGTTCGCTGAGCTCCTCGATCGGCGGGTACGTCTCGGTCTGGAGCGTCTGCGCCGCCGCGTTCGTCCTCTCCGCCCTCGCGCTCGCCTTCATGCGGATGCCGCGCGAGAGCACCGCCGCTGCCGATCCCGTCATCACCCCTGCCCCCACCGCCGTCACCCCGGAAGGCTGATCCATGACCATCCCCGACTTCGTCGCCGACGCCGAAGCCCTCCTGCCCGACCTCGTCGCCCTCCGCCGGGCGATCCACGCCGACCCGGAACTGGGCCTCGACGTGCCGCGTACGCAGCAGCGGGTCCTCGCCGCCCTGGAGGGTCTGCCGCTCGAGATCACCACCGGCACCCGCACGACCTCCGTCGTCGCCGTGCTGCGCGGCGCGCTTCCGGGACCAACGGTGCTCCTGCGCGGTGACATGGACGCGCTGCCCATCGAGGAGGCGACCGGGCTCGACTTCGCCTCGACCAACGGCGCGATGCACGCGTGCGGCCACGACCTGCACACCGCCGGCCTCGTCGGCGCCGCCAAGCTCCTCTCGGCCCGCCGAGACGAGCTGCACGGCTCGGTGATCTTCATGTTCCAGCCCGGCGAGGAGGGCCACGGCGGCGCCAAGGTCATGCTCGAGGAGGGGCTGCTCGATGTCGCGGGGGAGCGGCCGGTCGCTGCGTACGCGATCCACGTCGGTCCCGGTCCGCGGGGCGTCTTCGCCACCCGGCCCGGCGCGATGGCCGCCGGCTCCAATCATCTCTTCGTCACGGTCAAGGGACGCGGCGGCCACGGCTCCCAGCCGCATCAGACCCTCGACCCGGTGCCTGCCGCCGCCGAGATGGTGCTCGCCCTGCAGAGCTTCGTGACCAGGCGGTTCGATGCGTTCGACCCGGTCGTGCTCTCGGTGACCCGACTGTCCACGGGTGACGGCGCGATCAACGTCATCCCCGAGACGGTGGAGCTCGCCGCGACGGTACGCACCATGTCGCCCGCCTCGCTCGCGCTTCTCCAGGAGGGTCTGCCGCGGGTGATCGAGGGGGTCGCTTCTGCTCATGGGCTGACGGCCGAGGTGCAGTTCGACGTGATGTATCCAGTCACCGTCAACGCCGATGCCGAGACCGCCGACACGGTCGACGTGCTCCGCGGCGTCTTCGGCGAGCAGCGCGTCATGATCATGCCGTCGCCGATGATGGGCTCGGAGGACTTCGCCTTCGTCGTCGACGAGGTCCCCGGCACGTTCATCGGCATGCTCACCTCGCCCGCGGACGCCGACCTCGCCACCGTGGAGTGGAACCACTCTCCGCGCGTGATCTTCGACGACGCCCTGCTCGGAGACCAGGCAGCCGCCCTCGCGGCCATCGCCTTCGCCCGCACGTCGCCGTGAGCCTCGGTCGCGGGTGAGGGCGGGCCGTACGCTGGGCCGATGGTCGAGCGTATCGAGCGGGCGAACGTGGTCGCGTTCCGGCTGGCGTCGCACCATCTCGACGTCCGGCTCGGCGAGCGGGACCTGCTGACGGCCGCCGGGCGGTGCGGCATCCAGAACACTCCACCAGGGTCGGCGCTGCTGGCGTTCCACGCGCGGGTCGAAGGTGTCTCGGCCGACGTCGTCGCCGGGGCGGTGGAGGACAGGAGCATGCTGCTGACCTGGAGCATGCGGGGTGCCCCGTACTACGTCCCCACCGCCGAAGCCGACGTCTACACGACGGGGGTGCTCCCTGTGACCGAGGAGGCGCGGCGACACTTCGTGCTGGGTGTCGAGCAGGCCGTCGACCGGCTCGGGCTGAGTCTCACGGAGATGGTCGAGATGGTCACGGCGGCCACGTGCGACGTCCTGCCGGGACGGCAGCTCGCGATCGACGAGCTCGGAGCCGAGGTGGCCGTACGCATCGCGCCCGAGCTGACGGCCCAGCAGCGCGGGATCTGGAACGAGGAGGGGCCCTACGCCGAAGGGCAGCCCATCGGCGAGGCGGTGGTGCACTTCTGCGTCCGCCTGCTCGCACTGCAGCGGACCGTCTGTTTCGCGCCGCGCACCGGGAACAGGGCCCCGTTCGTCCTGACCGAGGAATGGCTCGGGCGTCCCGTCGCGGAGGCGGATCCCGTGGCGTGCCGCCGCGAGCTGCTCCGGCGCTACCTACGCTGCTACGGCCCGTCGACCCGAAGCGACTTCGCGACGTGGCTCGGTGTGCGAGCCGGGGATGTTGATCCGTGGTGGAGCAATCTCGACGATGAGCTCGTCGAGATGGACTTCGGTGGCCGGGCCTGGGCCCTCGCTGGAGACCTCGACGCACTTCGAACGGCAACGATGCCCACCGGCGTGCGGCTGCTTCCGCCTCGGGATGCCTACACCCAGCTTCGTGATCGAGGGACCATCGTGGACAAGGCCCATCACCGGGCCGTGTGGAGGACCAGCGGTGACCCCGGGACGATGCTCGCCGACGGCGAGATCGTCGGCACCTGGCGCGCACGCAAGAGCGGCCGGAGGCTGCACGTCGAGCTCAAGGCATTCGAGGCTCTGAGCAGACGTCATCAGGAGGCCCTGGTCGCAGAGGCGGAAAGCATCGCGCCGCTGCGGGACGCGTCGTCGGTGTCGGTCGACGTCAGCACCTACTGAACCTACTGACCGCGACGGTGCTGGAATAGGGCGATGTCGTCCACCCCTCACGTTGTCGTCTGCGGCCCCGCGTCCTGGAACCAGCTGATCGAGCTCGACCGGCTGCCCGAGCCGGTGCCGCACATGCAGTTCGCGCGGCGGGCGTGGCACACGGTCGGCGGCACCTCCGCGGGCAAGGCGCTCCATCTGGCCGGGCTCGGCATCGACGTACGTCTGTGGGCGGCTGTCGGCGACGACGAGGACGGTGCGCGACTGCGGGAGCGGCTCGAGCAGGCGGGCGTCGCCGTGGAGGCGATCGCGAGCGAGCAGACCGAACGGCACGTCAACCTGATGGCCGAGGGCGGGGGCCGGGTCTCGTTGTACGTCTCGACCCCCTCGACCCCGCCCGCCGAAGCGGTCGAGGCGGCGGTGAGCGCGGTCGCCGCCGCGGACCTCGCGGTGATCGACCTGAGCGAGCTCGGCCGGCTGGTGCTCGAGGCGATGCCCGCCCGACGGGCGCCGCTGTGGATGGACCTGCACGACTACGACGGCGCCTCGGCGTTCCACGACCCCTTCCTACGCGCCGCCGAAGGCGTGTTCATGAACGACGACGGCACCGACGACCCCTGGAAGCTGATGGCCTCGTGCCTCGACCGCGGCCCTCGCCTCGCGGTGTGCACCCTCGGCGCCAAGGGTGCGATCGCGCTCGAGGCCGACGGGACCCGCCACGAGGTCGCCGCGGTGCCGGCCACCGTCGTCGACACGAACGGCGCCGGGGACGCGTTCATGGCCGGCTTCCTGGCCGCGCGGCTGCGTACGGAACCGGTCGAAGGCGCGCTCCGTGCCGCCGCCGAGCAGGCCCGGGTCGCCATCGAGACCGAGCACCTCCACCCTGCGCTCGACTGCCCACCAGGCGAGGACGACTTCGTCCGTCCCAGCGGGTCCACCGCTCAGAACGGGTAGCGGGCGGGCTCGCCGCGCATCGTGATCCACCGGGTCTCGGTGAACGCCTCGATGTTGGCCTCGGCGCCGCCGAAGCGAGACCCCGTGCCCGAGGCGCGGACGCCACCGAACGGCGCGTTGGCCTCGTCGTTGACGGTCTGATCGTTGATGTGGACGATGCCGGTCGGGATCTGCTCGGCGACGGCGAGGCCACGCATGACGTCCTTGGTGACGATGCCCAGTGACAGGCCGTACTCGCTGGCGCCCGCGAGGTTGATCGCGTCCTCGACGGAGCTGACCTTGGTGACCGGCGCGACGGGACCGAAGACCTCTTCCACATACGCCGGCGCGGTGAGCGGAACGTCGGCCAGGACGGTCGGACGGTAGAAGAGGTCCTCGTAGGTCCCTCCGGCTGCGATGGTGGCACCGGCATCTGCCGACGCCGTGACCAGACCGTGGATCTTGTCGCGCTGGCCGGCGTCGATGACCGGGCCGAGAGCGACCTCGTCGGTGGCCGGGTTGCCGACCGGCAGCTGGCTCGCCTTCGCGGCGAGGGCCTCGACGAAGTCGTCGTAGATGCCGGCGGCGACCAGGTGGCGACCGGTCGTCATGCAGATCTGACCCTGATGGAAGAACGAGCCCCAAGCGGCCAGGTTGACGGCGGCCTCGACATCGGCGTCGTCGAGGACCAGCAGCGCGGAGTTGCCGCCGAGCTCGAGGTGAGCACGCTTGAGATGCCTTCCGGCGAGCTCGCCGATGCGGCGACCGACACCGGTGGAGCCGGTGAACGAGATGACCCGGATGTGCGGGTCGGTGACCAGCGCCTCTCCCACATCGGCGCCGCCGGGCAGCATCTGGAGCACACCGCTAGGTAGGCCCGCCTCCTCGAAGATGCGGGCCATCAGCGTGCCGCCGGTCACGGCGGTGCGCGGGTCCGGCTTGAGGATGACGGCGTTGCCGAGGGCGAGGGCAGGGGCGACCGAGCGGATGCCGAGGATGATCGGCACGTTGAAGGGAGCGATGACGGTGACCACCCCGGCGGGCATGCGGCGTGCCATCGACAGACGCGGCTGTTCGGACGGGATGACTGCGCCGATCGGACGGCTCGGGAGGCTGGCCGCCTCGTAGCACTCCTCGGCCGCGACGTGGAGTGCGAACCCGGCCATACCGGGCACGGCGCCGACCTCACGGACGTTCCAACCGGTGATCTCCTCGGCATGCCGCTGCCACAGGTCGCCGGCACGACGCAGGACGGCGGCGCGTTCCGGGTGCGGAAGCGCGGCCCACTTGAGCTGGGCGTCGGCGGCCGCTGTTGCGGCATCCGCCACGTCGGCCGCGGTGGCCAGACCCATCCTGCCCAGTTCGGCGCCGGTCGCGGGCTCGACGACCGCATAGTCGCCGCCTCGCCCGGGTTGCCAGGCGCCGGCCTTGAGGATGTTTCCGGACCAGTCGACGGAGTCGAGAACGGACATGGTGTGCTCCTGGATGTCGGGTGGCTAGTTGTTGGGATGCGCCGGCACGGTCAGCAGAGCCAGCATGGCGATCACGGCCGCGCCGGCGAAGGCGTAGAAGCCCCACGGATAGGCGATGCCGGCGGTGAGGAGCGCGCCGCCGAGGAACGGCCCGACGATGGCACCGACTCGGCCGATGCCGGCGGACATGCCGAGGGCCGTGCCGCGGATCCGGGCGGGGTAGAGGTGGCTGACGAACGCGTAGACCAGCACCTGTGCGCTGAAGACGAAGATGCCGGCGGCCAGCACCGCTGCGTAGACCAAGAAGCTGCTCTCCATCTTGATCGACAGCAGGGCCAGCATCAGCGCAGCGACACCGAACCAGGTCACCACCGTCGGCTTGTTGCCCTTGGCGTCGGAGATCAGGCCCGCCAGGACGAGTCCGATGACTGCGCCGACGTTCAGCGTGAGGAGCAGGCCGAGCCCGGCGTCGAGGGAGTAACCCGCCTCGCCCATGATCGTCGGCAGCCAGGTGTTGAGGCCGTAGACCAGCAGGAGTCCACAGAACGACGCCGCCCACAGGCCCAGGCTGACCCACAGCAGGCGGCCGCGGACGACCTCGGAGGGTCGTACCTTCTCGGCCTCGACGGTCTCCAGGTAGGCCTGCGACTCCGGGAGCTTCGCCCACATGACCGGGACCGTCAGCAGGCCCGCGATGCCGCCGATCACGAACATCGCCTCCCAGCCCAGGTTCGGGATCACCCACAGAGCCAGCAGAGCGGTGAGTACGGCTCCCACGTGGTAGCCGGTCATCATCCGCGTCATGGCCGTGCCTGAACGTCCCTGGCGGGCGTGCTCGCTCATGAACGCCAGGGCCGTCGGCAGGCAGGCGCCCAGACCCAGACCTGCCAGGAAGCGCAGCACGATGAACACCGTCGCGTTCGGAGCGAAGGCGACGGCCAGGGTGAGCAACGAGAACAGCGCGATGCTGCTGATCAGCGTCTTGCGACGGCCGAACCGGTCGGCGAGCGGACCGATGGCCACGGCGCCGATGCCGACTCCGATCAGGCCGACAGTGGCCGCCGTGGTCAGTGACGCTTCTGTGAACCCGAGCGCGCCGGTCCCGGCCAAGGTGGGGATGACCGCTCCAAGAACGACGAGGTCATAGCCATCGAGAGCGACAGCGAGCCAGCAGAGGACGACCGGCCAGAGGCTCCGGGTATCGCCACTGACGGTGGACGATGTGGTTGCGGACACATTCATGGGACGAACCTAAGAGCAGTCACCCCTGTGAACATCGACACAGCTTCCACTCAGCGGAAGTCTCGCCAAAATTTTCCAGAGCCGAAGTTCTTCAGAGCCGCCGCCCGATCGACTGAGCGGCGACGCGGAGTGCGCCGTACAACCGCTGTTCGCTGCCCTTGAGGGTTGCGACCACCAGGCCCAGAGAGGCGATCACCTCGTCGCGCCGGTGGATCGGGACGGCGATCGAGCAAGCGCCGAGGCTCATCTCCTCGCGGGTGGTGGCGTACCCCTTGTCGAGCACCTGCCGCAGCTGTCTGCGGAGGACGCCCGGTTGGGTGATCGTGTAGGGGGTGATCCGGGTGAGTGCGCCCAGCGCCGCGACCTGGATTTCGTCCGGAGCGTGAGCGAGGAGGACCTTGCCCACCCCGGTGGTGTGCAGCGGCAGGCGTCCGCCGACCTTGCTCACGACCGGGACGGACTGGTTGCCGCGCAGCCGGTCGAGGTAGACGACCTCGAGTCCCTCACGCACAGCGAGATGCACGGTGGCCAGGGTTGCGCCGTAGAGGTCGTGGAGGAACGGTTCGGCGACCTGGCGCAACCCGGTCTCGGCAGGGGCCAGGTGGCCGATGTCCCAGATCTTCCGGCCGATGACGTAGTCACCGGAAGGCAGACGCTCCAGAGCACCCCACCGGAAGAGCTCACCCAGGAGCCGATGGGTGGTGGCGAGCGGAAGGTCCGCGCGTGCGGCGATGTCGCTGAGCGACATCGACCGGTGCTGCTCGTCGAACGCGTCCAGGATCGCAAGTGCCCGGCTGGTCACGCTCGCGCCAGTCTGTCGGGTGTTCCCTGCCATTGCTGCGGAGATTACTACCTCAACCGCCGAAGGCGGGGTGGAGCGGTTTGCCGGACCCGCCGGAACGGGTGGTCGCGCCGGACTCGATCGGGTCGAAGGTCCACAGCGCGTACGCCCCCGGGCCGACGTGAAGCGTCGAGTTGCCGATCGTCTCGGTGTGAGGCTCCTCGGCCGCCTCATTGAGGGCGAGGATGATGTGGCGTACGCCTGCCTCCTCGGCCGGGACCGGGAGCAGGCGGATCGTGGTCATGCCGTCGAAGGCGAGGACGCCGCCGTCCTTGAGGACCCGGATGGTGATCCCGGCGGCGCGCCACAGCGGCACCATCTTCTCGATGTCGGCGGCGGTCGTGGCGATCTGGATGCCGATGACGTCGCGCATCTGGTGGTCGAGATAGCGGTCGCGGTTGTAGCGGTCGCGGCTGACGTCGCCCTCGAAGGCGGCGGGCGGGAAGGAGAGCCGCGGGTCATCGAGGAACTCGTCGCGATACTCCATCGCCCAGGAGAAGAAGGTGTCGTAGGTCGAGGTCGTGTAGGCGACGTCGAACCATGGGATCAGGTTGCCGTCGCCGAGGTCGGTCACCTGGGTGAACTCGACCGGGTCGGCGCCGAGGTCGCGCAGGTTGGCGGCCGCGATGGCCAGATCGCCGTCGTTGTCCGCCGAGACGGCGAGCCCGGTGTCACCGGCGACCGCGTCGGGAGCGTCGCCCGGACCGAAGAACTCCAGGTAGGTCTCCTTGCCGAGCAGGTAGCGACCCGTCCAGGTCGAGGTCCCGTCGTTGCCGGTGTTGATCCGGCGGTCGGCGAACTCGCCCAGGTAGTCGGAGTGCTCGATCGCATCGGCCGTCTCCCGGTCGACCATCGCCCAGGCGTGGTTGAAGGCCAGGAGCGGGTCCGGGCGCCCCGCCTCAGCGTGGGCAGCCTCCGTGGCGTCGGCGGGAGTCGCCAAGGCCCCCGAGGTGATGGCGAGTGAGGCGAGCGCGGCCGCGACGAGGCCCGAGAGTGGAGTCCGCATGTGTCCCAGTCTGGGTGACCGAGGCGCTCCTGTCTTCGGAATTCGGCGGCTGGCGGCCGGTTGCCAGCGTTCGCGTCGGGCCGGTCAGGCGCCGTGCGAAGCGGTCGCCATGGTGGCGCCGAGGCCGATCATGACGACGCCGCCACCGGCTCCGAGACTGTCGAGGCGCTTGGGCTTGCGGGCGAACCAGGCCTTGGCCCGGCTGGCCGCGAGGACCCACCCGGAGTCGCAGGTGAACGCCATCGCCGAGAAGATCGCGCCGAGCAGAAGGATCTGGGGCACCGCCGGGGCGGAGGTGTTGATGAACTGGGGCAGGAAGGCCAGGTGGAAGACGATCGTCTTCGGGTTGGTCGCCCCGACGATCATCCCGGTGCGGATCGCGCCCCATGCGGTCGTCCGCGCCACGTCCTCGCCGTGGAGAGCCGCCCGGGCGTCGGCACGGTGGCGGATCGCCTGGATGCCGAGATAGATGACGTACGCCGCACCGACCAGCTTCACGACGGTGAACGCCGTCGCCGAGGCAGCCACCAGCGCGCCGAGCCCGACGGCGACCGCCAGGACCTGACCGAACTGACCCAGCGCGTTGCCGCCGACGGCGAGCACCGCCTCGCGGCGGCCCGCGGTCAGAGCCCGGCCGAGGGCGAAGAGCACGCTCGGGCCGGGGATCAGGATGAAGATGACGGACGCGAGCGCGAAGGCGGCGAACTGGCTCAGGGTGGGCACGTCGATCATTCTGCGGCAGGGTCGTGGTGGCGTACGAATGATTTCTGGTGGGCGAGACGCGGCGGGGATCTGGCCTAGCCGGCATCCATCTCGGCCAGGGAGGTGGCGACCTTTCTGAGCTCAGCGAGGGCACAGGCGATCTCGGGCTGGCGCGAGGTGCCGCTGCGTACGCTGGTCCGGACGTGCCGGACCGGGCTCGCCTCGCCACGCAGCGGGATCCGGACCAGGCCGGCGGCGTTCGGGATCCGGGCGAGGCGGGGGACCAGGGCGACACCGAAGCCGGCGCTGACCAGGGCGGCGCCGGTGTCCCACTCGACGACCTCGTGGGCGTGCTCGGGGGTGAACCCGGCCGCGGCGCAGGCGGAGGTCACCAGCTGGTGGTACGGGCGGCCGGGATGCTCCATGATCCAGTGCTCCTCGGCAGCGTCGGCGAGCCTGACCCGGGATCGTGAGGCGAGCGGGCTGTCGGCGTTGACCAGCAGGTCGAGCGCGTCCTCCATCAGCCGCTCCTGCTCGAACCGCGGGTCGGCGGTCGGCGGCAGCTCCGACATGTTGACCACCACGGCGACGTCGACCTGGTCGGCCAGCAGCATGTCGAAGCAGACCTCTGGATCGGCCTCGATGATCTTGATCGTGGACTGCGGGAACTCCCGCGCGACCGCCACCGCGGCCGGCGGCAGGAGCGCCGAGGCGGCGGTCGAGAAGCCGGCCATCCGCAGGTAGCCGCGGGAGGTGCCCGAGGCCTGCTGTACGTCGGCGCGGATCTCCTCCCACTGCGTGAACAGGTCGTGGCTGCGCTCGAGCAGGGTGAGCGCGGCCCCGGTGAGGCGTACGCCGCGGCCCTCCGGCACCAGCAGCTCAGCGCCCACGTCGCGGGCCAGCGTGCGCAGCTGGTGGGAGATGGCCGAGGGGGTATAGCCGAGATCGGCTGCGGCGGCCGAGACGGTGCCGCGCTCGGCGAGCACCCGCAGCACGTGGAGCCGCTGGTCGATCATGGTTCGATTGTGCAACGGAATCGCACGGTAAATAGCGGAAACGTGCGCTTTTCTTGAACAGTGCCGAGGCGCCACGCTGGTCCTGTGTCCCCCAGCGCCGATCCCCTTCTGGCGAGCTTCCGGCTCCGGAGCCTCACCCTGCGCAACCGCGTGGTGAGCACCTCCCACGAGCCCGCCTACACCGAGGACGGGATGCCGAAGGACCGCTACCGCCTCTACCACCTGGAGAAGGCGCGCGGTGGGGTCGGGCTCACCATGATCGGCGGGTCCGCGGTGGTCTCGCCCGACAGCCCGCCGGCCTTCGGCAACATGCTGCTCTACCGGGACGAGGTCGTGCCCTGGCTGCGGCGGCTCGCCGACGACGTCCACGAAGCAGGCGCGGCGGTGATGTGCCAGATCACCCACCTCGGCCGCCGCACCAGCAACTTCGCCGGTGACTGGCTGCCGCTCGTCTACCCCTCCCGGCTGCGCGAGCCGCAGCACCGGTCGTTCCCGAAGGTCGCCGAGGCGTGGGACGTCGACCGGATCGTGCGTCACTATGCCGAGGCGGCTTCGCGCTGCCAGGCGGCGGGCCTGGACGGGATCGAGATCGAGTCCTACGGCCATCTCTTCGACGCCTGGGTCTCGCCTGCCACCAACCTCCGCTCCGATGAGTTCGGGGGCGACCCGGAGGCCCGGCTCGCCTTTCCTCTGCGGGTGCTCGACGCGATCCGGGCCGCCGTCGGACCTGACTTCATCGTCGGGGTCAGGATGGCGATGGACGAGGACCTGCCTTCCGGCCTGGGCCTGGACGAGACCGAGCAGGTGATGCGCCGCTACGTCGGCGCCGGAGTCGACTTCCTCTCCGTCATCAAGGGAGGTCTCGACACCGACGCCCGCCTCGCCGCGGTGATCCCGTCGATGGGTACGCCCTCGGCCCCGTTCCTCGACTTCGTCGGAGAGGTACGCCGCCGGGTGGATGTCCCGGTCATGCACGCTGCTCGGATCAGCGATGTCGCCACCGCACGATACGCGCTCCGCGAAGGGCTGCTCGACCTCGTCGGGATGACCCGTCCCCAGCTCGCGGACCCGCACCTGGTCGCCAAGGTCGCCCGTGGCGAGGAGGACCGGATCCGGCCGTGCGTGGGGGCGAGCTACTGCCTGGACGCGATCTACGAGTCCGGCGACGCCAAGTGCATCCACAACCCGGCGACCGGACGTGAGCAGTCACTGCCCCACCTCACGCCGCCGGCCCCTCGAACCCGCCGGGCCGTCGTCGTCGGCGCAGGCCCCGCCGGCCTCGAGGCCGCTCGCGTCCTGGGCGAGCGCGGTCACGCCGTGACCGTCCTGGAGGCCGCCGACCGGCCTGGTGGTCAGCTCCTGCTGGCCTCCTCGACCAGCCACCGCCGCGACCTGATCGGCATCGTCGACTGGCGCGTCGCCGAGGCGAAGCACGCCCGTGTTGACTTCCGGTTCGGCACCTATGCCGACGCCGACCTCGTCCAAGGCCTCGATCCGGATGTCGTGGTCGTCGCCACCGGCGGGGTGCCCGACCGCTCCTGCGTACCGGTGGGCGCCGAGCTGGTCAACGACACCTGGGACGTGCTCGACGGGACCCTGACCCCCGGCAACGGCACCGTCCTCGTCTACGACGACAACGGCGCCGAGCCCGCGCTCGACGCCGCCGAGCACCTGGCGACGCTGGGCGCTCAGGTCGAGCTGGTCACCCCGGAGCGTACGGTCGGCATCTCGGTCGGCTCGATGAACAGCCCGGCCTATCTGGGGGTCTTCGCTGCGCACGACGTGACCCTGACCGTGGCCCGGAAGCTGGTCGCGGTGCGTCGGGCCCCGGCAGGCTCCGAACACCGGCTCATCGCCACTCTGACCAGCGAATACGCAGCATGTGCCGAGGTCGAGAGACACGTCGACCATGTCGTGGTCGAACACGGGACCGCCCCCAACGACGAGCTCTACCACGACCTCGTCCCCGGCTCGATCAACCTCGGTGAGGTCGACCAAGCGGCGCTGCTGACCGGCGCGCCGCAGACGGTGTCCCGCAATGCGGCGGGCAGCTACCAGCTGTTCCGGATCGGCGACGCGGTCGCCAGCCGGAACGTCCATGCCGCGGTCTACGACGCGCTGCGGCTGTGCCTGACGATCTGACCCCCACTGAACGTTTCTGAATCTGCCTGGGAGCGATGGATGACAGACCAACTCGTCGGCGAACCATTCGCCGGCCGACGTACCAGAATCCTCGACCACCTCGACCGCAGGACCCCCGGCCACTCGCTGCCGGGTGCTCTCTACACCGACCCCGACGTCTTCGCGAGCGAGGTCGACCTGCTCTGGCGGCGCCGCTGGCTCTTCGTCGGCACCGTCGCCGAGGTGCCCGAGCCCGGTGACTACTTCTCCTTCGACGTCGCCGGCTCCTCGGTGCTGGTGATCCGCGACGACGACGAGCAGGTTCGCGCCTTCCACAACGTCTGCCGCCACCGCGGCTCCCGGCTGGTCGCGCCGGGACACGGCAGCGTCGGCAACCTGGTGTGCGGCTACCACAGCTGGACGTACGCCACCGACGGCACGCTCCGCTACGCGCCCCAGCTCTCGCCGGCCATCGACACCGCCTGCCTCGGCCTGCGCCCGGTCGCGCTGCGCGAGGTCGGCGGGCTGCTCTACTGCTCGCTCGCCGCCGAGCCCGACGGCGACCTGGACGTGGTCGCCGAGCAGGTCCGTGACTACCTGATCCCGCACCGTCTGGACCGGGCCAAGGTGGCCGCGCAGGTCGACCTGGTCGAGGAGGGCAACTGGAAGCTGGTCATGGAGAACAACCGGGAGTGCTACCACTGCGAGGGCGGTCACCCCGAGCTGATCTGCACCTTCTTCCCGACCTGGGGATTGCGCGAGGACCAGATCCCCGACCGGCTCCGGGCAGACCATGACCGCTATCTCTTCGCCGAGGCCGATCTGGCGCGGCGCTGCGACGCTCTCGGGATGCCGTACGCGCTGATCGAGGAGCTCGCCGATCGCTCGTTCGGCTTCCGGATCCAGCGCGAGCCGCTCGACGGGGCGGGGGAGTCCTTCAGCATCGACGGGTCCCGGCTGGTGGGCCGGCTGCTGGGCGACCTCGACGACTCGCAGCTCGGCCGCTGCACCTTCCACACCCAGCCCAACGCCTGGATCCACCTGCTCGCCGACCACGTGGTGACGTTCTCGGTCACGCCGCTCTCGCCCGACCGCACCCTGGTCCGCTCCACCTGGCTCGTCCACGAGGACGCGGTCGAAGGGGTCGACTACGACGTCGAGGCCCTGACCGCGGTGTGGCGGGCCACCAACGAGCAGGACGCCGAGTTCGTACGCAACACCCAGTTCGGGGTCTCCGACCCGGCCTACGTCCCCGGCCCCTACAACGAGGCGGAGCGGCAGGTCGACGACTTCGTGCGCTGGTACGACGCCCAGATCCGATCGGAAGCGCAGAGAGGTGGAGCCGATGACTGAGCCATGGCCCGTCGAGGTGGCGCCGCTGTCGACGCCGGCGCTGCTCTTCGCGGTCCCGTCGCCGCTGGGGGCCGGGATCCTGCCCGAGGAGAGGCCGTTCGAGGGAGAGCTGCGGTGCCGGCGGGTGCGCCGGGTGACCCACGACGTGGTCGAGGTGACCCTCGAGCCGACCGGCGGCGAGAGCTTCGCCTTCGCGCCCGGGCAGTACCTGACCCTTCGGGCGTCGATCGACGGTGAGCCCGTCGAGCGGTGCTACACGATCTCCTCGCCGCCGACCCGCCCGCACCTGCTCACCATCACCGTCAAGCGGGTGCCCGACGGGCCGATGTCCGGCTGGCTCCACGATCGGCTGGCCGCCGGCGACCGGCTGTGGGGGAGCGGGCCGATGGGCGGGTTCTCGGTGCGGGAGCATCCCTCCTCGTCCTACCTGCTCCTCTCCGGAGGCAGCGGGATCACCCCGACCCTCGCGACGCTGCGCACGCTCGCCGATCTCGCCGAGACCACCGACGTGGTCGTCGTCCACCACGCGCGTACGCCGGGCGACCTCATCGAGCGGCCCGAGCTCGAGGCCCTGGCGGCCGCCCATGACGGAGTGCGCATCGTGTGGGTCGTCGACCAGCCCGATGCCTCCTGGTCCGGGCCGACCGGGCTGATGAGCGCCGGACAGCTCGCCGAATTGGTCCCTGACCTGCGTGGACGCGAGGTCTTCTGCTGCGGTCCGTCCGGCTACATGGGGGCGGCGCGGACCGCCTTCGAGGCACTGGGCGGCGAGTCCGAGCGGTGGCACGAGGAGAGCTTCGTCCTCGCTGACGCTCCTGAGGTCGAGGCGCCGGCCGCGGACGGAGCGGCCGGGGCTGCGTACCGGATCCGGCTGCAGCGCAGCGGCCGCGACCTCGAGTGTGCCCCGGACGAGACTGTCCTGGACGCCGTGAAGGCCGCCGGCGTACGCCTGCCGTCATCGTGTGTGCAGGGCATGTGTGGCACGTGCAAGTCGACCCTCGTCTCCGGCGAGGTGGGCATGAACCACGCCGGTGGGATCCGGCCGCGCGAGGTGGCCGCCGGGAAGTTCCTGCCCTGCTGCTCGAAACCGCTCGGTGACCTCGTCATCGACATCTGAGGAGACGCCGGTGCGGGCAGTGCTCGGTCAGCGCCCTGCCCGGATCTGCTCGACGAGGATGTCGCCGTGGCCGGCATGGCGGGCGAGCTCCTGGATCATGTGCGCGTAGATGAACCGAAGCGACACCGCGTTTCCGTGCCAGTCGAACTCATCGTCCAACTCGTGTCCGGCGGCGACCTCGCGGGAACGCTCGCAGGCCGCGCGGTGGGCCGCCCGGACGGACTCGACCGTGTCCTCGGGGTCCAGCAGGAAGCTCTCGTCGACGGTGTCGGGCAGCCCGATCTCCTTGCGCGGCACACCCGCCACCCTGGCGTGGAACCACACCTTCTCCACGAAAGTCGCATGCTTCACCAGCGCCAACGGCGTGGTCAGCGACGGCACCAGCCTCCTTCGCGCCTCCTCGTCATCGAGGTCCTCGAGGATGGCATTGATCTCGCCCCGCTGGGTGTCGACCATGCCATCGAGAAGCGCGCGCTCGTCCGCCTGTCCGATCTTCATGCGGGCAGGCTAGCCGGGCGTCTGCCGCTGCACGCCGCCCGGGCCGTAGCCTGTCCGCATGTCGACGACGAACGACGCGGGACCGGTCTTCGATGGCGTGAAGATCGGTCGCCCCGCGACAGGCGCGCTGCTCGCTGCGGGCTACCGGACGCTGTCGGACCTGCCGGACGACCTGGACGCGCTGCTGACGCTCCACGGCGTCGGGCCCAAGGCCGTGCGCCTGCTGCGCGAGGCGCTCAGCAGCGCTCGCTGACGTACGCCTCGGCCTGCCGGCGATCCCAGCCGCGGGACTCCTCGAGCCCGCGCACGAGCATCGAGACGTATGCAGGCGACGGCTGGGTGTGGGGGACTGCGTCGAAGCCGTGTGGGGCGGTGAAGGTGAGCATCGGGAGGCCGTTGCGGCGGCCGACCTCGATCAGGGTCTCGTAGTGCCCCGGTCCCGCCTCGTGACGGCCCTTCTCGAGCCCGTCGATGACGACCTTCTCGATCGGGTCGCCAGGGGCGGGCAGCCGGTCCATCTCCTGTGCGGCGATGTCGGCGAACTGCTCGGCGGTCATCCGGAAGGCCCGGGCAGCGGTCCACGACCCGCCCGCGTCGTGGTCGTAGAACGCCACCCCGCCGGTCCATGTCTTCGACTCACCCGCGAAGTAGAGCCGTCCGGGGAGGTCGACCGCGACGTCGTCGACCGGCATGGCCGGCGTACGTGCCCCGACGTACGAGCGCCGCGCACCCTCCGGTTGGCCACCGAGGAGATAGGCGCCGAGACGGTCGCGGCACATGTTCGATCCATAGCTGACGTACCAGACCTCTGAACTCATCGCACGGCAGCGTACCGGCCTCGACCCTTGGACGTATCACGGGTTCCCCAGACCGGCGGAGCCGCTGGCTGCCATCATGACCGGCGACCGGTGCGTGCGGATGGAGAGTGTGGTCGCTTGGGTGCTGATATGAGAACCGCAGTGCTGCTGTGTCTGGGTGCGGGACTGATTTTCGGCGCAGGCATGGGAAGCGAGGCGATCGTCGACGCTGTGTCGGTCCACGGTCGCGCAAGAGAGTCGGCGCAAGTTTTGTCGGTCACGGAGAACGACCTAGGTTGCGCGGGCTTCAAGCAGATATCGGACTCCTACGACATCCGCTGGCGGTCCCTGAACGGACCGGACGCTCGTCCTACCATCTTCGAGACCACCGACGGCTGCGACCTGTACCGGGAGGGTGATGTCGTGGAGGTCGTTCGCGTCTACGACGAGGCCGGTGCCGTCGAGGTACATGTCGATCCGCCAGCGTCCGAGGCTGAGGCGATCTTGGTTGGCCTACTCGGGGGTGCCGTGGGTGCGATCGGTATGGGCGTCTTCGTCCTTGTGGTGGCTGCCGTCAGGTTCTTGGGTCAAGGTCAGCGCCGTAGGCGTGTGCGCCGGCATGGCTCCGCGGTCTGACCGCTCTGTCCATGATCGGACGGTGATCTAGACCGAAGGTGCCTCTCGTTTCACCCCTGTCCGACGAGACGGGCTCACGCGGTGAGCGCCGCGAGCACGCCGTCGGCGTACTTCTCAAGCTTCGCCTCGCCGATCCCGCTGATCGTGCCGAGCTCGTCGCGGCTGGCCGGCAGCCGGGTGGCGATCTCGCGGAGCGTGGCGTCGTGGAAGACGACGTAGGCGGGCACGCCCTGTTCCTTGGCGACCTCGCCGCGCCAGGCCCGCAGCCGCTCGAAGACCTCGGCGGCCTCGGGCGAGAGGTCGGCGGCGGCCACCTTCGGCTTCCGCTCCCCGGAGCCGCTGCGACGAGCCTGTCGCGGCGGCTCCTTACGGAGCATCAGCTGCTGCTCCGAGCGCAGCACCGGCCCGGCGGCCTCGGCCACCGAGAAGACGCCGTAGCGGGTGTCGACGGCGAGCATCTCCCGGGCCAGCAGCTGCCGGATCACGGAGTGCCAGTCGCTCTCGGCGATGTCGGTGCCGATCCCGAAGACCGAGAGCTCGTGGTGGCGGAACTGGCGGACCTTCTCGGTCTCCTTGCCCCGCAGGATGTCGACGATCTGCCCGGCCCCGAAGCGCTGCCCGTTGCGCTCGCGGTCGAGCCGGATGACGGTGGAGAGCACCTTCTGGGCCGGCACGGTGCCGTCCCAGGACTCCGGCGTGGCCAGGCAGGTGTCGCAGTTGCCGCACGGCTCGGCTGCCTGGCCGAAGTAGCGCAGCAGCTGCACGCGCCGGCAGTCGACGGTCTCGCACAGTGCCAGCATCGCGTTGAGGTGCTGGCCGAGCCGGTGCTTGTGGGCCCGGTCGCCCTCGGAGGTCTCGATCATCTGCCGCTGCTGGACGACATCGGCCAGCCCGTAGGCCAGCCACGCGGTCGACGGCTGCCCGTCACGCCCGGCCCGGCCAGTCTCCTGGTAGTAGCCTTCGACCGACTTGGGCAGGTCGAGATGGGCCACGAAGCGTACGTCCGGCTTGTCGATCCCCATCCCGAAGGCGATCGTGGCGACCATGACGATGCCGTCCTCGCGCAGGAAGCGGGACTGGTTCTGCGCACGGGTCCTGGCGTCGAGACCCGCGTGGTAGGGGAGCGCGGGGATCCCGGCGCCGACCAGGGTCGCGGCGGTCCGCTCGACGGAGTTGCGCGAGAGGCAGTAGACGATGCCGGCCTCGCCCGGGTGCTCGGTGCGGATCAGGTCGAGGAGCTGCTTGGCGGGCTTGTCCTTCGGGGCGATCCGGTACTGGATGTTGGGCCGGTCGAAGGAGGCCACGAAGTGGCGGGCGTCCTCGAGGTTGAGCCGGGTGGCGATCTCGCGCCGGGTCTCGGCGGTGGCGGTCGCGGTCAGCGCGATCCGCGGCACCTCCGGCCAGCGCTCGTGCAGGTGGGAGAGCTGCAGGTAGTCGGGGCGGAAGTCGTGACCCCACTGGGAGACACAGTGGGCCTCGTCGATCGCGAAGAGCGAGATCTTGGCCTGGTCGAGCAGCCGGCCGGTCTCGGGCACCCGCAGCCGCTCCGGGGCCAGATAGAGCATGTCGAGCTCGCCGGCGAGCAGCGCCTTCTCCACCTGCTGCCGCTCGTGGGGCATCTGGGTGGAGTTGAGGAATCCGGCGCGCACCCCGAGCGCGGAGAGCGCGTCGACCTGGTCCTGCATCAGCGCGATCAGCGGCGAGATGACCACCCCGGTCCCGGCCCTCACCAGGGACGGGATCTGGTAGCACAGCGACTTCCCGCCACCGGTCGGCATCAGGACGAGCGCATCGCCGCCGCCGGCGACGTGCCCGATGATCTCGGCCTGGTCGCCGCGGAACTCGTCGTAGCCGAAGACGCGGCGCAGTACATCCAGCTCCGGGGTCAGCTCACTCACGCGGGTGAGCCTATCGGCCGCCACCGACGGTCCTCCTCAGACCGAGATCGTCTCCCGCTTGACCGTGGCCTCGCCGACGGCGGTGGCGCCGTGGGCGCGCTCGAGCCCGGCACCCTCGACGTCCACGTTCGGCAGGATGCGGTCGAGCCACTTCGGCAGCCACCAGGCGGAGCGGCCGAGCAGGTGCATCAGCGCGGGCATCAACAGCATCCGGACGATGAACGCGTCCAGCAGCACCCCGAGCGCGAGCCCGAAGCCCATCGAGCGGATCATCACCGACTCGGCGAAGATGAACCCGCCGAAGACGGAGACCATGATCAGGCCGGCCGCGATCACGACCGAACGCCCGGCACGGAAGCCCTGGGCGACGGCGATGCGGGCCGGGGCGCCGTGGACGTACGCCTCACGCATGCCGGAGGCCAGGAACAGCTGGTAGTCCATCGCCAGGCCGAAGAGGATCCCGACCAGCAGGATCGGCAGGAAGCTCAGGATGGGGCCTGTGCTGTCCAGGCCGATCCACTCCGCGCCGATGCCCTTCTGGAAGACCGCGACCACGACGCCGTACGTCGCCAGCAGCGAGAGCACGAAGCCGCCGGTCGCGATGAGCGGGACCAGGATCGAGCGGAAGACCAGGATCAGGATCAGCAGCGAGAGGCCCACGACGACGGCGAGGTAGGGGAGGAGTACGTCGTTGAGCCCCTGCGACACGTCGATCGCGACCGCGGTGGCGCCGGCGACGCCGAGCGTGATGTCGCCGTTGACCGCCGGCATCTCCCGGATCGCGTTGACCAGCTCGTTGGTCGAGACGCTGTTGGGGCCTTCCTCGGGGACGACCTGGAAGGCCGCCGTGCGACCGTCCTCGGAGACCGCGGCCGGAGCCACGGCGCGTACGTCATCGAGGTCTGCCAGCGCCTTGGCGACCGTCAGCTGCGATCGCTGGATGCCGGCCTCGTTGAGGCCGTCGGGCAGCTCGGCGGCGACCAGCAGCGGGCCGTTGGCGCCGGCGCCGAAGCTGTCCTCGGTGATCGTGTAGGCGGTCTTGGCCAGCGAGCCCTCGGGCTCCGAGCCACCGTCGGGCAGGCCGAGGCGCATGTCGAGGGCGGGGACCGCGAGGGCGAGCAGGGCGACCACCGAGGCGACGACCGTGACCAGCGCGCGCCAGGTGGGCATCGGCTTGGCGTGGGCCTCGGCCGCGTCCTGCTTGGCGACCTTCTTCCGGGCGCGCTTGGAGACGATGCGGCCACCGACGAGGCCGAGGATGGCCGGGGTCAGGGTGATCGCGACCAGGACGGCGATGGCGACGCAGGCCGCGCCGACCGAGCCCATCAGGCCGAGGAACGGGATCCCGGTCATGTTGAGGGCGACCAGCGCGACGATCACGGTGGAGCCGGCGAAGACGACCGCCGTGCCGGCGGTGCCGTTGGCGAGCGCGATCGACTCCCTCACGTCGGCGCCGTGGAGCAGCTGTTTGCGATGCCGGTTGAGGATGAAGAGCGAGTAGTCGATGCCGACGGCCAGGCCGAGCATCAGGCCCAGGATCGGGGTCATCGAGGCCATCTGCACGACGCCGGAGAGGGAGAGCGCGCCGAGCGCGCCGATGCCGACTCCGGTCAGCGCGGTGACCAGCGGGACGCCGGCGCCGATGATCGTGCCGAGCATGACCAGGAGGACGATCGCGGCGACGCCGACGCCGACGATCTCACCGGGACCCATCGGGTTGGGCGCCTCCTGGGAGATGTCGGAGGAGACGCCGATCTCGACGCCGTCGATCGGGTTGTCGGTGAAGTGGTCGACCGTGGCCTTCTTGGTCTCCTCGGACATCTCCAGACGACCGACGGAGTAGGCGACGTTGACCAGGGCGGCCGAACCGTCCGCGGAGACCATCCGGATCTCCTCGGAGAGCTCGAGCAGCTCGGCGCCGTTCTCGGCCTTGGCGGTGTTGGCCTCGAGGTCGGCGGCGCTGTCGTCGAGCTTGGACTGCTGCTTGTCGAGGGCGGCCTGCTGGGCGTCGATCTGGGTGGTCGGCATCCCGGCGGCCTGCAGCTGGGCGCGGGCCTTGTCGATGTCGGCCTGCGCCTTGTCGAGCCTGGCCTGGGCGGTGTCGAGCTGGGTCCGGCCGGCCTCCAGCCTGGCCTGGCCCTCGGTGACCTTCTCGGCCTGCGCCTTGCGCTGGGCCTCGGTCTGGAACGGGTCGGTGACCGCGGCGACGTCGGGGAGGTCCTCGGCGCTGGTGATCAACGCCCGGATCTCCTGCTTCTGGGTCGCGCTGAGCGGGGTGCCGTCCTCGGTCTGGAAGGCGATCGTGCCGGAGCCGCCGGCCAGGTCGGGCAGCCCCTCCTGGAGCTCGTCGACCACCTCGGACGAGGGCAGCCCCGGGATGTCGAAGCTGGTGGTGAGCTCGCCGGACCAGGCGACGTACGCCCCGGCGGCGCCGGACAGCGCCAGCACCCAGGCAAGGATCACAAGCCAGGCGCGGCGCGCGGCCGACTTGCCCAATCGGTACAACAGCTCCGCCATGACGGCATCCCTCCGGTAATACGCAACGGTGCGTCCAGTTAATCACCTGTACGCCGACGGACAAGGGTTGCTGAGCGAGTGATGTGTCACACCTGTGCCGTGGCCAGGAGATGCCACGGGCTCTTAGGATGCCGTTCATGCCAGCGTCAGCAGGAGTGCGCCGAAGGGGTGCCGTACGCAGCGAGGAGGCTCGCATGGCGGTCCTCGACGCGACCGGGCGGCTCTTCGCCACCCAGGGCTACGACCACCTCACCATCGAGGGAATCGCGGCCGAGGCCGGTGTCTCCAAGCAGACGATCTACCGCTGGTGGCCCTCGAAGAGCGCGGTCGTCGCCGACGCCCTGATCGAGGACCTGCTGCTGCCGGACCACCCGGTCGTACCGGACACCGGGGACATCCGCGCCGACCTGATCGCCTGGATGCAGAGCCTCATCGACCTCGTCGCCCAGCCCGGCAACGACGGCCTCGTCCGCTCGCTCGTCGCGGCTGCCTGCGAGAACCCCGACATCGGCACCCGCCTCAACGACGCGCTCGGCATCACCGCCACCGTCTCCACCCGGATCGAGGCGGCCGTCGAGGCCGGCCAGCTGCCCGCCGACCTGCCGGTCAAGGAGTTCGTACGCGCCCTGGTCGGTGGCTTCGTGCTCTACTCCCTCGAGCGCACCGAGCCCGCTCCGGACGTCGCGGAGCGGCTGGTCCGCGCGCTCTTGCACTGAGCTTCTCTTTACCCAAGAAAGAGGGGGTGCGTGTCCCTGGGCGGCACTACGGTGAAGGCATGCCGAAGGTGCCGCCGCCCGTCTACGTCGCCGCGGGCCTGGTCGCCCAGCATCTGCTCGCTCGGGGCCGCCGACCGACGGTCGTGCGGTCCGTCGCGGCCGGTCTCCTCGCGGCCGGCTCGGTCTGTGTCGCGGGCGGAGCCGCCCGTGCGTTCAAGCACAAGGACACCACGTTCAACCCGCTCGAGCCCGAGGGCGCGACCGCGGTCGTCACCGACGGGCCGTTCCGCTACACCCGCAACCCGATGTACGTCGGCATGGCAGGTCTCCTCACCGCCCACGCCGTCCTCCGCGGTGGCTGGCTTCCGCTCGTCCCTGTCGCGGCCTTCGTCGCCGTCATCGACCGCACCCAGATCCCCGCCGAGGAGCGCGCCCTGTCGTGGAGCTTCGGCGACGCGTACGACTCCTACCGGAGCGCCACGCCCCGCTGGCTCGGCCCGGTCCGGGGCGTCCCGCGTGGCTGAGCTCCTCCACACCGTCCTCGACACCACCGACGTACGCCGCCTCGCCGAGTTCTACCGCCAGCTCCTCGGCCTCGTCTACCGGCCGGGCGACGAGGAGCCTGGGGACGACGACTGGCTGGTGCTCACCTGGCCCGACGGGCGTCGGGCTCTTGCGTTCAACCGGGTCGACGAGTCCGAGATGGCGCCATCCGACTGGCCTGCTCCTGGGGCGGTCAAGCACATGCATCTCGACACGGTCGTCGGGTCTGTCTCGGAGCTCGATGCTGAGCATGTTCGTGTGCTCGGGTTGGGGGCTTCGCTGCGTCTCGATCGGTCTGAGGATCGTGATGAGCCGTTGCGTGCTTATGCCGATCCTGACGGGCATATTTTCTGCATCTTTGTCGGCTGATCTTCTTCGGGGTTGGGGTGGGCCGCCGACCCGTTCTTGAGGGTCTTCTCGACGGTCCCCGGAGTCAAGGACGGCCTTCGGCCGCCGGCTTCGCCGGCCGCTTCGCGGTCCTTGACACCGGCGCCCGTCGAGAAAGATTTGGCTGGCTATCGGGGCGGCGGCCCGGGTGTGGCGCAGCGGATTCTTGTTTGGGACGGGTGATGTTGGTGGGGTGAAAGGGTGGCCCTTCGGGCCACTTACCATCCACAGATTCCAGGCCGTTCGCTCACCGCGAAAGTGCTCGCTGACCAGGGGAAATAGGTGGTCAAGCGCGCGTCGGGAGGGTAAAATCAGACCCATCACAGCACGCCTCTAAAGGGGAGGATGGCGATGAGTCTCGGCCGCGACATCGACCACTGGGGCACCAACCCCGGCGACGCGATCGACGCTGCCTTGAAGGCCATCGAGACCGCCCTCCAAGACCTGCTGGCCACCGATCCCGCCTACTGGCGCGCCGAGCAGAAGAAGGACCTCCTCGAGCGGTTTGAGAAGCTCCAGGCCCAGCAGGCCGCATTGAAACTCCGAGTGCTCGCGTCTGCCGGAGATATCGCCGAAGAGACCGGCGCCAAGGATGCGTCCGGGTGGATGCGCGCCGAGCTGTTGGTCGACAAGGCCATGGCCCGCTCGCAGATCAAACTCGCAGCAGGGATGGCGAAGTACGTCCTCGTGGCTGCTGGTCTCGCAGATGGTGTCGTGTCCCTGGACAAGGCGAGGGTGATCACCAAGGCGCTCGACAAGATCGACACCAACCCGATCGCGAGTGCTGAAGACCTGGTGCTCGCCGAGAAGCTGCTGGTCGACTACGCCACCCGGTTGACCGTGAACGAGCTCCGCGTCGTCGGCAAACGGATCTTGGCCGAGGTCGACCCGGCCCGGTTCGAGGACGCCGAAGCCAAGGCACTCCTTGCTGAGGAGGAACGCGCTCACCAGAAGACCGCGTTGCGGGTGTGGGACAACCACGATGGCACCATCGGGTTCGAGGGTGTGTTGCCGGTCTCGATCGGGATGCGGTTCAAACGGCTGGTGGAGGCCTATGCCCAGCCCCGCAAGCAGCAGCTGGTCGGCAAGGGTGCGCCGCTGCCTCCGTGGGAGCGGTTGATGGGCCAAGGCTTCGCCCGGCTGCTCGAGACCGTCGACCCGGCGGCGTTGCCTCGCCATGGCGGCGACGCGACTACGGTCAACGTGGTGATCAGTCTCGACGAGCTCCGCAAGGACCTCGGCATCGCGACCCTGGGCTATGACGAGACCAACGGCACCACCATCTCCGCGGCCGAGGCCCGGCGGATGGCCTGCAACGCGACCATCATCCCCTGGGTGTTGGGCGGCGACGGTGAGGTTCTCGATGCCGGTCGGGGCAGTCGGTTCTTCCAGCCCATCCAACGCAAGGCCATGCGACTCCAGCAGAAATGCTGCCAAGCCGAAGGCTGCGACATGCCACCCGAATGGTGCGACGCCCACCATCTAGACCCTTGGGCCGCAGGCGGAAAGACCAACCTCAAGGACGGCGCCCTGTTGTGCCCGCATCATCACCGTCTCGCGCACAACCCTGCCTACACACATGAGCGACTACCGGATGGCACCATCCGGTTCACCCGCCGCCCCTAACCGGCTGCGCTGGGACCCTCTCGACTCCGCGCTCGCCGCTTCCCTGCTGGCGGGGACATCTCCCCACTGTGGTGAAGGTTCCCCACGCTCCGGACGGTGGGGAAGCTCCGCATACGTGGGGAACTCTCCGGACCAGGGGGGGAACTCGTGACCCGGCCGCACCGAACCCGACCCTGTCGAAGCCACGGCTCACTTGTGAACGGTTCACAAGGTTGCGCCCACTGACGTAGGCGCCGACGAGGCGTGAGCCGCCGGGCGCGCAGCCGGCCACTGATCCCAAGCCCGTACGCAACTGAATCTGCTGCGCCAAACAGTCCCACGAGACACAGCACGCAAGCGACAGTGAGACCCCGCGTACGCCCTCAGCGGGTAGGTGAGAATGGGGGCGTGAGCGAGATCGAGTACGTAGACAACCCGGCCAGGCATCGCTACGAGATCCGTGACGGCGAGACCGTCGCGGGGTTGGCGGTTTACCGGCTGCCCGACGACGAGCATGTGGACTTCCTGCACACGGAGGTCAAGGAGGCCTACAACGGGCAGGGGCTCGCCTCGAAGCTGGTGGCGTTCGCGCTGGCGGATGTGAAGGCGAAGGGGAAGCGGATCATCCCGCATTGCCCGTACGTCGCGAGGTGGCTGAAGCGGCACGGCGACGAGTACGCCGACATCACCGACTGGCCGGCCTGATCAGAGGGAGTCTGCCGACTTCCGCGGCTCCAGGCCGAGCTTGGCCAGGGGAGTGCAGGTCATGTGGGCCGAGGGCCAGGTCTGGCCCCGGGAGGAGCCGCGGGAGTAGGGCCTGGCGCCCGACTGGTAGGTCACGAAGAACTCGTCCCCGACCTCGGCGATACCCTCGGCCAGGTTCGGGAGCCACTGCAGAGCGCGGGGCCGGATCGTGACCCGGTCCTGCACGATCAGCTGGCTGCGTTTGGCCGGGCCGCGGTTGACGCTGAAGACGTACTCCTCCTCCCGGACCACGACGCCCTGGGTGCCGACGGGGGTGCGTACGCCGATCGGGGTCTTGATCTGCCAGGTGTCGTCCTTGCGGATGTACTTGTAGAGGCGGTTGTTCGCGTGCGACCCGACGTAGAGCAGGTCCTTCGCGGCGGCGAGGTAGGAGCCGGCGGCGAGCGCGACCAGGGGGGAGACGGTCGAGACGGTCGAGAGCGGTTCGGCGTGGACGATCTGGGTCAGTGAGTAGCGGTAGAGGCGGGGCGGGTTGCCCTCGCGGCACACGTAGACCTCGTCTCCGATGACCGCGACGCCCCCGGCGTTGACCGGGCCGCTGACGCTGCCCTTCGGCCCGCCCAGGTAGACGGCGTTGATGAGCTCGCCCGATGGCTTGTCGACCAGAGCCAGCGCGGAGCCGAGCTTGTCGCCGTAGTAGCCCTGCAGGAGGAGCTCGGCCTCGGGGGAGTAGGCCAGGCCCTGAGGGATCCAGCCGTGGTCCTCGTCCCCGGTGAGCACCCCGGCGGTGGCGATGTGCGGGATCAGCGGACCGAGTCTGCTGCCACTACGGCCCAGCCAGGTCTCGGTGCGGTCGATGCCGCGTTGGACCCACTTCTGCTGCCTCTTGGCCATCACCTTGGGGTCGATCACGATCAAAAAATCTATCCGCTCGGACACCGATCGGCGATCGCTTCGGGGCGCGAGTCCGACAACTGTCCACCTGACGGAACGGTCGGGCGACAGGTTCCATGTACTCGCGGGTAGATATGGTGGCAGGATCTGCCGACATGACGAAGCACGCCGACGTGATCGTGGTAGGAGCCGGCCTCGCCGGCCTGGCAGCAGCGGCCGAGGTCGCCGACGCGGGAAAGAGCGTTCTCCTGGTCGACCAGGAGCCGGAGCAGTCGCTGGGCGGTCAGGCCTTCTGGAGCCTCGGCGGGCTCTTCCTCGTCGACAGCCCCGAGCAGCGCCGGATGGGGATCAAGGACTCACCCGAGCTGGCGCTCCAGGACTGGATGGGATCCGCACAGTTCGACCGTGACGAGGACCTGTGGCCGCGACGCTGGGCCGAGGCGTACCTCGATTTCGCGGCGGGCGAGAAGCGGTCCTGGCTGCGCCAGATGGGCCACCGGATCTTCCCGGTCGTCGGCTGGGCCGAGCGTGGCGACGGCCGCGCCGACGGTCACGGCAACTCCGTGCCGCGCTTCCACATCACCTGGGGGACCGGGCCGGGCGTGGTCGAGCCGTTCGAGCGGCGGGTTCGCGCTCACGCCGACACCGGCCGGATCACCTTCGCCTTCCGGCACCGCGTGGACCATCTCGTGGTCGAGGACGGGGCGGTCGTCGGCGTACGCGGCAAGGTGCTCGAACCCAGCGACATCGAGCGTGGGCACGCTTCCTCGCGCACGGAGGTCGAGGACTTCGAGCTCAGCGGCCAGGCCGTGATCGTCACCTCCGGCGGCATCGGCGGTGACCACGACCTCGTCCGCAAGCACTGGCCCGCCCGCCTCGGCACTCCGCCGAAGTCGATGGTCTCCGGCGTCCCGGCGCACGTGGACGGCCGGATGCTCGCCATCACCGGAGCGACCGGCGCCAAGATCATCAACGACGACCGGATGTGGCACTACGTCGAGGGCATCCGCAACTGGGACTCGATCTGGGCCAACCACGGCATCCGGATCCTGCCCGGCCCCTCCTCGCTGTGGCTGGACGCGACCGGCAAGCGGCTCCCGGCGCCGTTCTTCCCCGGGTTCGACACCCTCGGCACGCTCAAGCACCTGCGCCAGACCGGCTATGACTACTCCTGGTTCGTGCTGACCGAGAAGATCATCAAGAAGGAGTTCGCGCTCTCCGGCTCGGAGCAGAACCCTGACCTGACCGGCAAGGACATCAAGCTGCTCGCCGAGCGGGCGCGCAAGGGTCCCGGCCCGGTGAAGAGCTTCATGGAGCACGGCGAGGACTTCGTGGTCGCCGAGAACCTCACCGCGCTGGTCCACGGCATGAACGGCCTCGCCGAGAAGGACCCGACCGGCCCCCAGATCAACGAGAGCGAGCTGCGCCGGATCCTCGAGGCCCGCGACCGCGAGATCGCCAACAACTTCACCAAGGACGCCCAGATCACCGCGCTGTACGCCGCCCGCCACTACCGCGGCGACAAGCTGCAGCGCACCGCCAAGCCCCACCGGATCCTCGACCCCGAGGCCGGCCCGCTGATCGCGGTCAAGCTGCACATCCTCTCCCGCAAGACCCTCGGCGGGCTCGAGACGGACCTGTCCGGCCGTTGCCTGACCGCCGCCGGCACCCCGCTTCCGGGGCTCTACGCGGCCGGCGAGGTCGCGGGCTTCGGCGGCGGCGGGATGATGGGCTACAACGCGCTCGAGGGCACGTTCCTCGGCGGCTGCCTGTTCTCAGGACGTACGGCTGGCCGAGCGGCGGCTGCCGCTCTGTGAACACAGTTTCCACGGAGGATGCGCTGTTCCTGGTCGCAATAGCTGCCGCGCCGCTGATCAGCGGAGTCTCGCTCTGGAAGTTCTGGCACGGGCCTGGATGGATCACCAGGCGGGCGGGGCTTCGAGAGGTGCTGACACATCGTGGCGGTGTCTATGTTTGGTACCCGTTCACCGCTCTTTCTGGCTCTTTGGCGATAGGTGGTTTGGTGCTCGTTCTCTTCGCCGAGGAGGGAACTCCGCTCAATGATCCCGTTGGATTCACCATGAGTGCTGCGATCGGCGTTTCGTTCTGTTGGTTCATCAAAGAGCTCTGCTACCCGACGATGCGACTGACCCCGCCGTGGGTCCTGGACGAACTGCGAAAGGACCGCTTCCTGGCCACTCTCGTTTTCGGTGAGCGCCGAGCCGAAGCGCTCGGACACTGGCTCAGTGGGCGCCGGAGAGGTTGAGCCCGACCACGCCGACGACGATCATCGCCAAGAAGCCGGCCTTGGCGGCGGTGAGGTGCTCACCGAGGAACATCACGCCGATGCCGGCGACCAGTGCGGTGCCGAGGCCTGACCAGATGGCGTACGCCACCGAGACCGGCATCCGCTCCACGACCACCGAGAGCAGCCAGATCGAGGCGCCGTAGCCGGCCAGGACGGCGACCGACCAGCCGAGGTTGCGGAAGCCCTCGGTGCGGGGGAGCAGCGCGGTGCTGACGACCTCGATCGCGATGGCGGCGACGAGCAGAATGGCGGCGTACATCTTCGGGTCCTCCTGGGGCGCATGTAGCGACTGCTACATCATGCCAAATGTAGCAGTCGCTACATGTTGGGCATAATGCTTTTCATGGACCGCAAGGAGGAGCTCCTCGGGCAGGTGGTCGACCACGTGCTCGAGCACGGGCTGATCGGGCTGACCCTGCGTCCGCTGGCGGCGGCGATCGGCACCAGCGACCGGATGCTGATCTACCACTTCGGCGGTCGCGACGAGCTCGTCGCCGCGGTGGTGGCACGCACCAACGAGCTCTCGGTCGCGGCGGTCGCGGCGCTGGAGCCGGCCGATGACGTACGTGCCGGGGTGGGTGCCCTGTGGCGGGCCTACCGCACCGAGCCGCTGCACAGCTGTCTGCAGATCTACCTCCAGGCGGCCGCGACCGGGCTGATCGGGATGGAGCCCTATCGCTCGGTCGTCCGGGAGACCAACGAGCTGTGGTACGCCGCGCTGCGCGACTACATCACCGCCTGTGGCGCGCCGCCCGAGCGTGCCGGCCGGATCGTCACGCTCGTCGACTCGTCGCTGTTCGGCTTCCACCTGGACCTGGCCACCGACCGGCCGGACGAGCTCGCCGCCGGTGTGGCCGATCTCGCCGCGGCCGCGGGAGCGATTGCCGAGGGCTGATCGGGGGTCCGGCACAATGCGCGGGTGAACTCGCTGCTGAAGACCATCCCCGCCGACCGCATGCATCTGTGGCTGATGCTCGTGCTCACCTTCACCACAGGCATCAACGACGCTGTCGGCTACCTCGGTCTGGACAAGGTGTTCACCGGCAACATGACCGGCAACGTGGTCATCCTCGGCATGGCGCTGGTCGGCGACACCGGCCTGCCGGTCATCGGGCCGGCGCTGGCGCTGGTCGGGTTCATGGCCGGCGCCGCGCTGGGCGGGCGGGTGCTGAAGGCCGACAAGCAGGCCTGGAGCGCGCGTACGACCATGCTGTTCTCGCTGGTCGCAGTGGTGATGCTGGCGCTGGCCGGGCTGCTCTTCGTCACCGGGGACGAGCCCTCGAGCGCGGTGATGATCACGACCACCACGCTCGCCGCGGCCGCCATGGGGACCCAGGCGGCGGCCGCTCGCCACATCGCGGTCAAGGACGTGACCACCGTCGTCGTCACCAGCACGATCACCGGCCTCGCGGCCGACTCACCGATCGGCTCCGGCAAGGCGTCCTTCCGTGGCGGCGGCACCGCGCGGCGCGTGATCACCATCCTGCTGATCCTGCTCGGCGCCTCCGCCGGCGCCGGGATGCTGCTGTGGCACACCGGCGGCGGCCTGCTGCTCGCCGGCATCCTGATCGGGCTCGCCACCATCCTCGGCGCCTGGCACGCCCGGGTGCACCGCTCGATCATCTAGGGTCTGCCACGTGGAGTGCCCCAAGTTCGCCGTGAGCGTCGATCTCGTCGTGCTCACCGTTCGTGACGACGCGCTCTGCGCCCTGGTCGTACGCCGTGGCATCGAGCCGTTCGAGGGCGACTGGGCGCTGCCGGGCGGGTTCGTCCTCGACGACGAGGGCCTCGAGGAGGCGGCGGCGCGCGAGCTCGCGGAGGAGACCGGCATGCGGCCGGGCAGCGTGCATGTCGAGCAGCTGGCGACGTACGGCTCTCCGGGGCGGGACCCGCGGACGCGGGTCGTGACCGTGGCCTACCTCGCCCTGGCGCCCGACCTGCCGGTGCCCGCGGCGGGTTCGGACGCGGCGGACGCGCAGTGGTGGCCGGTCGACTCGCTCCTGGCCGGCGGCGGCCTCGCCTTCGACCACGCCGCGATCCTGCGTGACGGCGTCGAGCGCGCCCGCTCCAAGCTGGAGTACTCGCCGCTGGGCGCGGCGTTCTGCGCCGAGGAGTTCACCGTCGCGGAGCTGCGCCGGGTCTACGAGATCGTCTGGGGCGAGCGCCTCGACCCCCGCAACTTCCATCGCAAGGTCACCAAGACCGAGGCCTTCCTCGAGCCCACAGGCACCACGACGACCCGGGACGGGGGCCGGCCGGCGCAGCTCTTCCGCCGGGGCTCCGCCGAGCATCTGCACCCGCCGCTGCTGCGTCGTACGACCTGACGGTTTGGTCACCGAACGGTCTCGGGCTGATCACGAACCGATAACGGCGAACCCGGTGTGGCAGACGGCACACGCGACGCGTCCGAGCGCGTCGGGTAACTAGACAACAGCCACGGCATCCTTGTCCAGCGGACGCCGTGTCTCGGGACCGTACGCCCTGGTCGAGAGTTTCGTCTTGAAAGGGTCGTTACAACGCCGAAACGCCAGTGCCAGCCCCTGAAACCTCCGCTCGCTACGGTCCCCGAAACCTATGCGTGACACTCCTCGAAGGGAACTCGTTTCGATGTCTACCCCCGCCTCTCGGACCTCGCGACGTAAGTCTGTACACCGCCGATATCTGCACCGTCGGGCCGCCGCGGCCCTCCTGGCCCTGGTCGCCGCCACCACCCTGGCCGCCTGCGGCTCCGACTCCGAAGAAGGCAGCAGCGAGGAGGGCTTCGGCACCATCTCGATGCAGTACTCCTGGATCAAGAACGAGGAGTTCGCCGGCGAGTTCTACGCCGAGGACAAGGGCTACTACGAGGAAGCCGGCTTCGACGCGGTCAACGGCATCTCCGGCCCCGACACCGGCGTGGCCAAGCTGCTCTCCGGCAAGGTCCAGGTCGCCATCAACGACGCGGCCTCGGTCGGCTCCGCGATCGCCGAGCAGGAGGCGCCGCTGAAGATCATCGGCGCCACCTTCCAGAAGAACCCGTTCACCATCCTCTCGCTCAAGGACGGCGGCAACATCGCGACGCCGGCCGACCTCAAGGGCAAGAAGATCGGCGTCCAGGACTCCAACGTCAACGTCTTCAAGGCGATCCTCGCGGCCAACGGCCTGGAGGAGAAGAAGGACGACATCACGGTCGTCCCGGTCGAGTTCGACCCGACGCCGCTGATGAAGGGCCAGGTCGACGGCTTCATGGCCTACCTGACCAACGAGGCCATCACCGTCGAGATGGCCGGCCACGAGATCACCAACCTGCCCTACGCCGAGAACGGCGTGCCGTACGTCGCCGAGACCTACACCGTCACCGACCAGTACCTCGCCGAGAACCGCGACCTCCTCAAGGCGCTGCTGACTGCCGAGATCAAGGGCTGGACCGAGACCTTCAAGAACCCCAGCGACGAGGTGGTCAAGGTCGTCACGACCCACTACAACCAGGCGGCCAGCGACTCCGACGGTCTCGAGGCCAGCTTCGGTGAGCTCGACCCGGTCAAGACCAAGCGTGGTCTCGAGGAGTCGCAGAAGCTGATCTCGACGCCGGAGACCGAGAAGAACGGCCTCTTCACCATCTCCGAGGAGCTCCAGCAGCAGACCGTCGACTCGCTCGCCGCCGCCGGCTGGGAGGTCTCGGTCGAGGACCTGTTCGACACCTCGATCATCGACGAGATCTACGAGGAGAACCCCGAGCTCAAGGACTACCAGAAGTAGTCATGGCCGAGAACAAGCTCATGGATGCCGGTGCTCCCGCTGCGGAGACCGGTGGCGGCACCGGCATCCACATCTCCGGAATCAGCAAGGTCTTCGGCTCCGGATCGAAGGCCGTCACCGCGCTCAAGGACACCGAGCTCCACACCGACCAGGGCTCGTTCCTGGCTCTGCTGGGGCCCTCCGGCTGCGGCAAGTCGACGATCCTGCGGATCCTCGCGGGCCTGGAGACGCCGACGAGCGGAGAGGCGTACGTCGACGGCAAGGCTCCCGCCGAGCTGCGGCGTGACTCCGAGCTGGGGATCGCGTTCCAGGACCACGCACTGCTGCCGTGGCGCTCGGTGGTCGGCAACATCAAGCTCGTCTTCGAGGTCGCCGGGCGGCGTCCCGACATGTCCTACATCCACGAGCTGATCAAGCTCGTAGGGCTGGAGGGCTTCGAGAAGGCCCGCCCCGCGCAGCTCTCCGGCGGGATGCGGCAGCGGGTCTCGATCGCCCGGGCGCTCGCGCTCAAGCCTTCGGTGCTCCTGCTCGATGAGCCGTTCGGTGCGCTGGACGACATGACCCGGCAGAACCTCAACCTGGAGCTGCTGCGGATCTGGACCGAGAAGCCGGCGACCACGCTGCTGGTCACTCACGGCGTGAACGAGGCGATCTTCCTCTCCGACCGGGTCGCGGTGATGTCGCCGCGACCGGGCCGGATCAAGGAGATCATCGAGGTCGACCTTCCCCGGCCGCGTACGCCGGACATGATGCGTACGCCGGAGTTCCACGCATTGGCCGACCGGGCTTCCGAGCTGCTCTTCGGTGACGACGGGCGCGCCGAGGCGGAATCTTGAACAAGCAGAGTTTGATGCGACCGAGTCAACAGCTGGCCGGCTGGGTGGCCGGTCTGATCGGCGTGGTCACCCTCTTCGTGCTGTGGGCGGTCGTGGCCGTGGCCGGGTTCCCGCCCGACCCCGGGACCGGGTTCACGCCGGTGCCGCCGCCATGGACGGTCCTCTCCGAGATGGCCGCCGCGGGTCCGTCGGCGTTCTGGGACGGCGTGCTCCGGGAGACGCTGATGGAGGCGTCGATCGGGTTCCTCTGGGGCAACCTGATCGCCCTGCTGCTGGCCTCGCTGGTGCTGCTGGTGCCGTGGCTGGAGCCGATGATCATGCAGATCGCGGTGACGACGTACTGCCTGCCCGTGGTCGCCGTGGGCGGCATCTCGATCGTGGTCCTCGGCGGCGCCGAGCAGCCCGGTGACCCGTCCAAGACGTCGATCTTCCTGGCCGCGCTGATGGTCTTCTTCACGACCGTCGTCGGGGCCGTGCTGGGGTTCAAGTCGGCCGATCGCGCCTCGCTCGACGTGGTGCGGGTCTACGGCGGGTCGGTGTGGACGCAGCTGGTGAAGGTACGCCTCGTCGCGGCCGTGCCGGCGATCCTCAACGCGCTGCAGATCGCGGTGCCGACCGCGATCCTCGGTGCCGTGCTCGGCGAGTACCTCGGCTCCACGGACCGTGGCGTCGGGCGCACGCTGATCGTGCTGCAGGGCAAGCCCGACCCGGAGCGGCTCTGGGCCGTCTTCCTGGTCTGCGCCCTGGTCGCCCTGGCCGGCTACCTGCTGCTGGGGCTGGTTTCGCGTCTGGTGACGCCGTGGGTCGCTGGGAGGTCGGGATGAGGTCAGGTGCCATGGGTCTGTCGCGGGCGGTCCTGGGGCCGGTGCTGCACACCGTCGCCGCGCTGGCGATCGTGGTCGTGCTCTGGCAGGCCTTCGTGTCGTTCTCCAGCGTCTCGGAGTTCGTCGCGAAGGGGCCGCTGGACGTCCTCGACCATCTCTTCACCGGGCCGGACGCGGCTGCCCACCGGGCGGAGCTGTTCCCGCTGACGTGGGTGACCCTGAGGGACGCCGCGCTCGGCTTCCTCGCCGGGATGGCGCTCGCGGTGGTGGCGGCGGTGCTGTTCAACCTGTCGCGTACGGTCGAGGCCGGCGTGATGCCGCTGGCGCTGCTGCTGCGCTCGATCCCGCTGGTCGCGATCGCTCCGGTGGTCATGCTGATCACCGGCCGCGCGTCGACCGCGTCGGTCGTGGTGCTCGGGATCATCGTGGTGCTGTTCCCGGCGCTTGCCGCGGTCCTGTTCGGGCTCTCTCAGGCCTCGCCGCAGTCGCTGGACCTGGTCGCCGTCTACGGCGGATCGCGGCTCACCGCGATCCGGAAGGTGTCGCTGCCGGGAGCGCTCCCGTCGATCTTCGCCGCCGCCCGGGTCTCGGTGCCCGGCGCCGTGACCGGCGCGCTGCTGGCCGAGTGGCTCTCGACCGGCAAGGGCATCGGCGGCAACATCCAGAAGTTCCCCGCCGCTGCCCGGTTCGACGACCTGTGGGCAGCCGTCGCGATCATCACCGTGGTCACGCTGGTGCTCTACAACCTCGTCCAGCTCCTGGAGTCGGTCGCGCTGGAACGGATGGGGATGACGACCCGGTAGCGCCGAGGCGTCACGTACGTCGCGCGAAGCGTCACTCCCGTCGGCTGAGTGGGCAATCTGATGCCAACTCGGCCGACGTACGTGACGCCTCGGCCGACGGGGGTGACGCCTCGGCAGGTCAGTAGTCGGTGCGGTCCTGCTTCGCGAGCCAGGCGTCGAACGGGTCGTACGCCTGCGGGATCCGCAGCTCGTCGACCTTGGTCGGCCAGTCGTGGTGCTCGTTGGCGCGGCCGGTCCCGAACAGGTCGTAGAAGGCGCGGTCGTCGAACCCGCCCTTGGCCGCGTCGTCACGGTCGGCCGCGTAGACGACGCGGTCCAGACGCGCCCACAGCCCGGTCGCCAGACACATCGGGCAGGGTTCGCACGAGGTGTAGAGCGTGCAGCCGGCCAGCGAGAAGCTGTCGGCCTCCTTGCAGGCGGCACGGATCGCGACGACCTCGGCGTGGGCGCTCGGATCCAGGTCGCGCGTGACCCGGTTCTGGCCGGTGCCGAGCAGGATGCCCTCGCGCAGGATGATGGCCCCGAACGGGCCACCGCCGTTGTCGACGTTGCGCACGGCGAGTGCGATCGCCTGCTCCAACCACATGATGTCGCTCATGAGATCCCCCCGGATCGATGTCCTACTGCCATTCTGCTCCCAGGCATCACTCGACCTCGTGGAGCCGGTCGTAGGTGGCACTGATGGTCGAGACGCGGTCGCGTCCGGCCCGTCCCCGCTCGTGGAGTACGCCGTCGGCGAGGACGCTCGCCAGCGACATCGGCGCGGCCAGGGAGTCGAAGGCGAGAGCGCCCTGGACCGGGCACTCCAGCGCGATGTCGGCACGGCCGAGGTGGACCGTTCCGGTCGGGTCGGCGATCACGATCACCGTGCTCCCGGAGGCCGCGGCGGCGTCGACGAACTCGCCGAAGCCCGGCGGCCGGCGCCGCAGCCCGACCGCGACCACCACCGATCCCTCGCCGAGCTCGGCCAGCTCCTCGCCGATGACCTGGCCGGGAGCAGGCGCGAGCGTGACCCGCTCGCGGGTCTGGGTGAGCTGCTGGCGCAGATGGAGCGCGACCGGGTAGGAGTTGCGCCAGCCCGCGACCATCACGTCGCTCGCCCCGGCGATGGCCTCGATCGCCTCGGCGATGCCCGCCTGTTCCACGACCCGCGCGATCGCGGCCGCCTCGCCCTCGGCGTGGGCGCTCAGGTCCGGAGCGCCCTCGACCCGTCGCGGCTCGCCGGCCGTACGCAGTCCACGCAGGTGGTCGCGTACCTCATCGAAGCCGTCGAATCCCAGCGACCGGAAGAGCCGGCTCATCGTCGCCTTGGACACCTCCGCGAGCGAGGCCAGCTCGGCCGCGCGATAGGTCGCCAGGTCGTCGAGATGCTCCAGCAGCGTGTCGGCCGCCTTGCGCTCCTGGGGCGAGAGCTTCTGGTAGTTCGCGGCGATCCGCCGGTCGATCCGCTGGTCCACCCGAGCTGTGCTCACGGTCATGCGGGTCACGCGAACCCAGGTACTGAGGCCCAGGCGTCCGGCTCGGTCGATCCGTCGCGCTGCAGGGTCGCCTCGATGAGCCCGTAGGGGCGGTCGGCGGCGAAGAAGACCTCGTTCGGGTTCCCGAGGTCGAAGGGGGAGAGGTCGACGAGGAAGTGGTGCTTGTTGGGACAGGAGATCTTGAACTCCGCGATCCCGTCGAAGGCCTCCATCACGGCCCTGCCCATCTCGTAGATGGTCTGCTGCAGGGCGAGCGAGTGCACCTCGGCGAAGGTGTCGAGCATGATCGCGCGGATCCGGTCGTAGGCGTCGTTCCAGTCCTCCGGGTGGCTCTCCCACCGCCACCACGCGGTGACCTCGGTCGCCAGGATCCGGTCGGTCGTCTCGGCGAGGGTGGTGTAGCGGTCGCGCGGGAAGCCGTGGAACTCCGACCCGGTCGACTTGAGCACCACTAGGTCGGTCAGTCCCGACAGAACGAATTTTCGTTCGCCATAGCTGTTGACCACGGCCGTACGCGTCTCCTGACCGCGCCGGGCGAACGAAAATTCGTTCGCCGGGATGCGGTCCCAGGAGTAGGACTCCGCCTTCATCACCGACCCGGTCACCCACGGCTGCTCGGCCCAGTACGCGGTGAGGTCGAGCAGGAACGCCTCCGGCGAGGTGATGCCGAGCTCCTTGGCCTTCGCGTAGACCACGTTCTTCTGGGTGTCGGTGGCGTGCACGTGCACGTTGTCACCCTCGGTGAAGGCAGTCGCGAAGTCGCCTCTGAGCTGGGTGGACACGTTCAGGTCGTGGATGGTGTGCCGCGCGCCCTCCCGGTCGACCTTGACCAGGCGTACCTCCGCCTTGCCGTGCTGGTTGGGGCCAAGAGTGATCGACATCAGCTTCCTCGATAGGTCGTGTAGGAGAACGGGCTGAGCAGAAGGGCCACATGGTGGTGCTCGCCGGCGGTGACGGTGAACCCGATGGTCACCTCGGGGAAGAAGGTCTCGCGATCCTGCTCGGCGAACCACGGCCCGGTCGCGAAGGTCAGCATGTGCGGCCCGGGCGGCACCTCGCCGTCGAACCGGACCCGCCCGTCGGCGTCGGTGGTCGCGGTGCGCGCGCTGTCGTCGGGAAGAGTGAGGTAGAGCGCGAGCCCGGCGGCGGGCCGGCCGAGGGCGGCATCGAGGACGTGCGTGGAGACGGTGGTCATACCAAAACCTGTCATGCCAGCAAGCCTCGCAGCCGGAGCAACGCGATCTCGGCGAGCTGGCCCTTGGTCACCGTGATTTCGGTAGCCGGGTCGTTCTCCAGCCGCTCCTCGAGGAGCGCGAGCATCTCCTCGGCGCTGCGTCCCGCAGCCCGCACCAGGTAGATCCGCCCGAACCGCTCCTCGTAGGCCGCGTTCCCCGCCCTCAGCCGCGCCTGCACCTCGGCGTCGGCCGGGTCGACCCCGGCCTGCTCACGGGCGGAGAGTGCCGCGCTCTCCCCGTCCCCGGAGTGCCGCTCCCCGATCCGGGGGTGGTCGGCCAGAGCTGCCTCGACCTCCTCGTCCGTCCAGGCCGCGGCCAGCCGCCTCGCGGCGGCGAGCAGGTCCGGGATGTCCGTATAGGGCCGCCCCGCGACCAGCCCGGCCGCCCACGAAGGGATCGCGACGCAGGGTGCGACGACCCTCTCCGCCTCGTCGGCGGGCAGGGCATTGAACTCGGCGAGCGTCATGGTCACCACTGCAGCCTATGAAACGAGCGTTTCGGCGTCCGTAACGCAGGTTGCCTTTGTGTAACGCGCGGACGGCTACCCCGCGAAGCTCTGGGCCAGGGCGAGGAGGTCGCGATCGCGGCCGGGTGCGGCGACCAGGCAGAGCCCTGCCGGGAGGCTGGTGGGGGTGCGGACCGGGATCGAGACCGCGGGGAGGCCAGCGATTCCGGCGATGCAGGTGAGGCGCATGGTGTCGTCGCGCACCCCGGCAGCGTCGGCCGCCGTCGGTGCCACCGAGGAGGCGCTGGGGTAGGCGAGGATGCGGTCGCCGACGACGTCGAGGATCTCCGTACGGGCCTGCGCGAGCACGGCGCGCGCCTCGGCGGCCTGTTCCCGGGTCACCGACCGGGCCATCTCGAACCGCCCGCGCACCGCCTCGCCGAGCGTGTCGAGCCGGGTCTCGAGCCAGGCCCCGTGGGCCTGCCACGCCTGGTAGGCCTGACCGATGACGAAGGCCTGGCGCCACTCGTCCAGCCTGGCCGCCTCCCAGGCCAGCGGCTTGGCTTCAGGCAGCGCCTCGTTCACCGCGGTGGCGACGTCCTCCGTGGCGAGCCCGACCAGTGACGGCACCAGGTGGATCTCGTCCAAGGAGGGCGACGCCGCCGGCGCCTCCGGCAGCAGTACGTCACCCACCGCCTGCAGCAGGAACGCCGAACGTGTCATCCACCCGACGGTGTCGAAGGCCTTGGCGAGCGGGAGCAGGCCCTCGCGCGAGACGGCCCCGTGCGACGTACGGATCCCGTAGAGGCCCTGATAGGTGGACGGGACCCGGATCGAGCCGCCGGTGTCGGTGCCGAGGCCGATCGAGGCCTGGCCGAGGGCGACCGCGGTCGCCGAACCGGATGACGAGCCGCCGGGGATCCGGCCAGGAGCCTTCGGGTTCGGCGGCGCCCCGTAGTGGGCGTTGAGCCCCGACAGGGAGTAGGCGAACTCCTCGGTGCGCGCGATCCCGCGCACCGACGCCCCGGCGTCGAGCAGCGCGGCGACGGCGGCGGCGTGCGACGGTTCCGTCGGCGCCTGCTCCAGCCAGTCCGGGCTCCCGGCGCCGACCGCGAAACCGGCGACCGCGAAGAGGTCCTTGACCGCGACGGTCTCTCCCGAGAGCGCGCCGTCGGCGGTGTGCGAGGAGACCAGCGGGTCCCCGACGACCCGCCAGATCCGGGTGTCGAAGGCCGGTGCGGGCGCCGAGACATGGGCCGCGGTGACCTGCCAGCCGCCGTACTCGATCCGCACCGGGTCCCGCGCCCACAGCTGCGTCTGCAGCCCCCGCCCGCCGCGGTCGAGTTCGGTGACGGCCACGATCAGCGCGTGGTCGTCGTCGATCACCTGCACATGGGTCTGCACGATGCGCCGCTTCGGCGCGCCGCCGCGCGACCCACGAAAGGCCGAGATCTGCTCGTGCCCGACGAGCAACCCGGCGGCGTCGCCGCGCAGGGTGGTCGGTGAGTCGGCGAAGAGCGCGTCCAGAGCGGCGACGTCGTCGGACATCAGCGCGCTCTCGTACGCCCGGAAGGCCTGCAGCAGCCCGTGCGGGACCGGTTTGAGCTGGGCGCCGGCATGTCGAGGGGTCATAGGGCGAAGTCTGCCTTGCGGATCGTGGCGTGTACGCCTTTGACGACGTCGACGACCTGAGAGATCCGGAAGTCGGTGGCCGCCGAGAGATAGGCGTACGCAGCCTCCGGCTCCATCCCGAAGCGCGCGCTGAGCAGGGCGATCGCCGCCCGGACACAGTTCTGCGTGGCCACGTCGAGGGACTCGTCGAGCCCGGTGGGGATCAGGAATTCCGAGGTCTCCGCCAGCGGACCGGCGAGCTCGCCGAACCGCGTGGCGGCCTCCTCGCGAGCGACCAGGTCGAAGCGGAGCGTCGCCCGGAGCGAGGCCTCCAAGGCGGTCAGCGAGACCTCGCCGTCACCCTGCGCGAAGTGCGGGTCGCCGACGTACGCCAGCGCCCCGGCGACCTGGACGGGCAGGTAGAGGGTCGCCCCGGCCGTGAGCAGCCGGATGTCGATGTTGCCGCCGTGCGACCCGGGCGGGACCGAGTGCGGCCGCTCAGACCCCGGCACGGCGACCCCCATGATCCCGAGGAACGGGTCGAGGGCGAACGACGCCGGCCCGATCACCCCGCGACCGTCGACGACGGGGGTGAAGACGCTGTGCACTGGCGAGTCGCCACGCGGGAACTCGTCCGGCAGCGCGCCGCGCCCGTGCCGGTTCGACACCACCCCGTAGGGCACCCGCGGCAGCGTCTCCAGCACCGTGATCGCGAGCAGGTCTCCCACCTCGGCACCCTCGACCTCGATCGGCCGCGAGACCACGTGCGGACCGTCGACGCCGAAGGTCCGCTCGTAGCCCGACGCCGCGAGAGCGACCGCGTCGGAGAGGACCTCCGAGACGCCGTGGGCCGAGAAGAACCTCTCCGGGTCCCGCCCCTGGTCCTCGAGGATGCCCTCGTGGGAGATCGTGTCCACGGTCACCGAGGTCCCGGGCGCGACGCTCAGCACGGGGGAGTCCGTCGCGCAGGGCAGCCGCCCCCACAGCACGTTGTCGACCTCGGCCGGGAGGTACGTCGAGGAGCTGATCGGTCCGGTTCCCGGCTGCAGTGCCGTCACGGTGGGGGCAGTCATGGCCGAAACCGTATGGAACCGATGTTTCACGCTCGTGACGCGCGGATCAGCCGGTGGTTCAGAAGACGAGCGCGACGCCGAGGAGCACCGCGATGAGCAGCAGCGCCCCGGCGAGGATGAACCCGGTGGAGAAGGCCGGCAGCGGGCGGCGCTCCCGCATCGCGCGCTCGACCCGCGCCCAGCGGACCATCGCGAGGACCGTGCACAGGATCGCGGTGAGCACCAGCAGGGCGACCACCCCGATGCGTACGCCCTCCGCGGTCGGCACCTGGAACGAGTGCAGCGCGACCGCACCGGCGAGCAGGCCGAGCACGGTGCGTGCCCAGGCCAGGAAGGTGCGCTCGTTGGCCAGCGTGAACCGCGGGTCCGGCTCGGAGCCGTGGTGGTAGACCCAGTGCGGGTGCCGCGGGTCCTCCTTCGATGGCGTCTCGGTCATGCCCCCATCGTCCACCACATCGCGTCCCGATCTAGATTATTACCCATGGGTAATAGGGAACCGGCCGAGTTCGACCGTGACATCGCGGTCCGTGAGGTCGACGAGAAGACGTACGCGGCCGACCTGGCGCCCGGCTGGGTGGTCGGCGGCGGGGTGAACGGCGGCTACCTGCTCGCGGTGATCGCCAACGCCCTGCGGGCTCACCTGCCGAACCACCCGGACCCGATCGTGCTGAGCGCGTTCTACGCCGGCGCGAGCACCCCGGGGCCGGCGGAGGTCCGTATCGAGACCAAGCGGGACAAGGGCTCGCTGGCCATCGCGACCGCCGAGCTGTGGCAGGGCGAGGAGCTGCGGATCACCACCACCGCGACGTACGCGGACCTCGACGGTCTCCACGCCAAGAGCAGCGGCTTCGAGCGGGTCACCGCGACCGAGCCGGAGCTGCCGCCGCTCGATGAGTGCCTCTCCTCGACCACGGCGCCCGAGGAGATGAAGAAGTTCGTACCGATGCTGGACCGCTACGAGCTCTGCGTGCCGAAGGAGCAGTTCGTCTGGGGCGGCGCCGCGCCTACCGGCGAGGCGGTCTTCACCGGCTGGTTCCGTCACCACGAGCGCGAGCCCGACCCGATCTCGCTGCTGCAGGTGCTCGACGCGCTCCCGCCGGTCACCTTCGGGCTCGAGCTGCCGGGCTGGGCGCCGACCCTCGAGCTCACCTGCCACATCCGCCACAAGCCGGCGCCGGGCTGGCTCAAGGTCACCCACTTCTCCCGCAACCTCTCGGGCGGCATGTTCGAGGAGGACTGCGAGGTCTGGGACTCCGAGGGCAAGCTGGTCGCGCAGGCGCGTCAGCTGGCTCGGCTGCCGCGCGGCTGACGGCAGCGCGAGAATCACCACGCTAGGAAAGCCGTAACCAACCTCGTAGAGGCCGAATCCGACGTTGCTGCCCACTCGCTAAGCCTCGACACGCCGCTAACATATGTCGGTGTGCTAGGTGGCGGGACAACAATTAAGCAGGAACCAGGATGGTAGCCACGATATGACCGCCGATATCGATACAGTTCTCAACTGCTGGACCAGTAAAGTGGCTTTTCTTGCTACTGGAGACCCGAAAGAAGCGAGCGAGGTACGCGAAGGACTTGAAACTTCGCTAGCCAATAGCGATCCTAGACTGTATCGGGAAACTGTCGACAGGCTGGCAGGGCTGCAATTCAACAAGACATTCGTCGTCTTGGTTGTCGGAGTTGTGCTTGTTGGAGTTCTTGTTCGAGCACTCGATTTGCCGGGGTACGGATTAGGCCTGAGTCTTGCGACGAGTGGCGCAATATTTATGGGACTTCTCAGCGGTCTCAGGCTCACCGCATTGAGGCGGCTGGGAAGTCTTCAGATAGTCGCCTATCGTTCGATCATCTTCATTGCCGCTTTCCCTGCAGCTGCAAGTTTAGTCGTGTTTCTTGTGCGCCTCGTGTGAGAACTTGTGCCTGACCGCTTTCGAGCAGGTCAGGCACCGTCGACATTAAACGCTGGACGAAGGGTGGCGCCAGTGCTGTTCTGGACGTGGTGGGATCGACTGCCGTCGCTAGTTTCGGGGCATCGCTCGGAGCATTGTGCGGGCCCCTGTCGAGGTATGTGCACCGGTCGGAGGTGTCCTTGGGGGTGGGCTGGTGGTATGGCCGCCGACGAGATTAATAGTGGTGCTAAAGGAGGAGCCACATGATAGACAATGGCGACCCTTTCGTAGACGGGTTATTCACTGCGGGTTCGACTGTACTTGCCTTGCTGACTTTCATTTGGCATTGGGCGTTCCGCAGAGGAAGCCCGGTGGTTCGCCAGGCCATCAACCAAGAAACCGGCCAATTCGTCAAAGGGTGCTTCGCTGCCCTTCCGGGTGGACTCATGTTCGTTGGCGGATCCCTCATGGGTGCTGCTGATCTGCTATTCGACGCGCCGGACACCCTTGCTGCTGCGGTCGCTGTGTTCTGGGTGTTGATGGTCGTGTGGGTCGTGAAGGAGTTGCGCTGGCCAACGTTGCGGAGGACGCCTGACTGGCTTCGAGTAGAACTTCGAAGGAACACCGTGCTGCGGGATCAGCTTGTCGGTAAACGGATCAAGTTCGCTGACCGCGGACGTCTCGAGTAGCAGTCGCATGGTTCAGGTGTCGTTGGGCTACAGTTGGCTTCCGGAGGGCATAGGTTGATCGGAATTGGCGTCCGTAAAGGGCTAAGAAATACCAGCGGCTGGGTATCAGGGAAACCAATACTGAGGGCACGGTTGCGGCACAGCGGTGCGCCTATGTGGGGAACTAGTCGACTTGCGATGGTCGGCGGAAACTTGTGGATTTTCCTGGTAATTGCATTCATGCTGGCGGTCACGCGCGATGCGTGGACGATTGAGTGGGTTGTCGGGTTTATCGCCGTAGGCGCCTCGGCGTCGTGGCTGTTCATTCTTCGCCCTTGGGTCGGCATCGACGGCGATGACCTGATTGTGGTCAATCCCCTCGGAGGATGGCGAGTCAGTCTGACCGATGTAGCTTGGGTCGAACCGGCGTCCACAGGATTAGAAATAGTACGACGTGATGCGTCGTCTGTGACGGCTTGGGCGATCCAACAGGGTAACTTGACGACTGCGTTTGGGCGTCCGTCTAGAAGCAAAGAGATAGCATCAGAAATACAGGAAGAAGCCACCGCGGCGAAGGTTCGTTTGCAGGCGTCGAGCGACGAATGAACCCGCAGATCGCTATCCGGCGGGGATTTCCCCTCTTGGTTCAAGTGGCATTGACAGTAGGTTCATCGACGCTCGTTTACATGGACCCTCTGACGTGAAGGGCCACGCTGAGTCGACGCTTGGACCATTTCGAACGGGACGCTGATGATGCTGGGACGAGAGACCCAAACCTGTCCCGAGATTCAGAGCCCATACAGCGGTGGTCGTCAGGATCCCGACTGCCATGGACAAACTGAACGGTGACTTGGCTACAGTTGGTGGTCGTCCGTGCGCGTCACATCGGGGCGCAGCGGTCCTTCCCGCCGTACGCGTCCCAGTGCCACGCCTCGGGCGCGTACTGCTTCAGTCCGACACTCAGCGCCGTCTTGTTCAGGAACCGCCACACCGCGCTGGCCGGCTCCGAGGCCCGCGTCGCGCAGGTCTTGCCGCCGGTCGCGCTGGGCTGCTCGAAGTCGATGGCGATGCCGAGCTGGTGGGATGAGTGGCCGGGCTGCGCGGTGAGCGTGTAATCACCGGTCGGGCAGCCGCCGGTGGCGTCCTCCTGGCACAGCGCCTTCTGCTTCTTCATCGTCCGGAACGAGCTGCCCGCGACCAGGTCGATGCCCTGCTTCGAGGCCTTCTTGACCAGCGCCGCCGCGGCCCCGGAGATGCGTGCGTTGACGACGGTCAGGCCGTCGGAGCCGTCGATGTAGTAGGGGTCGCCCTTGGTGCTCTCGGTGCCCGTGTTGGGCAGCCCCTCGACCGCGCAGAGCCGCACCGGGATCAGCTTGCCCTCGTCATATCCCTCGCCCTCGCCGAGGTCCTTCGTCCCCGGCGAGCACACGAGCGCGGTCGAGTCGGCGCGTACGTTGCCGACCGGCCTCGTCGGTGCCGCGACCTCGAGGAGCTTGCCCTCGGCGGCGCCGGCGGCGCGCTGCTCGGAGGCCTTCACGGCCAGCTCGGCGAGGTGGCCGGTGACCCCGCCCGCGCTCGTGTCGGCGTCGGTCTGGGCGGCGTCCGGTGCCGTCTTCGGGACGTCCTCGGGGCAAGTCGTGATCGACTCGCTCAGCGGCTTCTGGGTCCCGGTCGCGAGGGTGATGTTCGCGCACACGACCGTGGTGTGGTCGCGCTTTGCGTAGGTGTCCTGCCAGGTCCGGTAGCCGGCCACCGAGAAGCTGTTCCCGGTCTCGTCCGCCTGCAGCGTACGCAGCCTCAGGCCGTCGCCGTAGGCGCCCGGCTGCTCCAGCCAGGTGCCGATGTCCGCGGCAGTGACCTCCCAGCCGACGCTGCGCAGCGACGCGACCGCCACCGACAGGTCGCTGCCGACGCCGTTCAGGTCGTCGGTCGTCGTCTGCTCCCACTTCTGCATCTGGTCGTAGAAGTCGTACGCCCCGTAGCCGCCGACACCGACCAGCGCGAGCACCAGCAGGCTCATGAGAATCTTCGGCCACCGCCGCTTCTTCGGTGGCTCTGACCCGAACCGGCCGGGGCCCAAACCCTGCGGGTAACCCGGGGGCGGCTGCTGCCCGTAGGGCTGCTCGGGGTACGGCTGCTCGGCGTAGGGCTGCTCGGGGTAGGGCTGATCCGGATAGGGCTGCTGGCCGTAGGGATCCTGCTCAGGCAGATAAGGCTGCTGCTGTGCCGGCGGGTAGGGCTGCTGCTGACCCGGGTACGGCCGCTGCTCGGAGTAGCGCTGCCCACCCGGGTAGGGCTGGTGCTGCCCCGGATGAGGCCGCTGCTGACCGGGGTGCTGCTGACCCGGGTGCGGCTGCTGAGGTCGGCCCGGCTGGGCCTGTGGTCGTTGGGGCTGCCGCGGGCCGGGGAAGGGCTGCTGCCCCCGGTAGGGCGGGCGAGGCTCGCCGGGTCGCCGCGGCGGCCATTGCTGATCGCTCATGAGCGGACCCCGGACGGGGGCAGGCAGGCGATGAGCAGAAGACGGCGGGGCACGGCGTTGGAGCGTACCCAAGAGACACCACTTTCCGGGTGTCTAGGGAACAATCTCACACGTGAACAGCCCCAAGACCGTAGTAGCCGCGGCGATCCTCAGCGCCGACGGCAAGCAGGTGCTGGCCGCTAGGCGTACGTCCCCGCCCGAGGCCGCCGGACGCTGGGAGCTCCCCGGCGGCAAGGTCGAGGAGGGGGAGACGCCCGAGGCGGCCCTCGTCCGGGAGATCGGCGAGGAGCTCGGCTGCCTGATCGAGGTGCTCGACTGGATGGAGGGCGAGTCGGCGATCGGCGGGACCACCGGCCGGCTGATCGCCGCGACCGCCCGGGTGGTCGCGGGTGAGCCGAGGCCGCGCGAGCACGACCAGGTCCTCTGGCTGGCGGCCGAGGACCTCGACTCGGTCGACTGGCTCGAGCCCGACCGTCCGTTCCTCGATGCGCTCCGCCACGTACTCGGCGTGCCCGAAGGGCCCACCCTGCGCGGCATCTTCTTCGAGGAGGAGTACGCCCGCTCGGCCGCCTCGACGCTGGAGCGCGAGGGCTGGACGGCCCGGGTAAGCCGCGAGCGCTACCAGGGCGAGGACGACGACGAGGACCACCCCTGGTCGGTGGAGACCGACGCCCCGGAGATGGTTCTGGAGCTCCTGGTCGACCAGTACGACGGCTGGCTCGACATCCCCGAGGACGCACCGGACGACTCGATCGCCCCCGAACCCGTCGAGCTCCCCGACAACCCGAAGCGGATAAAGCGCCCCGACCTAGGATCGAGTTCGTGACTTCTCAGAAGAGCCTGCTGCTCGTGCACGCCCACCCCGACGACGAGACGATCGCGACGGGGGCGACGATGGCGAGATACCTCGCCGAGGGCGCCCACGTCACCCTGGTGACCTGCACGGCAGGGGAGATGGGCGAGATCCTGGTGCCCGAGCTGGCCCACCTCGCCGCGGACCAGGACGACGCCCTCGGCGATCACCGCCGGGGCGAGATCGAGGACGCGATGGCGGCCCTGAAGGCGCCCGACGGCAGCCAGGTCGACCACCGCTGGCTGGGCGGGTTCGGCAACTACCGTGACTCCGGGATGACTTGGAGCGAGGACCGCACCCACGCGCTTCCCGACCCCGACGCCCGCGAGAACGCCTTCTGGTACGCCGACCTCAACGAGGCCGCCGACCACCTCGTCACGATCATCCGCGAGGTGCGCCCGCAGGTGCTGGTCACCTACGACGAGTTCGGCAACTACGGCCACCCCGACCACATCCAGGCTCACCGGGTCGCGACGTACGCCGCCCATCTCGCCGCCGTGCCGACCTACAAGAAGGAGCTCGGCGAGGCCCACGAGATCGACCGGATCTTCTGGACCGCGATCGCGGAGAGTTGGATCCGCGAGGGGCTGCGGGCGGCCCGCGCCGCCGGCGACGAGGACGCGCTCGGCGGGATGGACCCCGAGGGTCCGCTGCCGATGGCCACCCCTGATGTCGACATCGCCGCCGCGATCGACGGCACCGCCTTCGCCGACCAGAAGGTCGCCGCGATGCGCGCCTACCCCACCCAGATGGACATGGAGCAGGGCATGTTCGCGATGACCAACAGCCTCGGCACGACCGCGTGGTCCCAGGAGCACTTCCGGATCGCCAAGGGAGCCGTTGAAGGGACTGTCGAAGGGGCTGTCGACGGGACCACCCTGACTGACCTCTTCGCCGGGTTGTGAGGCCGCTCGGCGGCGGCCTGGCTCGTTGTGGGGCCGGTCTTCTCCTCGGTCTCGTCGTCGGGGTCGCGGCGGTCGCTGTCCACCCGTGGTGGTGGGGTCTGCCGCTCGCGTTGGCCGCGTCCTCGGCGATGCTGCTCGTGCTCCCGCGCGGGGTCTCGAGGATCGCGTACGCCGCGGCCTGGGCGATCGTGGTCGCGTTGGCCGCGACGCCGAGGCCGACCGGCGGGTATGCCGTCGCGGGCGACGTGGCGGGATACCTGATGATCTTCTGGGCCGTGCTGATGATCGTGGTGGCCACCGCGACCGTGTCGAGGGTCGCTTCCAGGGCGGATCAGGACCTCACCGGGAAGTGACGAACGTCCCAAGATGGGCTACGGGTTCGGCCTAGGGGGGTATAGGTCCTAGGCTCTCCCGCATGTCCAATGAGCCCGAGGCCTCCAAGGCCCCCGAGCCCGCGAAGCAAACTGACGCGGCCGGGTCCAACGCCAGCCAAGCTGGCGCGGACGATGCTGCCATCGAGACGATCATGATCCCTCAGATCGAGATCGACGCCCGTGTTGCCGAGTCCACGGGTGCCAAGCCGGTTCCGAACGACGCCGATGACGAGCCTGACGGCGCGACCCGAATGGTCCCCGCCGGCGACTTCGACGAGGATCCGGCCGAGGAGACCCTGCTGCGCAGCACGATGCTGCGCTCGGAGCTGCCGAAGCGTGCCGAGCTGCCGGAGGAGGACAACTTCCTGTTCGTCTCGAAGAACCGGAAGTTCGCCCCCGAGCCGGACGCGGTCGACGCCGCCCCCGAGCTGGCCAGCGACGCGGCCACCGAGATCGCGCTCGACAACCAGGCCCAGAACGCTCCCGACTTCGATGACGAGCCGCTCGAGGAGACCGTCATGGGCGTCGGGCCGTTCGTCGTGCACGAGCCGGCCCCCGCCGACCAGCCCGGCTTCGACCAGCCCGGCTACAACCAGTCGGGCTACGACCACTCCGCCTTCGAGCAGCCCGACTACGCAAAGCCGGTCGCGGCCGAGAGCAAGCCGCTCGGCACCGGCACCAAGGTCGCCGCCGCGATCGCGGGCGGCGTCGCCATCCTGGCCTTCGCCGGCTGGGCTGCTGCGTACGCCGTGGCCGGGGAGAAGATCCCCGAGGGCACCACGGTCGCGGGCGTGGACATCGGCGGCATGACGGCCAGCGAGGCGACGCCGCTGCTGGACCAGAAGTTCGCGCCGGCCCACAGCCAGCCGATCAACGTGACCGCCGGCGACAGCACGACCGAGGTCAACCCGGCCGACGCGGGCCTGAGCTTCGACGCCGAGGCGACGATCGAGAAGACCGACGCCGTACGCAGCTGGAGCCCGATCAAGCTGTGGAAGCACTTCACCGGCGGTGGCGAGATCGAGCCCGTCATCAAGGCCGACGACAAGCTGATCGCCAAGGTCGCGGCCAAGGTGAACAAGCGCGCCGGCACCCCCTTCAAGGACGGCGACGTCGTCATCAAGAAGGGCAAGATCAAGACCACCCAGCCGGTCGCCGGCGAGGGTGTCAGCGACGAGGCGCTCCGGACCGCGCTCGCCGGTCAGCTGCTCGTCGAGGGCGACCGCAAGGCCGACGTACCTCTCGCGGAGCTCACCCCCGACGTCGACGAGGCCGACGTCCAGGAGGCGGTCGACAAGGTCGCCACCCCGGCGGTCTCCGGCCCGATCACGCTGAAGTTCGAGAAGACCCCGGTGGAGCTGTCCCCGAAGGAGTTCGGCGACGCGATCCGGTTCGACCCCAAGGACGGCGAGCTGCAGGCCTCGGTGGCGCCCAGCAAGCTCAAGAAGGTGCTCAAGAAGGCCCTCGCCGACGACGCCGCGAAGCCGGTCGACGCGACCATCAAGATGGTCAACGGCGCTCCGAAGGTCATCCCCGCCAAGCCGGGTGTCACCTTCAACCAGAAGGACCTGGAGGCGGTCTTCCTCGACGTCGTCACGGCGCCCAAGGGCGAGCGCACCGTCGAGGTGAAGTCGAAGGTCGCAAAGCCGAAGGTCACCACCGAAGAGGCCAAGGCCTGGGGCGTGAAGGAGAAGGTCTCGACCTTCACCACCAACTTCCCCTACGCCGAATACCGCAACGTCAACATCGGCCGCGCCGCCGAGCTGGTCAACGGCACCGTGCTCGCGCCGGGCGACACCTTCTCCCTGAACGGCATCGTCGGGGAGCGTACTGCTGCCAACGGCTTCACCAAGGGCTGGATGATCCAGAACGGGATCTTCCGCGAGGACTACGGCGGCGGTGTCTCGCAGATGGCGACGACCACGTTCAACGCGATGTTCTTCGCCGGTCTCCAGGACGTCGAGCACAAGGCGCACTCGCTCTACATCGACCGCTACCCGATCGGCCGTGAGGCGACGGTCGCCTGGCCCTCGCTGGACCTGAAGTTCAAGAACAACACCAAGTACGGCGTCCTGATCCGCTCCTGGGTCAACCCCGCCAGCGCCAGCGGCCAGGGTTCGGTCACCGTCGAGATGTGGTCCACCAAGATCTGGGACATCAAGACCCGCACCGGCGAGCGCTACGACTTCAAGCAGCCGGGCAAGCAGAAGATCACCGACGGCAACTGCGAGAACACCGTCGGCGCCCCGGGCTTCTCGATCAACGTCTGGCGCGACTTCTACAACCCCGGATCGGGCGCGAAGGTCGACACCCAGACCTTCAAGACCACCTACATCCCGCAGGACGAGGTCGAGTGCACCGACGAGTCGGAGAAGCCGCCGCCGCCCGCCGACCCCAACTGACCCGAGTCGGCCGGTTCTGACCACAACCAACGCCGAGTCGGCGCGTCATGACGCGCCGACTCGCCGTCGTTGACCGTGACGCGGATCACAGCTGCTCGTTGAAGCAGTCATGCGCCCGTTTCTGTTGAGTCTTCTCGCTGCTGTCGCACTCGTCCTGACCCCGATCGCGTCACCCGCAGCGGCGGGGCCGAGCCGGACCGGGATCCCGCTGCCGGGATCGCCCTACGGCGACCCGGCCGGGTCCAACGACTGGGCGTGCGCGCCGTCGGCGGAGCGCCCGACGCCGGTGATCCTGGTGCACGGCACCTTCGGCGACCGCCGCTCGCTATTGGACCCGATCTCGCTGGCCATGAAGCGGGCCGGGTTCTGCGTCTACTCGTTCGACTACGGCAACCGTGCGACCGGCGACATCCGGGACTCTGCGGCTCACCTGGGTGAGTTCATCGAGCGCGTACGCGAGGTCACCGATGCCGACAAGGTGTCCCTCGTCGGTCACTCCCAGGGCGGGATGATGCCGCGCTACTACATCAAGAACCTCGGTGGAGCCGCTCACGTCGAGGACCTCGTCGGCCTCGCCCCCTCCAACCACGGCACGGCCATCGTCTTGGACGGGACCGCGTTCGGGGCCACCGGGCTGTGCCAGTCCTGTGCCCAGCAGGCCGCGGGCTCGCAGTTCCTCGCCGACCTGAACGCCGGCGACGAGACCCCGGGCGACATCTCCTACACCCAGATCGTCACCGCCACCGACGAGGTGGTCGTGCCCCACACCTCCGGCCTCCTCGCAGAGGGCCCGAACACCACCAACGTACGCATCCAGGACGCCTGCGCCCTCGACCTCTCCGACCATCTGCTCATCCCGATGAGCACCTCCGCCATCGCCCTCACCCTCGACGCGCTCACCCACGAAGGCCCCGCATCCCAGGCCCTGAAGACCTGCTGACCGCGCCCTACCGTTCACCCATGCACCTGGACCTGGTCACGATCGTCGTTCCCGACTACGACGAGGCGGTGGGGTTCTTCCGCGACGTCCTTGGCTTCGAGGTCACCGAGGACGCCCCGTCGACCACGAACGACGGCCGCCCGAAGCGATGGGTGGTCGTACGCCCGCCCGGCGGCGGCACCGGCTTCCTACTCGCCCGGGCCGACGGCCGCGCACAGACCGAGAGGGTCGGTGACCAGACCGGCGGCCGGGTGACGTTCTTCCTGCGCGTGGACGACTTCACAGCGGCGTACGAGAAGCTGGTCGGCGCCGGGATCGAGCTCGTCGGGACGGTGCGCGAGGAGCCCTACGGCACCCTCCAGGTCTTCAGAGACCCCTTCGGCAACCTGTGGGACCTGCTGGCGGGCTGACTCTACTGAGTGGGCGAGGCGTAGTAGCGGCAGCGGTGGTGCTCGGTGAAGCCGAGGCCCTCGTAGAGCGCGAGGCCGGGGGCGTTGTTGGTCTCGACGTGCAGCCAGGCGGCGCGGGCACCGCGTTCGGCGCCCCACTCGAGCAGGGTGGCGAGGGCCTTGGTGGCGAGGCCCTGGCGACGGTGTGGCTCGGCGACCTCGAGGTCGTGGATGGCCAGCCAGTCGCGTTCCATCGTGCCCATGATCCGGGCGGTGTCGCCGAGGGTGATCAGGACCTGTGCGTCGTTTGCCTGGATCTCGACGCGGGCGTCCTCGACGGGGGGAGGCAACAGGCGGCGGGTGGCGGCGAGTCCGGCGAGCTGGAAGCCGACGGTCACATCCTCGACCCAGCCGCGCGCGACCACGGCCTCCTCGACCGTGGAGCCGACCTCGATCTTCACCCGCGGGCGCTTGTGGCGGCTCCGGTAGTAGCTCTCGACCCGGTCGATGGCCTCATCCAGCCCGACGCCGGGGTCGCCGATCGCCAGCGCCGAGTTGGGCCGCCGCCGGACCGAGACCTCGTGGTCGAAGAGCACCCACTCGCCCAACGGCTCAGAGGTGGTGCCGGGGAAGATCGCGGCGCTGAGCAGCTCGGCCTCGCGCACCCCGATCCGCAGGCGTACGTTCGGCCGCGGCGGCACCGGTTTGCCGGAGACGATCTCGGCGACGGGCACGCTCACCTGCTCCCCGGACTCACGCTCGATGACCGCGATGCCGTCGGCCCAGGACGTACAGACTCCGAGGATGTCGGTGAAGGCGGGGCCGCCGGTGGGCCCGGTCTCGCCGGGCACAAGACGACGGATGACGATCCGCTTGCCGACGACATGTGGTCCCAGGAGATGAGCAGGCACGTGGGGATACTAGGCTGTTCCCTGAAGGGCCAGTCGTGCCCCTCTGACTTTCGTGATACCCCGCTTGGAGGAGCCCCGAATGACGTACGTCATCGCCCAGCCCTGTGTTGACGTGAAGGACAAGGCTTGCGTCGACGAATGTCCGGTGGACTGCATCTACGAAGGCAAGCGGATGCTCTACATCCACCCCGACGAGTGTGTCGACTGCGGCGCCTGCGAGCCGGTGTGCCCGCCCGAGGCGATCTTCTACGAGGACGACACCCCGGAGGAGTGGAAGGAGTACTACGACGCCAACGTCAAGTTCTTCGACGACCTCGGTTCGCCCGGTGGCGCTGCCCGCATGGGTGAGATCGACAAGGACCACCCGTTCGTCGCCGCGCTGCCCCCGCAGAATCAGGACTGATGCCGGCCTCGATCCCAGTCTCGCAGCGGCTGCCTGACTTCCCCTGGGACAAGCTCGCTCCCTTCAAGGAGAAGGCGTCCGCGCACGCTGACGGGCTGGTCGACCTCTCGGTCGGGACTCCGGTCGACTCGACCCCGGCGGTGGTGCAGAACGCGCTCCGTGGGGCCGCAGACTCCCCGGGCTACCCGACCACGATCGGCACACCCGCGGTACGTCAGGCCGCGATCGATTGGCTTGCGCGCAACCACGGGGTCGACGGCCTCGGGCTGGACAACATACTGCCGGTGATCGGCTCCAAGGAGCTGATCGGATCGCTGCCGCTGCACCTCGGCGTCGGGCAGGGTGACCTGGTCGCCTACCCGGAGCTCGCCTACCCGACCTACGAGGTCTCCGCGGCTCTCGTCGGCGCCGACACCGTCGCCACCGACTCGCTGGTAGCGCTGGGCCCGAAGGCGCCGAAGATCCTGTGGATCAACTCGCCCTCCAACCCGAGCGGCCGGGTGCTCCCGGTCGAGCACCTGCGCAAGACGGTCGAGTGGGCGCGCGAGCGCGGCACGCTACTGATCTCCGACGAGTGCTACATCGAGTGCGCCTGGGAGGCCTCGCCCGTCTCGGTGCTCCACCCGGACGTCTGTGGCGGCTCCTACGAGGGCATCCTCGCCGTCCACTCGCTCTCCAAGCGCTCCAACCTCGCGGGCTACCGCTGCGCCTTCGTCGCCGGCGACGCTTCAGTCCTGGGTGAGGTCCTCGCGGTCCGCAAGAACCTCGGCCTGCAGATGCCCGGCCCGCAGCAGGCCGCCATGGTGACCGCGCTGGGCGATGACCAGCACGCCAAGGAGCAGCACGCCCGCTACGCCGCCCGGCGCACCAAGCTCAAGACGGCGTTGGAGTCGGCCGGCTTCCGCATCGACCACTCCGAGGCCTCCCTCTACCTGTGGTCGACCCGTGACGAGGACTGCTGGGCCACCGTCGAATGGCTCGCCGAGCGCGGCATCCTCGCCGCTCCCGGCACCTTCTACGGCCGCGCCGGCAGCCAGCACGTGCGCATCGCCTTCACCGCCACCGACGAGCGCGTCGACGCGGCCGTCGCCCGCCTCGCGGCCTGAGACTGGAGTGTCTGACGGTCGCGACCGTGTCTCATGGGCCAGCCATGACTGGATGTTCGACCTGGTCGGCGACGATGAGTTACGTCGTCGACGTGCCGTGGCACGTAGCAACCGGCTGATCGAAGACCATCGACGGGCGAACGTCGCACGGAACGATGTCTGGTGGCGTGCGGGGAAGTCATGGGCCCCGGACGACGAGGCATTGGCCACGGAGATGAGGGCGGCAAGCGCGGTGCACTCTGCCACCTTCGACGAGACGATCTATGCGCCAATCAGTTCGTACCTTGAATCCCAGTACGTCCGTCGGTTCCAGTCGCTGGAACATGGAGAGCCCTACGCCGTGCTGTTCCTGACCTGGGGAGCGCGGTTTCCGGACGAGTGGAGGCGCGCCGACAAGTGGTGGTCTCGCGCGAGCACCAAGGACATGATTCTTCGGACGATGGCACGTCACGGGGTCACAGAGGAGCGCCGCGAAACTGTGGAAGGTCTGCTGCTGAGCGCCGTCAGCGGCCCGTACCGATGCAAGGACTGGCGCTACTCCGCGGTGGCTCGGATGATCGACAGTGAGGCATTGCGGGCCGGTCTCGACCAGATCGCGTCTGGCGCGGACGCGGATGCGAGCCTTCGCGCGCAGTTCGTGCTTTCCAGGCTTGAGGACCGCGCGCTCAGCGTCAATATCCGGTCATACGGGAACTGGCTCGCTCAGCGGTGACGACGGGTTCCTGTCCACTCGGCGAACGCTGACCAGAGCGGCGACCTAGTCGGCGACGTCGACGTGGACGTGGTCGCGGTGCTCGAGGATGGCCTGATCGCCGCCGCGGGGCGGGACCTCGTAGTCGCGCCAGCCGGCGCCGGAGCGGAACTTGGTCCAGATGCGGTCGTCGTAGATGACGGTCTCGATGTCGAGACGGTCGGCGTTGGCGACGAGATACTGCGCCAGGGACCAGCCCTTGATGTTGTTGGGGGCGTTGATGGGCCGAAAGAAGTAGTCGACCGCGCGGCCCTCGTAGTGGGCCGAGCCGACCATGTGTCCGGTGGTCACCCCGCCGGGCTGGAAACCGCCGTCGGGGAGGCTCCCGTAGATATTGCGTACGTCATCGCGCAGCGCCTCCGCGCGCGAGGTGAGCCCGGCGCCGCTGAGCCTGTCCGGGACCTCCTCGGCGCCGCCCTTGACGACACACGAGAACGCCTCGGGGGTGTTGCCGGTCAGCGCCGAGGCCAGGGCTCGCGCCTCGGGCTCGGCGTCGCGGTAGCTGTCGCGCGAGCCGTCGCTGATCTGCTGGGCGACGCCAGGGACGGACTGCTGGCGGTAGTCGGCGACGCCGGAGAGGCGGTCGTAGAGGCCGGCCGCCTTCGCCGGATCCCGTTCGAGCGAGTGGTCCGCGATCTCGACCGCCAGCACGACGGATGCCGCGCGGGCAGGGAGCCCGCGGCGTACAGCCTGGGCGGCGATCGCCGAGGCACGTTCGGCCTTCTCGGATGAGAGGTCGTAGGTCTCGCCCTCGGAGGTGACGGTGCAGGACTCGCGGGCGAGGACCGGGATGCCGCTGACTCCGACGCCGAGGAGCCGCAGGCCGGCGAAGACGAGGGCGACGGCGATCACGACGCCGAGGACTATGAGGTGCTTGCGAACCGGCCGCAGCTGCTTGCGGGCTTCCCGCGCCGACTTTCGCAGCGCCTCGCGCGCCGGTTCCGGCAGTCTCGGGGTCGCTGGCCGTCCAGTTGGGGGAGGCGCACTCGGAGGTGCACCGTGCGGTGGACTGGTCGGCGGACCCGTCGGGGTTCCCGGATTCGCGCTCACGGCACCAATCTTTACGTATGGAGCAAGTCAGGCGAGGGTGACGACGATCCGGTCGCCGTTGACCTTCGGGGTGTCGGCCCACTCCTCGTCCTTGCCGGCGGACCAGGTGCGGCCGTCGTAGGCGATGGAGGTGGCGCCGAACTCGCTGGCCCGGGCGAGTACGTAGTGGGCGACGGCCCAGCCGTTGCGCTGGCCGGTCTCGCCGGCGTCGACGGGGATGATCACCGTGCTGCCGTCGACCCGGGCGCGGCCGACCATCTGGCCGAGCAGCTGGTTGACCTCGGTCTTGGTCGCCTGAGGCTTCCCGGAGCCGGCCTCGGGCTCGTCGATCCGGCAGGTCAGCGCTGCGGGGGAGTAGCCGCTGATCGCGGAGGCGATGGCGCGGCCCTCGCCCTCGTGGTCGGCGTACGCCTCGGGGTAGGCCGAGCGCTGCACCTCCTGCGCCGCCTCGGTGACCACCATGTCCTCGTAGCCCTCGATCTTCACCAGCGCGTCGTAGAACTTGTTGGTGGCGTAGACCGGGTCCTGGACCTGCTCCTCGGTGCCCCAGCCCATCGACGGGCGCTGCTGGAAGAGGCCGAGCGAGTCCCGGTCGCCGTGGCTGATGTTGTAGAGCTTCGACTCCTGGATCGCGGTCGCGATCGCGATCGTGGCCGCCCGCGCGGGCAGGCCGCGCTTGAGCCCGAGCGCCGTGATCACGGCGGCGTTGCCCATCTGCTCGGGGTCGAAGCGCGCCTCGTACTCACCCGCGACCGCAGTGCACTGCTGCAGGTCGGGCAGGATCGAGTCCAGCTTGTCCGTCGCGGCCTGGACGACCCAGTAGATGCCGCCGGCGATCACGCTGAGCACCACCAGGGCGGTGAGAAGCTTCTTCAACTCGGCACTCTGCTCTTCGGTGAGAGTCAGTTGGCGTGGAGGGCGGCGTTGAGCTCGATGCCCTCGCCCTTCCACGGAACTGCCTCGATGGCGCCGCTGACAGAGTTGCGGCGGAAGAGAATGTTGGAGGCGCCGGAGAGCTCGCCGGCCTTCGTCACGGTGCCGTCGGGGAGCGTGACCTTGGTCCCGTACGTCACGTAGCACCCGGCCTCGACCACGGCGTCGTCACCCAGGGAGATGCCGATGCCGGAGTTGGCGCCGAGCAGGCAGCGCTGGCCGATGGAGATGACGGCCTTGCCGCCACCGGAGAGGGTGCCCATGATCGAGGCGCCACCACCGACGTCGGAGCCGTCGCCGACGACGACGCCGCCGGAGATCCGGCCCTCGACCATCGAGGCGCCGAGGGTGCCGGCGTTGAAGTTGACGAAGCCCTCGTGCATCACGGTGGTGCCGGAGGCCAGGTGGGCGCCGAGGCGGACGCGGTCGGCGTCGCCGATCCGGATGCCGCTCGGGACGACGTAGTCGACCATCCGCGGGAACTTGTCCACGCCGTAGACGGTGACGTGCTGGCCCGCGGCGCGCAGCCGGGCGCGGGTGAGCTCGAAGCCCTCGACGGCGCACGGGCCGGCGCTGGTCCACACCACGTTGGTGAGCAGTCCGAAGATGCCGTCGAGGTTCTGCCCGTGCGGCTGCACGAGGCGGTGGGAGAGGAGGTGGAGTCGCAGCCAGACGTCCTCGGTGGTCTCGGGCGCGGTCTCGAGGTCCTTGACCTCGACCAGGGCGACCCGCTGGGTGACCTGACGCACCTCGTCGGCGCCCTCGAGCGCGGTCAGCTCGGCCGGCGCCGTCGCGTCGGCGGGCTTCTCGCCCAACTGCGGGGCGGGGAACCACACGTCGAGGACGGAGTTGTCGGCGGCGTACGTCACGAGGCCGAAGCCCCAAGCTGCATTCGTCACGGGGCGCAGTCTAGTGGCCGAGCCTGAGTGGTCCCTTATCGACGGTCTCGACGTGCGAACATGTGGAGGTGAGTAAGAAGAGCGCGCCGCCGATGCCCCAGCTCCTCCAGGCCGAGGACGGCACCTGGACCCTGGAGATCCCCGGAGTGGCGACCAGCAAGGGTCATCCGGCGCCGGAGTGGGCGATGGCGAAGGGCGTGGAGGTCGTCCGCCGCGCCGCCTCCGACATCGTCCGCAGTTGGATCAACGGCAAGCCGGTGAGCGACGCCGAGAAGCAGGTGGTCCTGCTCGTCACCCGAGGTGACTCGCAGGTGTACGCCTGGCTCGACGCCGCCTTCGCCGACGACAGCCCCCGCTAGACCGCTAGCAGCAGCGGGCCTGCGGGTTGTGCTCCTTCTCGTCGGCCCGGTGACGTTCGAACGCGCGCCGGCTCATCGGCTCGACGCCCTCGCGCTCGCACCGGGCGACGTACTCGTCCCACTTCGCCTCCCCGGTCGCCTGGCGGAGCAGCCGCCAGGCGCCGGAGACACGCTCGGTGAGCTGACTCATGAGACCGGCGTCTTCTGGGAGGCTTCCCACTCGCGTACGGCTTCCTTCTCCTCCTTGGTGGCGAAGAAGTCGGAGGGCGCGACGATCGTCGACTCGACCTTCGGGACCTCGGTGGTCGGCAGCCCGCCGGCGCGGATCGCCTTGACCACAGTCACCGCGGCACCGGCGACGATCACGATCACCAGCAGCGCGAACGCTGCCTGCAGGATGCCGCTCTGGGTCGAGTTGTAGATGATCTGGTCGACGTCCGCCGGGGTCTTCGCAACGCCGTAGAGCTCACCGGCGTCGCGTGCCTCGCGCGCGGCAGAGGCCTGGGCGAAGTAGCCGATGGCGGGGTTGTCGCTGAACACCTTCTGCCAGCTCGCCGTCATCGTGACGATGAGGTCCCAGACCAGCGGGATGCCCGGCACCCACGCCCACTTGAGCTTGCCGTGCTTGATCAGCAGCGTCGTGGCCAGGGTCAGGGCGATCGCGGCGAGCAGCTGATTGGCGATGCCGAAGAGCGGGAAGAGCTGGTTGATCCCGCCGAGCGGGTCACCGACGCCGATCCAGAGCATGTAACCCCAGGCCAGTACGACCAGCGCGGAGGCCGACCAGGCCGCCGGCCGCCAGGAGGTGTCGGCGTAGCGCTTCCAGACGTTGCCGATCGTGTCCTGGAGCATGAACCGGCCCACGCGAGTGCCGGCGTCGACGGCGGTCAGGATGAAGAGCGCCTCGAACATGATCGCGAAGTGGTACCAGAAGGCGGCCAGGCCGCCACCGAACGCCTCGGTGAAGATCAGCGACATCCCGAACGCCAGGGTCGGGGCGCCACCGGTGCGGGAGATGATCGACTCCTCCACACTGGCCGCGGCTGCCTCGAGATCCGCCGGGGTGATCGAGAAGCCGAGCCCGTTGACGAAGGCGGCCGCGGTCTCCGGGGTGCCACCGGTCGCGCCGGCGGCGGCGTTCATCGAGAAGTAGATGCCCTGGTCGATGACCGAGGCCGCGATGAGGGCCGAGATCGCCACGAACGACTCCATCAGCATGCCGCCGTAGCCGATCATGCGGACCTGCGACTCCTTGGCGACCATCTTCGGCGTCGTCCCCGAGGCGATCAGGGCGTGGAAGCCGGAGAGGGCGCCGCAGGCGATGGTGATGAAGACGAACGGGAACAGCTTGCCGGCGAAGACCGGACCCTCGCCGTTGGTGGCGAAGTCGGTGACGGCCTCGTTCTGCAGCACCGGGGCCGCGAGGACCAGGCCGACGGCCAGCAGCACGATGACGCCCACCTTCATGAAGGTGGAGAGGTAGTCACGCGGAGTGAGCAACATCCACACCGGGAGGATCGAGGCGACGAAACCGTAGACGACCAGGCAGACCACCAGCGTCTCGTGGGAGAGGGTGAGGGCGTTGTCCAGGCCCATCTCCTCGACGTACCCACCACCGATGATGGCCAGCAGCAGCAGCGCGACGCCGATGACGGTCACCTCGCTGACGCGGCCGGGGCGCAGGTAGCGCAGGTAGAAGCCCATGAAGAGCGCGATCGGGATGGTGAGGCCGATCGAGAAGACGCCCCACGGCGACTCCGCGAGCGCGTTGACGACGACCAGCGCGAGCACCGCCAGGATGATGATCATGATCGCGAAGACCGCGATCAGCGCGGCCACGCCGGCAACAGTGCCGATCTCCTCACGCACCATCTGGCCGAGGCTCTTGCCGTCGCGGCGCATCGAGAAGAACATCACGACCATGTCCTGTACGGCACCGGCGAAGATGACGCCGACGATGATCCAGATCGTGCCCGGCAGGTAACCCATCTGCGCGGCCAGCACCGGGCCGACCAGCGGGCCGGCACCGGCGATTGCGGCGAAGTGGTGCCCGAAGAGCACACGCCGGTCGGTGACGTCGAAGTCCTGCCCGTTCTCCAGCCGCTCGGCCGGGGTGGCCCGGGTGTCGTCGACCTTCAGCACCTTGTTGGCGATGAACTTCGAGTAGAACCGGTAGGCGATCGCGTACGAGGCCAGCGCGGCAAACAGGATCCACAGTGCCGAGACATCCTCGCCTCGGGACAGGGCGAGCATGGCCCAGCAGACGGCGCCGACGACGGCGACGGCGGTCCAGATGACAATTGACTTCACGTTGGGCCCGGACCGTGGGCCCGAGCTGGTGGGGTTGGCGGTCGACGTCGACATGGTCTCCCTCTGATTCAGCGCGCGGTAACGGTCGTTGTGACCGCTGTCTCAGCCTAGTCTCAGGAAACCGCCTGGTGGGCGGGGGAGGGGCTACTGCCCGGTACGCCCGTCGATGACCTCACGCAGCAGGTCGGCGTGACCTGCGTGGCGGGCGTACTCCTCGATCATGTGGACCAGGATGTCGCGGATGCTGGTCGGCTCGTCGCCGCGGCCGACGTCCCGGGTCTCGCCGAGCACCGAGTCGTCGATCGAGTCGAGCCACTCGTCGGCCGCCGCGACCTGCTCGCGCCAGCTCGCGAACGCCTGGTCGACCGACTCCTGGGTCGGCTCCACCTTGTGGAACCCGCCGGTGGGGTCGTCGGCGTCGAGCCGCGGCAGCTCGAGGTTCTCCTTCAGCACCCGCTGGAACCAGCTGTGCTCGACCCGCGCCATGTGGCGGATGAGCCCGAGCAGGCTCAGGTCGCTCGGCGGGACGCTCTGCTTGGCCAGGTCCTCCGGACCGAGGTCCTCGCACTTGAGCTCGAGGGTGAGCCGGTAGTGGCGCAGATAGTCCCGGTACGTCGCCAGCTCGCCGACGGCCTGCTGATCCTGGTGGCGTGGATCCTTGCCCTCGGGAAGCCAGATTCCGCCGAAGCCCACCTGTCGCTGATCACTGCTCATGGGTTCACCCTCGCGGAACGAGCGCCTCTCGGCCAATGATTTCAGCCGGTGAAGCTGGGCGGCCGCTTCTCCAGGAAGGCGTTGATGCCCTCGCGGCCCGAGGCCGAGCCACCGAGCGCGGAGATCGACTGCGCCTCGCGGCGCAGCGCGGACTCGGGATTGGGGTCGGCTACGTCGCGGATGAGGTGCTTGGTGCTTGCCAGTGCCTCGGGGGAGCCGGCGAGTAGGGTCGCGACGACCTCGTCCACGGTGGCGGCGAGGTCATCGGCCGGTACGACGCGGGCGACCAGCCCGGCCTCGAGCGCCTCGGTCGCGGAGAGCATGTCGCCCAGCAGGGTCAGCCGGAGCACCCGGTGCAGGCCCAGGGTGTGTACGAGGAGCGACCCGCCGCCGTCGACCGACAGCCCGACCTTGGCGTAGGCCAGGCTGAACTTCGCCTTGTCGGCCGCGATCACGATGTCGGCGGCCGCGGCCAGCGGGAACCCGACCCCCGCCGCGGTGCCCTGGACGGCGCTGACCACGATCGCGTCGCAGCGTACGAGCTCGGTGATGATCCGGTTGGCGCCCTCGGCGAGCTCGAGGATGAACGGCCCCAGGTCGTCGGCGGCCGCGAACCCGGCCAGGTCGCCACCGACGGAGAAGTACTTCCCCTCCGCCGCCAGCACGATCACCCGCGCCGAGTCCGCCTTCGCACGCAAGATCGCCGCCAGCATCTCCGCGCCCGCCTCGGGCTTGAAGACGTTTCCCCGGTCCGGGTTGGTCATCGTGATGCGGGCGCAACCGTCGGCGTACTCGTAGCGAATCAGGCTCATGCGCGCATCCTGCCAGGTGCCCCGACGAGGCTGTCCGAACTATGGTCACGAGGTGACATCTCCGATCGCCTTCACCGTCACCCGTGTGCAGGCCGCCGAGACCTATCCGCTTCGAGCGCTGGTCCTCCATGGCGGTGCGCCACCCGCGACGGCAAGGGTCGCCGGCGACGACCGGCCAGACGTGGCCACCTTCGCCGCCAAGGACGCCCATGGCGAAGTGGTCGGATGTGTCGGCCTGTTCCCGGCTCCGGAATCCAACTGGCGGGTCCGGCGTCTGGCGACGGCCGAGGCGTGGCGCGGCCGTGGAGTCGGCACCGCCGTTCTTGCCGCAGCGCTGGCACATGCGGACCGCCTCGGTGGCGGGACCATCTGGTGCAACGCCACGCCCGCCGGCGCCGCGTTGTTCCAGCGGGCGCGGTTCGAGCAGGTTGGGGCACCGTGGGAGGACCCGGAGTTCGGGTGGAATGTGCGGATGGTGCGGGAGGTATGAGTGTGAGCTGCCGTTCGACGAGGCGCTGTGTGTCGCCGACTCCGCATTGCGCGTCGGTGTCGGCCAAGAGGAACTGATCTCGACGGCCGATCGGACATTCGGTCCGGGTGCCGGCAGCGTCCGGCGGGTGGCGCACCTGGCTCATGGGGGCGCCGACAATGCCTTCGAGAGCTGCCTGCGTGCGATCGCGATCCAGGTGGACGGGCTGGATGTGGAGCCTCAGGTCAGGATCGCCGAGCCCGACTTCCTCGGTCGCGTCGACCTCGCCGACCGTCGGCTTCGGATCATCATCGAGGCGGACTCGTACGAGTTCCACGGAACGCGCCGGGCGCTGGTGGAGGACGCGGGTCGGTACAACCGATTCGTGGCAGCGGGCTGGATCGTCCTGCGGTTCACCTGGGAGGACGTCATGCTGCACCCGGAAGTCGTCCACGAGGCTCTTTCTGGAGCCGTCGCCGATCGGTTGCGGTCCAGGTCTGCATGATTGACGGCATGATCGACGTGCGCCGGGTGGCGGTTGAGGAGACGTATCCGTTGCGGGCGAAGGTGTTGCGCAACGACGGACCGCCGGAGGCGGCGAGGGTGCCGGGGGATGATGGTCCCGAGGTCGCTACGTACGCAGCGCTGGATGTGGACGGGAGCCTGATCGGGTGCGTCGGGCTCTTCCCCGAAGCGTGCCCTGACCTGGCCGAACACCCCGGGAAGGGATGGCGGATCCGGGGGATGGCGACGGCGGACGGATGGCGCGGCAAGGGTGTCGGGGCCGAGGTGCTGCAGGCGGCGCTGGACCACGTCGCGGCCAGAGGCGGTGGGCTGGTCTGGTGCAACGCGCGTACGCCGGCGGTGCCGTTCTACGAGAGGGCCGGGTTCGTCGAGATCGGTGAGCCGTGGGACGACCCCGAGATCGGTCCGCACGTGCGGATGTGGCGCGCGGTGTAATCGGGTTCGCGTGGCGGGCGCCGGGCGGCGTACTCTCTTCCTTAGAGGCGTTCGAGCCGTCATCAGCGGCGAGCCCCGGGAAGAAAGCCTTCGGGCAAGTAGAACCCGGCGGGAGTGGCCCGTCACAGCCGTAACGAAGTGGTCCGGCAGGACAAGCAGGGTGGTACCGCGGTCGAAAGATCGTCCCTGTGGTGAAGACAACCCACTACCACCCAGCAGGAGATGCGTCGATGGCCTATCCGAAGGTCAACTCAGCCAAAGTCCCGGCCAGCCCACGCTTCCCGGAGATCGAGACGCAGATTCTCGATTACTGGAAGAAGGACGGGACCTTCCAGGCGAGCATCGACAACCGTGACGCCGGGGAGAACGGCGAGAACGAGTTCGTCTTCTACGACGGCCCGCCGTTCGCCAACGGCCTGCCGCACTACGGCCACCTGCTGACCGGCTATGTGAAGGACATCGTCCCGCGCTACCAGACGATGCGCGGCAAGCGCGTCGAGCGGCGCTTCGGATGGGACACCCACGGCCTGCCCGCCGAGCTCGAGGCGATGCGCCAGCTCGGCCTGAAGACGACCGACGAGATCGTCGAGATGGGCATCGACAAGTTCAACGCGGCCAGCCGTGCCTCGGTGCTGAAGTACACCGGCGAGTGGCGCGACTACGTCACCCGCCAGGCGCGCTGGGTGGACTTCGACCACGACTACAAGACCCTCAACCCCGACTACATGGAGTCGGTGATCTGGGCGTTCAAGACGCTCTACGACAAGGGCCTGGTCTACGAGGGCTTCCGCGTCCTGCCCTACTGCTGGCAGGACGAGACCCCGCTGTCCAACCACGAGCTGCGGATGGACGACGACGTCTACAAGGACCGCCAGGACCCGGCGGTCACAGTGGGCTACGCGCTCGACGCCACCGGTGAGGACGAGGTCCTCGACAACGCCCACATCCTGATCTGGACCACCACGCCCTGGACCCTGCCGTCCAACCTCGCCGTCATGGTCGGCTCCGAGATCGACTACGTCGTGGTCGAGGGCCCGGTCCCGGGCACCGACAAGACGGCCAAGTACGTCCTCGCGGAGGCTCGCCTCGCGGCGTACCAGAAGGAGCTCTTCCCCGACGCCGACGAGGCGACGGTCCTGGGCCGCTACAAGGGTGCCGAGCTGCTCGGCCGCACCTACCAGCCGCCGTTCTCCTACTACGCCGGTCACCAGAACGCCTTCCGCGTCGTGGCTGCCGACGACGCCGTCACCACCACCGACGGCACCGGGGTCGTCCACACCGCCGGTGCGTTCGGTGAGGTCGACAAGGAGGTGACCGACCGCGAGAACATCGAGGCGGTCATGCCGGTCGGCAAGGACGGGCGCTTCACCGCGCCGGTGGTCGACTACGCCGGTGTCCAGGTCTTCGACGCCAACCTGCAGATCATCGACCACCTCAAGGCGGTCACCCGCGGCGAGGCCGGAGGGTCGGTGACCGCGGGCACGATCCTGCTGCGCCGCGAGTCCTACAACCACTCCTACCCGCACTGCTGGCGCTGCCGTCAGCCGCTGATCTACAAGGGCGTCTCGAGCTGGTTCGTCGAGGTCACCAAGATCAAGGACCGGATGCTCGAGCTCAACCAGCAGATCCGCTGGGTGCCCGAGCACATCCAGGACGGCCAGTTCGGCAAGTGGCTGGAGAACGCCCGCGACTGGTCGATCACCCGCAACCGCTTCTGGGGCTCGCCGGTGCCGGTGTGGAAGTCCGACGACCCGGCCTACCCGCGCCTGGACGTCTACGGTTCGTTCGCCGAGCTCGAGCGCGACTTCGGCACCCTGCCCAAGGACGCCGAGGGCAACCCCGACCTGCACCGTCCGTACGTCGACGACCTGGTCCGCCCCAACCCCGACGACCCGACCGGCAAGTCGATGATGCGCCGCGTCTCCGACGTCCTCGACGTCTGGTTCGACTCCGGGTCGATGTCGTTCGCTCAGAACCATGTCCCGTTCGAGAACGAGGAGTGGTTCCAGCACCACTTCCCGGGCGACTTCATCGTGGAGTACATCGGCCAGACCCGCGGCTGGTTCTACACCCTGCACATCCTGGCGACCGCGCTCTTCGACCGTCCGGCGTTCTCGAGCTGCATCAGCCACGGCATCGTGCTGGGCTCCGACGGCCAGAAGATGTCCAAGAGCCTGCGCAACTACCCCGACGTCAACGAGGTCTTCGACCGCGACGGCGCGGACGCGATGCGCTGGTTCCTGATGTCATCGCCCATCCTTCGCGGCGGCAACCTGGTCGTCACCGAGCAGGGCATCCGGGACTCCGTACGCCAGGTGATGATCCCGCTGTGGAACAGCTGGTACTTCTTCCAGCTCTACGCCAACGCGGCCGACCTGGAGACCACCGGCTCGACGGCGTCCGAGGACCCGCTGGACCGCTACGTCCTGGCCAAGCTGCGCGACTACGTCGCCGAGATGACCTCGGCGATGGACGACTACTACGTCGCCGAGGCCTGCGAGGCGACCCAGCGGTTCATCGACGTGCTCACGAACTGGTACATCCGGCGGAGCCGGGAGCGGTTCTGGAACGAGGACAAGGCCGCCTTCGACACCCTCTACACGGTGCTGGAGACTGTGACCCGCCTGGTCGCGCCGCTGCTGCCGCTGACCACCGAGGAGATCTGGCGCGGCCTGACCGGTGGCCGCTCGGTGCACCTGGCCGACTACCCGGTCGTCGAGGACCTTCCTGCTGATGCCGACCTGGTCGCCCGGATGGACGCGGTCCGCACGGTCTGCTCCTCGACCTCCGCCCTGCGCAAGGCCCGCAAGCTCCGCAACCGCCTGCCGCTCGGTGGCCTGACGGTCGTCGGTGCCGACATCGCCGGCTTCGAGGAGATCGTCGCCGACGAGGTCAACGTCAAGTCCGTCCGGCTGCTCGCGGCCGACTCGGAGGAGGCCGGCACCTACGGCATCGAGCAGCGGCTCGCCGTCAACGCCCGCGCCGCCGGCCCGCGGCTGGGCAAGGACGTACAGAAGGCCATCAAGGGCTCCAAGTCCGGTGACTGGTCGGTCGACGAGTCCGGTGTGGTGACCGCGGGTGGTCTCGAGCTGGTCGAAGGCGAGTACACCCTGGAGACCGTTGCCGGTGCCGCCTCCGACGACATCGCCGTCTCGATGCTGCCCACCGGTTTCATCGTCCTGGACACGGTCGTCACCCCCGAGCTCGCCGCCGAGGGCCTCGCCCGAGACCTGATCCGCGCAGTCCAGCAGGCCCGCAAGGACTCCGGCCTCAACGTCGAGGACCGCATCACCCTCTCGGTGGCCGGCTCCGAGACCGTACGCCAGGCAGCCACCACCCACGCCGACCTCATCTCCCGCGAGACCCTCGCCACGACGTACGACGTGGTCGACTCGCTCGAGGGCAACCCGGTCGACCTGGGCGACGGCGAAAAGGCCCAGATCGCGGTAGCCAAAGTCTGACGATCGTTGAACCCTAGGAGGGTGCGTCACGCCTGTCGTGACTCACCCTCCTAGGGTTCTGGGGCTTTACGTGGGATAACTGGGAGTGTGGAGGACTCGGGGGTCACCAGCGGTCACGAGGATGTCTGGGAGCGGGAGTATGCCGCCAGGCTGATGGAGGCGCAGCGACGTCAGCAGGATGGTCTGCTCAGTCATGCGCAGCTCGCGGCCGGTGGGCTGACGCGCGCTGACATGATCAGGATGCAGCGGCGCAAGGAGATCGTGCGGGTGCATCCGCGGGTGTACGTCGATCACACGGGTCCGCTCACGTGGCACCAGCGCGCCTGGGCAGCTGTCCTCTATGCCGCACCCGCCTACGTGTGCGGTCCGAGTGTCGAGGCGCCTCGCACGGAGCGGCCGATGGTGCCCGGGATGGTCCCCGACCCGATCCATGTCGCCATCGACCAGACCCGGAGGGTCGCACCCCAGCCCGGCATCGTGATCCACCGCCTCACCAACCTCGAGACCCATGCCCACGGTGGCGTCCCGCCTCGCCTGAAGCTGGAGGACAACGCGCTGGCGATGGCGCACGACGCCCGCTCGGAGATCGACGCGATCGCCAGCCTGGCCAACGTCGCCGGGCGGGCGTATGTCACCGCCGGCTCGCTCCGTGGGGCGCTGAGTCGTTTCCCCTCCATGCGCCGCCGTGCCTGGATCGCCAAGATCATCGACGATCTGGAGTCCGGCACGAACTCCGTGCTCGAGCACGGCTATCTCACCAAGGTCGAGCGCGTCCACGGGCTGCCACAGTCCCAGCGACAGGCGGTGCGGGCGACGCCGAACGGCAATCAGTTCAGAGACGTGGAGTATGCGGCGTACGGGCTGGTCGTTGAGCTCGACGGAGCGTTGGGGCATGACGCATGGCGCGACCAAGCGCGAGATGCCGACCGAGCGCTCGACGACCTCGCCGCCACCGGCACTGTCACCGCGCGACTCCGTTGGCACCAGGTCTTCGACACGCCTTGCCGGACGGCGCGGAGCATCGCGCGAGTCCTGGCATCCCGCGGCTGGACGGCCTCCCCGACGGCGTGCGGCGACGACTGCCCGATCCCGCGGCAACCCTAGGAGTCCCAGTCGCCTGTGGCGTGCCTGGGTCTCCTAGGGTTCATTGAGAACGAAGACGCGAGGGCTCCAGCGACACCTATGGTTGAGGTGTGGAGGGGCCTACGCTCAGAGAACTCGCCGTCCAGGCGCTGTCGTCGGTGGAGCATGGTTACGACCTGCTGGCGCCGAAGTTCGACGCGACGCCGTTCCGGACGCCGGACTGGTTGCTCGCCGCGACCATCACCGCGCTGCGGGAGTACGGGCCGTTCGAGCGAGGACTCGACGTGTGCACCGGCACCGGGGCGGGGCTGGAGCTGCTCGCGGAGGCGACCGCGGAGCGGCCGACGGGGGTCGACTTCAGCGTGGGGATGCTCGAGCAGGCCAGGGCCGCTCACCCCGACGCCGACCTGGTGCGGGCGGATGCTCGAGCGCTGCCGTTCGAGGCTGCATACGACCTGGTGGTGAGCTTCGGGGCGCTGGGGCACTTCCTGCCGGAGGAGCGGCCGGAGCTCTTCGACGGCATCCATCGGGCGCTGCGGCCGGGCGGCGTGTTCGCGCTGCCGGTCAGCCGGGCCCTGGGGCCGACCCACCCGGCCTACTGGCTGCTCTCCGGCTTCGACCTCGCGATGCGGGTGCGCAACGCGGTGTGGCGGCCGAAGTTCGTCATGTACTACCGCACCCATCCCAGGCCGGCGCTCTTCGCCGACCTGGCCAACGCCGGGTTCACGGTCGAGACGACGCCGATGCCCGGTGTCGGCGAGCTGATCATCGCTCGCCGGCCACCGGACTGACGTCCGCAGACACCTCAGGCGCGGCGCGGGTTGCGCTCCGCGAGCCGGGCGGCGATGACGGGGACGATCACCACCGCGGCGACGAGGTGGGAGATCACCAGCATGATGTTGGTGGCGTAGGAGTCGGTGACGGCGACCAGGCTGGGCACGATCGAGAGCGCGGTCAGGCTCCAGGCGGTGCGCTTCCAGGTCGAGCGCGGACGCTTTGCGAAGCGGTCGAGGCAGACGGCGACGATGATGCCGATCAGGCCGAGCTCGGCGACGGCCCAGGCGAGCCCGGTCGCGGGGATCGCGGCAGGATCGACTCCGGTGCCGGGAAGTGCGACGTTGAACGGCACCCCGACCGCCCGGGCGAAGAACTCGTAGACGCCGGTGACCAGGGCGCCGACAAGGACGGCGGCGACGCTGACGAGCCAGACCGGCATCCGCGCAGCGAACTGACCGCGGGAGGTGGTCGTGGCCTGGGTGTAGGTGCTGGTGCTCATGATGGTGCCTCTCATCCGGTGGTGGTTTGTCGCGGTCCGTACGGCCGCTTCTCACTCACTCCACGAACGGCTCGACACCGATCCGACAGGTTCCGCGAAAAAAGTTCTGCACGACGAAGATCACACCCTCCGGGGCTTTCATCCGAAGGTAAGTTAGGTGAGCCTTAGCCTGCATGACCCGCAAACCTCGGATCGCGAAGCTGCTGAGCCCCCTGATCGGGCTGTTCGGCCTCCTGTTCATCGCCAGTGGCGCCGCCGCCTACTACATGGCCCACACCCAGTTGAAGGCTCAGGAGATCACCGTCGCCGACGACGCCTCCTTCCTCGCCGGAGACCAGGTCGACGGCCCGTTCTCGGCCTACGCCCAGGCGGCCACCGTCGAGAAGCACGCCCTGGGGATCACCAAGGGCAAGACGTACGCCGAGCTCGAACAGGAGGACCCGATCCGCGCCGTCGCGGCGGAGTCGTCGTTCGTACGCGCCTCCCTGCTGACCGCGGTCACCGCCTTCGGCCTCTCGGCACTGGTCGCGGGCCTGGGCGTCGTCCTGCTCTTCGTCGCCTTCGCACTCGGGTCGCTGACCCGGGCCGTCGCACCGGCCAAGGAGAAGTCGGCGGAGGAGACCGACGGCCTCGAGCCGGCCACCGCCTGACCCCACCCATTCGCCAACGGGCCCGAGAAGGCATCGCCTTCCCGGGCCCGTTCTCCCTTCTCAGCCCAGGCGCCGGAACGCTCGGACCGAGAGCGGGACGAAGACCGCCAGCAGGACCGCGGGCCAGGCCAGAGCCAAAAGGGTCGCGTGGTCGGCGAGCACGCCGGAGGTGATCCCGGTCGGGTTGCCGAAGAGGTCGCGGCAGGCGGTGGCCGTCGCCGAGACCGGGTTCCAGGCGGCGATGAAGCCGAGCCAGCCGGGCATCGTCTCGGGCGAGACGAACAGGCTCGAGCAGAACCCGAGCGGCCACACCAGCACCTGCACCATCGTCAGCGCCCCCTCCATCCGCAGGGTGAGCCCGAGGAAGATGCCCAGCCACAGCATCGCCAGCCGCAGCCAGAGCAGCAGCCCGACCGCGGCGACCGCCTCGAGGAACGAGCCCTCGATCCGCCACCCGATCAGCAGGCCGCCGAGCATCAGGACGCCCAGCTGGACCGCCGAGTTGCCCAGGTCGGCGATGGCCCGCCCCAGCGGCACCGCGAGACCGCTCATCGGCAGCGACCGGAACCGGTTGGTGACGCCGCGCTTGGTGTCCTCGGTGACCACGGCCATGGTGCCGTCGATGCCGAACATCATCGTCAGCGCGAGCACCCCGGGCAGCAGATAGGGCAGGTACGACCCGCCGCCCGGCATCTCGATGGCGCCGCCGAACAGGTAGCCGAAGATCAGCAGCATCATGATCGCGAACAGGATCCCGAAGACCGGTCCCCACGGCTCGCGCTGCCAGTGCTTGAGGTCTCGGAGCGTGATCACCCAGGTCTGGGTCACGGTCTGTCGGAGGGTTGATGCGATGGCGGTCATCGGGCGGCTCCTTCAGGATCGGGTACGTGGCCGGGGGCGGTCAGGTGGAGGAACACCTCGTCCAGGGTCGGTCTGCGCAGCAGCACGTCGTCGACCGTGATGCCGGCGGAGTCGAGGGTGCGTACGACCTCCACGACCGCGGCACCGCCGCCGGCCGCGCCGGCCTCGACGGTGACCTCGTGCCGGTCGGGGTCGACGACGGCAGCGGAGCCGAGGACGCCGGCCATCCGGGCGAGGTCGTCCGGCCCGGTCGCGGTGATGATCACCCGGTCGCCGCCGAGATCGCTCTTGAGTGTCGACGGGGTGCCCTCGGCGATCACCCGGCCCGCGCCGAGCACGGTGACCATGCCGGCGAGCTGGTCGGCCTCGTCCAGGTACTGCGTGGTGAGCAGCACCGTCGTCCCGTCGGCGACCACCTGCCGCACCATCTCCCAGACCTCGTGACGGCCGCGCGGGTCCAGCCCGGTGGTCGGCTCGTCGAGGAAGAGGATCCGCGGACGGGTGACCAGACCGGCGGCGATGTCGAGGCGCCGCCGCATCCCGCCGGAGTAGCCCGAGACCTTCCGGTCCCCGGCCTCGGTGAGGCCGAAAGCATCGAGGAGCTCGCCGGCGCGGCGTACGGCATCGGGTTTCGAGAGGCCGTGCAGGCGGCCGAACATCACCAGGTTCTCCCGGCCGTGGAGGGCCTCGTCGAGCGCGGCGCTCTGGCCGACCAGGCCGATCGTGGAGCGGACCCGGGCGGGGTGGCGTACGGCATCGTGGCCGCCGACGCGGACCTCACCGGCGTCGGGCCGGGTCAGGGTCGCGAAGACGTTCACCGCGGTCGACTTGCCGGCGCCGTTGGGTCCCAGCAGGGCGTGCACGGTGCCGGTGGCGACCTCGAGGTCGAGGCCGTCGAGCGCCTGGGTGTCGCGGTAGCGCTTGCGCACGCCGCGCGCGGACAGGGGAGTCGAGGTCATCGGCCCACCTCGATCCGGAACACGCCGCAGCTGCCGGCGACCGCCTCGAACGCCTCCGGCGTCACCGCCGTGACCACGCCGGCGTCGAGCATGATCTTCGCGCCGTCCGTCATCCGCTCCGGCCAGGCCCGGAGCACGGTCAACGCCTCCTCGCCCTCCACCTCGACGAGACGCACCTCCTCGGTGTCTTTGCCGATCCTGAGAGTGGCGCGACCGGCGGCGGCACGTACGTTGCGGGCCCAGTCGGCTCCCGGAAAGCCCTCGAGCAGATAGCGGCGTCCGTCCAGGTCCAGGACCGAGAGCGGGGTGCTGCGGGGTTTGCCGCTCGCGCGGCCCGGCACGGTGAGCACCGGCAGATCCTTCATCCCGAGCCCGGTCTTCGACAGGGTCATGAAGACCTTGTTCATCGGCTTGAGCCAGCGCGGCGGGACCGGCTTCGCGTCGTTCGGCATACACGTTCCTCCAATTTCGTACGTCGTACGAAGATGTCAACGGAGCGACTGTAGCATTTGTTCCGTACAATGTACGAAATTATTTCGGATGAGGTTACGATGAGCGACGTGCCGGACCAGTCAGACCAGTCGGACCCCTCCCTGCGCCTGCTGTGGCGCCATCGGGCGGGAGCGCGCGAGGAGCCGAAGACCAAGCGCGGACCGAAGCAGAAGGTGAGCGTCGACGAGATCGTCGACGCCGCGATCGACCTCGCCGATGCCGAGGGCCTCGCTGCAGTCACGATGCGCGCGATCGCCCAGCGCTTCGGCCTGGGCACGATGACGCTCTACTCCTACGTGCCCAACCGGGACGCGCTGCTGGTGCTCATGGCTGACCAGGTGACCGGCCGCGCCCCGCTCCCGGAGCTGCCCGGGGATCCGCGCAAGCGCCTCGAGCTGATCGCCAACCTCACGCACGACGAGCTCCGGGCCCATCCGTGGCTGCTCGAGGTGCAGGACGTACGCCCCTGGCTGGGCCCCAACATGAGCGATCGCTACGAGTGGCAACTGCAGGCCGTCGACGGCCTCGGGCTCTCCGACCTGGAGATGGACCAGACGGTCGCCGTGCTGGTCGGCTTCGCGGGCAACATCGCCCGCAGCGAGCTCATGAAGCGCCGCGCCGAGCAGGTCACCGGGATGACCGAGTCGGAGTGGTGGGAGGCCAACTACGACACGCTGGGCGAGGTCATGGCGGGCACCCACTATCCGCTGGCCAACCGGGTCGGCACCGCCGCAGGCGAGGCCTACCAGGCGGCCAGCGACCCCGCGAGCGAGCTCGACTACGGGCTCGCCCGGATCATCGACGGCGTGCTCGCGCACGTGGGCCGTTAGCCGACTCGGCTCGTTAGAACGAGCCGACTCGGCGTGGGGTGGTTGTGCAGAGTGGTCAGCCGGCGGTGCGGCGGCGGGCAGGGTCGGCGAGCCGCTGCGACAGGTGGGCGACCAGGTCGGCGGAGTCGTCGCGAGCGCCGTCGATGTAGGTCGAGCGCCGACGCCGCAGCACCGGGAGCCCGGTGACGTAGAGGCCGGGCAGGTCGGTGACGCCGCCGTCGTGGCGGATCGCGCCCTTGCGGTCGAAGACGTCGGCGTCGAGAAAGCCGTGGTCAGGCTTGATGCCGGTCGCCCAGACGACGGAGCCGATCTCGCCGGAGGTCAGCGAGAGCGACAGCAGCGGCTCGGGCACGCGGGTCGGCTCGAGTCGCTCCCCGGACCAGCCGAAGGCGTGGTCGATGCCGTTCAGCAGCCGGTTGGCCTTGAGGTCGGCGAGAGCCGCCATGTTGGTCAGTGAGCCCGAGAAGAGGGCCTCGCCGTCGCGCAGCGCGGCCAGCTTGCCGACCACGCGTACGCCTGCCTCCTGCAGCGTGTTGAGGTCGAGCGTGGCGGTGCCGCCGACGAGCTGGAAGGAGGAGAGCCGCCGGGCGCGGGTGATGTCGTCGAGCTCGTCCCAGCGCTCGTCGAGGATGCCGGCTTCCTCGATCCAGGCGAAGATGTCGCGCCCGCGGTAGCGGCGCGGCACCCGGACGTGCTCGCCGACCGCGAGGGTGACCGGGCGGCCCGAGGCCTGCAGCTCCGCCGCGATCTGTACGCCGCTGGCGGCCGCCCCGACCACCAGCACACCGCCGGGCGGGAGCTGCGAGGGCCGCCGGTAGTCGATGGCGTGCACCGAGGGGAGCCCGGGCGGGAGGTCGGCGGCGAGGGCGGGTACCACGCCGCGTACCGAACCGGTGGCGAGCACGACCTGCTCCACCGACCACGGACCCGCGGAGGTCTCGACCAGGAAGCCGCTCCGGTCGGGGGAGACGCGGTGGACCTCGACGTTCTCGTGCACCGGCGCCGCGATCACGTCGGCATAGCCGGTGACCAGCGAGGTGACCTGGGCGGCGGTGAGGAACTCGTCGGCCTCGGCAGGGCCGAGCAGCGGGTCGGCGAGCCCGGGCAGCCGGTTCATCCAGCCAGGGGTCAGCAGGCGGAGCGAGTCCCAGCGCTGGGTGCGCCACGAGTGAGCGACCTGACCGCGCTCGAGGACGACATGGTCGATCCCTTCGGCGCTGAGTCGGTGGCTCACCGCGAGGCCGCTGTGCCCCGCCCCGATCACCGCGACGGTGGTGCGGCGAGACGGGACACTCATGGTCACGAGACCGAGACGCTGACCGCGGTCGGGTTGGTGAGGATGTCGAAGACGGCCGAGCGCTTCTGGGACTGAGCGACCAGTGCCTCGACGTCCTCGGGAGAGGCGTCGGCGTCGATCGAGTAGTTCACGCGTACGCCGGTGAAGCCGTTGCGTACGTCCGCGTCGGCGCCGAGGATGCCGCGGATGTCGTGGTCGCCCTCGATGGTCGCGGTCACGGAGTTGAGCTGGATGCCCCGCTGCTGGGCGACGGCGGCGACGCCGGCCGTCAGGCAGCCGCCGAGCGCGACCAGGACGGTCTCGACCGGCGTGGGGCCCTGGTTGTCGGCGGCGAACTGGGGCGGGTGGTCGCCGTCGGACTCGAAGGAGCGCTGGGTCTCCTGCTCCTCGCCGAGGCCGAAGAAGCCCTCGACCTTGCTCTTGGAGTGGGTGCCCTTGACCCAGGTGTTGGTGGCGCGCCAGGTGAACTTGGCCGCCTCCGGGGTCTCCTGGAGGGCCGCACGTGCGCCGAGCAGGGCGGCGACGTTGACGCCGTTGTCGATGGTGGTCTCTGTCATGGTGGTTCCTCGTTTCGATGGGTGTGGATGCGGCGGTGGAGGCGAGTCAGGCCAGCGAGACGTTGACCGGGACCGCGCTGCCGAGGGTGTGGCCGACGGGCGAGCTGGCGAGCACCTTGGCGTGGAGCGCCTCGAGCTCCTCGCGGGGTGCCTCGGACGCGATGGTCACCGTGGCGTCGATCGTGTCGAAGCCGGCGTGGCCCTCGGCCAGGCCGAGGAAGACCGTGAGGTCGACGTCGCCCTTGAGGTCGATGCGCAGGTCGTCGAGCTCGATCCCGGCGACCGAGGCGTTCGCGGCGTAGCCGACGGCGAGGCAGTTGCCCAGGGCGCCGAGAAGCTGCTCGACGGGGTTGGCGGCGGTGTCGCCGCCGCCCAGGCCGGTCGGCTCGTCGGACGGGGTGGGATCGAAGGATCGGACCTTCGCCTCGGACGCGAAGGCACCCTTCCAGGTCACGTGGGCGGCCCAGGTGGTGCGCGCCTTGGCGGGATCGTCCTGGATCGCCTGGACGAGGTTGCCGACGGCGGCGAGGTCGACATCGTTGAGCTGCGTCGTTGAATCGATGCTCATGAGAACGCTCCGGGGTCGAGGGAGTGGATTTATCGAGATAATAGACTAACTAACTCGACTAAAGAAGGAGTCTCACCGCCCGGTCGGGCGCGAGGTGATCACCCCGGTGTCGAACCCGGCCAGGTGCAGGCCGCCGTGGAAGCGGGCGTGCTCGATCTTGAGGCAGCGGTTCTGTACGACGCTCAGCCCTGCCGCGCGCGCCGCCTCCGCGGCCTCGTCGTTGGTCAGCCCGAGCTGGAACCACACGACCGGCGAGCCCAGCGCGACCACGTCGTCGACGACTGCGGGCAGGTCGCTCGCCCTCCGGAAGACGTCGACGATGTCGGGGGTCTCCGGGAGATCCGCCAGGCTCGCGTAGACCGGCTGCCCGAGCACCTCGCGACCTGCGGCGTTCGGGTTGATGAAGTAGAGCCGGTAGTCGGTGTCCTGAGCGAGGTAGGTGGCGACGTAGTAGCTCGACCGTGCCGTGTTGGGGGAGAAGCCGACGATCGCGATCGACTTCGCCGCCCGGAGCAGCCCCTGCCGCTCGCGCGCGGTCGGCTCGTGGGGAATCTGCGGGATGGCCATCAGGGCTCCTTCGTGGCGGCCGTCAGCGCCTGGTCGAGGTCGTAGATGATGTCGTCGGCGTCCTCGATGCCGACGCTGATCCGCACCAGCCCGGGCGTGACGCCGGCCTCGCCCAGCCGTGCCTCGCCGAGCTGGCGGTGGGTGGTGGAGGCGGGGTGGATCACCAGGGTCTTGGCGTCGCCGATGTTGGCCAGATGGCTGGCGAGCTCGACGGACTCGATGAACCGCTCGCCGGCGGCTCGACCTCCCCGGACGTCGAAGGAGAAGACGCTGCCGGGCCCCTTGGGCAGATACTTCTGCGCTCGCGCATGGTGCGGGTGGGAGGGCAGGCCGGCCCAGCGTACGTTCTCGATCCGGTCATCGGCGTCGAGCCACTCGGCGACGATCCGCGCGTTCTCGACGTGGCGCTGGACCCGCAGGGACAGGGTCTCGACGCCGAGGGCGAGCTGCCAGGCGGACTGCGGGCTCAGGGTCGCGCCCACGTTGCGCAGGTGCTCGGCGCGCAGCCGGGTGAGGAAGGCGTACTCGCCGAAGTTGCCCCACCACGACAGCCCGCCGTAGTGCTCGACCGGCTCGTGGAAGAGCGGGAACCGCTCGGGCGAGTACTCGAAGCGGCCCGACTCGACGACGACTCCGCCGAGCGTGGTCCCGTGTCCGCCGAGGAACTTGGTGGCCGAGTGCACCACGATGTCGGCGCCCCACTGGATCGGCCGGGACAGGTACGGCGTCGGGATCGTGGAGTCGACCACGAACGGCACCCCGTGAGCGTGCGCGACGTCGGCCAGCCCCTCCAGGTCCGCGATGTCGCCGGACGGGTTGGCGACGGTCTCGGCGAAGACGAGCTTGGTCTCGGGGCGGATCGCCGCGGCGTACGCCTCCGGGTCGGTCGAGGAGACGAACGTCGTGGAGACGCCGAAGCGGCGCAGGGTGACGTCGAGCTGGGTGACCGAGCCGCCGTAGAGCTGGGCCGAGGCGACGATGTGGTCGCCGGCGCCGGCCAGGGAGGCGAAGGTGACGAACTCGGCCGAGAGGCCCGAGGCGGTGGCGACCGCCCCGATGCCTCCTTCCAGGGAGGCCAGACGCTCCTCGAACGCGGCCACGGTCGGGTTGCCGACGCGGGTGTAGATGTTGCCGTACTTCTGCAGCGCGAAGCGCGCGGCGGCATCGGCGGTGTCGTCGAAGACGAACGACGCCGTCTGGTAGATCGGCAGCGCCCGGGCGCCGCTGACGCCGTCGGGGATGTTGCCGGCGTGGATCGCACGGGTGTTGAAGCCGTACGCGTGGTCACTCATGAACCAACTCCAGTTCGATCGTTGAGGAAGCTCCGGACGAGGTCGAGGTAGCCGGGCGGGTCGAGGAGGAACGAGTCGTGGCCCCAGGTCGAGGCGATCTCGTGGCGCTCGACGTCGACGCCCGCGCGGCGCAGCTCCTCCTCGATCAGGACCGAGTGGGAGGTGGCGAAGCGCCAGTCGGAGTCGAAGGAGATGACCTGGAACCTTGTGTCCCGGATCCCCTCGGCGAAACTCGCCGAGGCGAACGGGTCGAAGTAGTCGAGGAGGCGGGAGAGGTAGAGGTAGGAGAGCGCGTCGAAGCGGTCGACGAACGAGCTCGCCTGGTGGTCGAGATAGCTCTCCACCTCGAAGTCGATCCCGAATCCCGGGGTGGCGCCGCGCCGAGACCGGCCGAACTTCGCCTCCAGTCCGGGCTCCGAGACGTACGTGACGTGGCCCAGCATCCTCGCCACCGAGAGTCCGTCGGCGGGGACCACGCCGTGGTCCGGGTAGCGTCCGCCGCGGAAGGCGGGGTCGCGCAGGATCGCCTGTCGGGCGACGTTCGAGAGCGCGATGTTCTGGGCGCTCAACCGGGCCGAGGCGGCGACGAGGACCGCCCGCTCGATCTGCCCGGGCGCGTCGGCGGCCCACTGCAGGACCTGCATGCCGCCGAGCGAACCACCGACGGCGGCGTAGAGCCTCTCGATGCCGAGGTGGGCCAGCAGCCGGCGATGGACGCTGACCAGGTCGGCGACCGAGATCAGCGGGAAGTCGAGCCCCCAGGCCCGGCCGGTGGTGGGGTCGGTCGAGGACGGCCCGGTGGTGCCTCGGCAGCCGCCGAGGAGGTTGGCGCAGACCACGAAGAACCGGTCCGTGTCGACCGGTCTCCCGGGTCCCACCATCGTCGGCCACCACGTCGCGGCCTCGGCGTCGCCGGTGAGCGCGTGGGCGATGAAGACGACGTTGTCGCGGGCGGGCGCCAGGTCGCCGTAGGTGGCGTAGGCGACGTCGACGGGCGCCAGTGTGTCGCCGCCGCACAGGCGGAGCGGGTCGGCCTCGTCGAAGAGGCGGGCATGGCGCACGGCGGCCATCGACACCCCTCTCTCCATTAAGTCGAGTTTCTAACTACAGAATGTAGCGTGCGTGTCGAGCCCCGCGGATGGATGTCCGGCATCCAGGCGACAGGTCCCCGCGTGATCTCTCATGGAGGGCTGGTTGACTAGCGCCTGTGACAACCAGTCCTGACACTCCCGAGATCGACCTGACGACCGACGTGGTGACGCTGACCCGGCAGCTGATGGACATCGACTCGGTGAGCCTCAACGAGCTCGAGCTGGCCGACGCCGTGGAGCGGGCGCTGGCTGCGTACGACCACCTCGTCGTCGAGCGGCGGGGCAACTCGATCGTGGCGCGCACCGACCTCGGCCTCCCCGAGCGCGTCGTCATCGCGGGCCACCTCGACACGGTGCCGGTCAACGGCAACTTCCCGAGCCGCCTCGACGAGGCCACCGGCATCCTGCACGGCCTCGGCGCATGCGACATGAAGTCCGGCGACGCGGTCATCCTCAAGCTCGCCGCGACCCTTCGGACGCCCAACCGCGACGTGACGTACGTCTTCTACGACGCGGAGGAGATCGAGGCCGTCCACAACGGTCTCGGCAAGCTCGCGGCCAGCGAGCCCGACCTCCTCGCCGGAGACTTCGCGATCCTGATGGAGCCCTCGAACGCCGGCGTCGAGGCCGGCTGCCAGGGCACGCTGCGGGTCGAGGTGCGCACCACCGGCGAGCGCTCCCACAGCGCCCGCTCCTGGCGCGGCGTCAACGCGATCCACAAGGCCGGCGAGGTGCTCCGCCGCCTGGAGTCGTACGTCCCGCGCAAGCCGGTCATCGACGGGCTGGAGTATCACGAGGGCCTCAACGCGGTCTTCGTCGCCGGGGGAGTGGCGGGCAACGTGATCCCCGACGAGTGCGTGGTGACGGTCAACTTCCGCTTCGCGCCGGACCGGAGCGAGGAGGAGGCGCTGGCGTTCGTGACCGAATTCTTCGAGGGCTACGACGTCACCCTGACCGACTCGGCGCCGGGCGCGCTGCCGGGCCTGGACCGGCCGGCGGCGAAGGACTTCATCGCTGCCGTCGGCGGCGAGGTCGGGCCCAAGTTCGGCTGGACCGATGTGGCGCGGTTCACGGTTCTCGGCATACCGGCGGTCAACTATGGTCCAGGTGACCCGATGTTCGCCCACAAGGCCGACGAGCACGTGCGGATCTCCGAGATCACCGCGTGCGAGCAGGCCCTTCGTGATTGGTTGACCGCATGACCCGACGCAGCGGCTCCGGCCCACGCCCCACCAAGGGGCGCCCCGCCGGCAGCACCACCGACCAGCGACTGCTGGACAGCTCCGGCCACGGCGACTGGGTCCACACCGATCCGTGGCGGGTCATGAAGATCCAGGCCGAGTTCGTCGAGGGGTTCAACGACCTCTCCGAGATCGGCCCGGCGATCAGCGTCTTCGGGTCGGCGCGCACGCCCCAGGACCACCCGACCTACGCCCAGGCCGAGGCGATCGGCCGCGGCCTGGCCGAGGCCGGCTTCGTGGTGATCACCGGCGGTGGCCCGGGCACGATGGAGGCGGCCAACAAGGGCGCTCTCGAGGCCGGTGGCGAGTCGATCGGCCTCGGCATCGAGCTGCCCTTCGAGGCCAGGCTCAACGACTACGTCAACTTCGGGCTCAACTTCCGCTACTTCTTCGTGCGCAAGATGATGTTCGTGAAGTACTCCCAGGGCTACATCGTCATGCCCGGCGGGCTCGGCACCATGGATGAGCTCTTCGAGGCGATGACGCTCTCCCAGACCAAGAAGATCACCCAGTTCCCGATCGTCCTGATGGGCGTGGAGCACTGGCAGGGGCTGCTCGACTGGATGCGCGAGACGATGCTGGCCGACGGCCGGATCAAGCAGAGCGACCTGGACATGATCACCCTCACCGACGACGTGGACGAGGCGGTCGAGCTGATGTTGAAGGCGCGTGACTGACCGATGGGTTGGATCTTCGCGGCACTCATCGTGCTGGCTCTCGGAGGAGTCGCCCTCGTAGCCGCCGGGACAGGTGCGCCGTTGGGGGAGGAGTACGGCGACCAGCCCGACGCTCTGGTGCCCCGCGACCGCGTCCTGGAGGCCTCAGATCTGCGTCACGTACGTTTCTCGGTGGCTTTCCGTGGCTACCGGATGGACGAGGTGGACGCTCTGATCGCCCGCCTTGCCGAGGAGGCAGAATGGCGTGAGTCGACCGCGGCCGGGGATGCCGGTGCCGAGGTCGGAGTCGGGGGACTCACATCACATACGCCCGAGCCCGATTCGGGCTCGCCCGACGTCTAGGACAGAATCGCTGCCGTGAGCTTCGCTGCCGTACTCGTCTACGCCGTGACCGCCCTGGTCGCGGTGATCGTCGCGCTCACCTATCTGAAGCCACATCTCCTGCAGCCGCAGGAGGCGGGGCTGCCGCCCAAGATCCACCTGTACGCCGGCGCAGCCGGCCTGCTGGTCTGGGTCCTCTTCCTCGCCTCGCCGTCGTCGTTCTTCCTCGGCGGCGACATCCCGGGCGTGATCGGGCTCTTCGGGATCTGGCTCGCCGCGATCGCGGGCCTCTACCTGCTCGCCCGCCGGCTCAAGGAGCAGCGCGCCGCAGCCTCCGGCCACGACGACTACGGCTATGACGACGGCTACGGCGAGGAGTACGCCGAGGACGGCTACGCCTACGACGAGACCGGCTATGCAGAGGCTGGTTACGACGACTACGCCGAGCCTGACGGCCGGGCGGCCTACGCGGACCCACGCCGACCGGTTCAGCAGCCTGTTCCTCAGCCCGTCGCCCAGCAGGGACGTCCGGCCGAACGCCGGCCCGAGCCCCGGCGAGCAGCGTCGGGTGTCGACGAGACCGCCGTGATGGCGCCGATCGAGCGTGACCCCTCGCCTGCGCCGCCGCCTGCCCCTGCCCCGGCACCCGCTCCTGCTCCGGCTCCTGCTCCGGCTCCGCCGGGGGACGGGCAGATCGGTCGCCGCGTGGCCGGGCGGCAGACACCGCCCCCGCCCGCGCCGCAGCCTGCATCGCAGCCCCAGCCCTCCCCGCAGCGGCCTCCGCGGCGGGCAGCCGCACCCCAGCCGCCGGCACCCCAGCAGCCCGTACGTCACCAGCCCGCGCCCCAGCCGCCGGCCCCGGAGGCTCCTGCCCGACCGCGGCAGGACCGCCCGGCTCCCGCGCGCCCCGCACAGGAGCGGCGAGCCCCGGAGCAGCCGATGCGCGAGCGTCCAGCACCCCAGCGTCCCGCCCCGCAGCGTCCCGACCCGCAGCGTCCGGCCCCGCAGCGTCCGGCCCCTCAGCGCCCGGCCCCTCAGCGCCCGGCGCCCGAGCAGCCCCAGCCGAGTCAGGGCGAGCCGGGCCGGAGCGGCCAGGACCCGTGGGGTCGCCGGCAGGAGCCGCCGCAGCGCCGCTCGCGCGGCTACGACGATCGCTACGACGACCGCCGCAACGACAGCCACGACGAGTTCGCCGACCGCCGCTACCGGCGCGACAGCAGCTACTCCGACTACCCGGGCCAACAGCAGCCGAGCCCGCCGCGCGCGCCGCGCCCCGCACCCCGGCCCGCGCCCCAACCGGCACCCCAGCCCGCACCCGCGCCTGCGCCGCCGCCGGCGCCGAGCCGGCAGTCCGGCCGCCCGGCGGGGCAGCAGCAGCCCGAGACGTACGATCCCTACTCGTTCGAGTCCTACGGTCCCAGCGACCGCGACCGGGGTCGAGGCCGTGACCGCGACCGGACCGAGACCCCTGCCCCGACTCCGCCCGCGCCAGACGTGCAGCCCCGTCGAGGGCAGCGCGAACAGGGCTACGACGAGCCGGCCTATGCGGGCTACGAGCAGGGCTACGACCAGGCGTACCCGCAGGGCTACGACTACGACGAGGCCTACGACCGCGGCTATGACGACCGCTACGACGAGCGCTACGACGATGCGTACGACCGATCCGTCGGAGGCGACCGCCGGGACCGGGACGGAGCGTTCCACGAGTCGTCCGGAGCGGCCATCGCGGTGCACCTCACGCTGGTGATCCTCGCGATCTGGCTGACCTGGGCCTACGGAACCTCGGTCATCTGACAGGTTCGAAGGCAGGCAACCCGCCGAAACTCCCACCTTGCCGTCAGGTCTGCTGACCTGATGAGGGATAATGGACGTGCAAAGCGCGCTCCGAGGCCATCCGGCAGGTGAGCGCCGACACGCGAGACACGGAAGAAGGTGCCGCATGGCGGCGATGAAGCCGCGGACGGGAGACGGTCCGCTGGAGGTCACCAAGGAAGGTCGGGGCATCGTGATGCGCGTCCCGCTCGAAGGTGGTGGCCGGTTGGTCGTCGAACTGAACGCCGAAGAGGCCGCCGCGCTCGGCGAAGAGATCAAAGGTCTTGGGCTGAACGCGTAGATGACCACAACGCTGCCGTCACAGGCTCTGCCGTCGCAGGTCGGGCCGCCCACCTTCACGCTCAATCCGCTCGGCCCGGACAGCCTCGATGCCGAGATCATCGCGCTCCCGGTCATCCCGGGCGAGGACGAGTTGGTCATCGGCCCTGGCGCCGCCGACCTCGGCGACCACCACGACCTCCTGGGTCATCTCGAGTTCGAAGGTGCCACCGGCAGTGCCGGTGAGGTGACGACGTACGCCGTCACCGGCTCCGGCACTCTGCGGCAGATCCTCCTGATCGGTGTCGGCGCACAACGTCGCGACGACTTCCGGCGGGCGGGGGCCGCGCTGGCTCGCGCCGTGCGGGGTCGGTCCGAGGTGGTCACCACCATTCCGGCGGCCGATCCGGAGGTCGGGCTGGAGCCGTTCGTGGCCGGCGCGACGCTGGGGTCCTTCCTCTTCCACTGGCGCTCCGAGGGTGCGCCGTGGAAACCGGTGGAGACGATCACGCTGGCCGATCTCGGCGACGACCAGGCGGCAGCGTTGGACCGGGCCCAGGCGATCGCGCGCGCCAGCTGGCGCGCGCGGTTCTTCTCCTCGGTCCCGAGCAACTTGAAGAATCCGGGCTGGCTCGCAGAGCAGGCGACGACACTGGGCGCCGAGACCGGCCTGAAGGTCACCGTCTGGGACGAGGACCAGCTCGCGGCCGAGGGCTTCGGAGGCATCGTCGCGGTCGGCCAGGGCTCGGCGACCCCGCCGAGGCTGATCCGGCTCGACTACACGCCTCGCAAGTCGGGGCGGCTGAACTCGTTGAAGACGGTGCCGACGGTGGTGCTGGTCGGCAAGGGCATCACCTTCGACACCGGCGGGCTCAACATCAAGCCGGGCGACGGCATGCTCAACATGAAGCGCGACATGACCGGCGGTGCGGTGGTGCTTGCGGTGATGTCGGCGCTGGCCGAGATCGGCTGCCCGGTCAAGGTGATCGGCCTCATCGCCGCCGCCGAGAACGCCATCTCCGGCTCGGCGCTGCGCCCCGGCGACGTGGTCACCCACTACGGCGGCCGCACCTCCGAGGTCACCAACACCGACGCGGAGGGCCGCCTCGTGCTGGCCGACGCGATGGCGTACGCCGTGGACAAGCTCAAGCCGGCTGCGCTGGTCGACATCGCCACCCTCACCGGTGCGATGCGAGTCGCGCTCGGGCAGACGATGGCCGGCTACTTCGCCGACGACGACGCGCTGGCCACGCTGCTGGCCGAGGCGTCCGAGGTCTCCGGCGAGGTGCTGTGGCGGATGCCGTTGGTCGCCGACTACGAGGACAAGCTCTCCTCGAAGGTCGCCGACGCCGACAACGCCCCCGGTGGCCCCGGCGCCATCACCGCCGCGCTCTTCCTGCACCACTTCACCGGTGGCATCCCGTGGGCCCACATCGACGTCGCCTGCGGTGACGCGTACGCCGACGTCCACGAGCTCACCCCCGGCCCCACCGGTTTCGGTGCCCGGGTTCTCCTCAGCTGGCTGGCGAGCGCCGACCCGCTCTCCGGCGTCGGTTCCTGACGAGACGTCACCCGCGTCGGCCGAGAGGTCACGTACGTCGGCCGAGATGGCACTCAGGTGCCGCCTCGGCCGACGGGGGTGACGTCTCGGCTAGATCTTCCGGGCGAGCAGGAGGCCGTCGCCCACCGGGAGCAGCAGCGGGATCAGGCCGTCGTTGTCGGCGACCTGCTGGTTGAGCTCGCGGATGGTGGCGGTCTCCTCGTCGCGTACGGACGGGTCGGCCACGCGGTCGTGCCACAGCGCGTTGTCGAAGGCGACGACGCCGCCGGGACGGAGCAGACGCAGCGCTTCCTTGAGGTAGGCCGCGTATTCGGTCTTGTCGCCGTCGACGAACACCAGGTCGTAGTGGTTGTCCGTGAGCCGGGGGAGTACGTCGAGGGCGGCGCCGGCGATGCACCGCGCCTGCCGCTGACCGAAGCCGGCCTCGGTGAAGCTCTGGCGGGCCAGCCGCTGGTGCTCGGTCTCGATGTCGACGGTGGTCAGGACCCCCTCGGGGCGCATGCCGCGCAGCAGCCACAGCCCGGAGACACCCGTGCCGGTGCCGACCTCGACGACGTTCTTGGCGTCGAGGACGGAGGCGAGGAAGCGCAGCGCCGCACCGCCGCCGGGCCCGATGGGTGCGACTCCGACCTCCTCGGCCCGAGATCGGGCGGCTGCGAGGAGGTCGTCCTCACCGACGAACTCGTCGGCGTAGGTCCAACTTGCGGTCGAAACAGGGCTGGTCACACCGCAAAACCTAACCTGTTTCGCGTAACGGTGCGGGAACGCCTGATCCAACTTGTGCGTTGGAACAGCACGGGAAGAGGAAAAATAGGAGCCTCACAGGCAACTCTCAGCCCTTCCGGTCCCAGGCGATCTACCGTAGGAGATGTCAGCGATCAGCGAGACAGACGACAGGAGCACCATGACCGCGGAGCCCACGCAGAGCCCGACCGTAGAGCCGGGTGTTCCGACGTGGGACGAGATCGTGGAGAAGCACTCCGACCGGGTCTACCGGCTCGCCTACCGTCTCACCGGCAACCGCCACGACGCCGAGGACCTCACCCAAGAGGTCTTCGTTCGCGTCTTCCGCTCTCTCGACACCTACAGCCCCGGCACCTTCGAGGGCTGGCTGCACCGGATCACCACCAACCTCTTCCTCGACCAGGCCCGTCGTAAGCAGCGGATCCGCTTCGATGCCCTCTCCGACGAGCGCGCCTCGCGCCTGACGAGCAGCGGCCCGACGCCCGACGTGGCCTACACCGACCAGCGCTTCGATGACGACATCGAGCGCGCGCTGGCGACGCTGCCGCCCGACTTCCGGGCCGCGGTCGTGCTCTGTGACGTGGAGGGGCTCTCCTACGAGGAGATCTCCGAGATCCTCGGTGCCAAGCTCGGCACCGTCCGCTCGCGTATCCACCGCGGCCGGGCGATGCTCCGTGACAACCTCGCCCACCGCGCCCCGCGCGGCGGACGACTGCGTCACTCCGGGCCCAAGGTGTTGTGGGGCGGGGCTTCATGAGTCTTCTCGGTAACCACCTCGGCGCACGCATCAGCGCTCTTCTCGACGGACAGCTTCCCGCAGCGGAGGAGGAGCGCGCCTGGGCGCACGTGCACCAGTGCTGCGCCTGCCGCCGCGCAGTGGAGCGTGAGGGCTGGCTCAAGCGACGCCTGGCCGGCCTCAGCGTCGACCCCGGAGTCACCGCACCGGCTGACCTCAAGGGCTCGCTCCGCGGTGGCGCCCTGGCCGCCGCCTCGATGTGGCCCGCCGACGACCTCGACGAGACCTACTCCGACCCCCGGTCGATGCGGCGTACGTTGGTGATGGTCGCCGCCGGTGGCGGTGCTGTCGGTGCCGCCGTCTTCGGCATGTTCACCTTCGCCGCCGCTCCGGCCGACGCGCCGGTCCCCAGGAATCTCCCGGTCACCGCGGTCACCCAGCTCCCGGGCACTCCGGGCGCTCCCGTCGTCGCCCACGTACGCCGCTGAGCATCGGCCCGGCGACGCGACACGAGACCCGGGCTGCCCATTGTTGGGGCGGGTGGGAAGAATGGGTGTCGTGACGCAGGAACCACAAGACGACCAGTCGCGGCCGATCTCTCGTTGGGCACCACCCTCCGACGTGCCTCCGGCCGGGCAGTCGTCCCCTGACGACCTTGTCGACGACGAGCGGGACACGGCCGAGGTGCCGTTGCCGGGCATGCCGAGACCCGCCGTCGAGCCGGTTCCGGCCGCCGACACCGCTCCGCTGCCTCCCATGGTGCCGCCACCGCCGGGTGGTTCCCTGCCCGGGTTCGACGCCCCGCCTGCGCCACCACCGTCCTCACCCCGGACCGACTCCTCGCAGCGCCGCCGGATCCCCGGCCCGATCTGGGCTCTCGCTGCTGCCGTCGCGTTCTTGCTCGGCGTGCTGGGCGGCTATGCCGGCGGCGTACTCGAGGACCAGGACGACATGTCGAGCCTGGCCGGCGGTGGGCTCGACCCGGGCTCGATCGAGACCGACGCGCCCCTGGAGGGCGACGACGCCAGCATCGTGAAGGTGGCCGCGACGCTGCTGCCCTCGACGGTCCAGATCTTCGCCGAGTACCAGGGCGTGGAGGACGCCGCGACCGGCTCCGGTTTCATCTTCGACCGCAACGGCCACGTGGTGACCAACAACCACGTGGTCGCCGACGCCGCCAAGGCCAAGGGCAGCATCGAGGTAGTCGACCACAAGGGCCGCCGCTACAAGGCGGATGTGGTCGGGCGCAGCGCGGTCTACGACCTCGCGGTCCTCGACGTTCCCGAGGTCAAGGAGCTCGAGCCGGCCTCGCTCGGCAGCACGTCACGGCTGAGGATCGGTGAGGGGGTCGTCGCGATCGGGTCGCCGCTGGGCCTCAGTTCCACGGTGACCTCGGGCATCGTCAGTGCGCTCCAGCGTCCGGTGAGCACCGGTCAGACAGAGGACGACACCTCCTACATCAACGCCGTCCAGACCGACGCGGCGATCAACCCCGGCAACTCCGGTGGTCCGCTGGTCAACCTCGTCGGCCAGGTGATCGGGGTCAACTCGGCCATCGCGACCGCCGGCGGGGGAGAGGGTGGCGAGGGCGGCAGCATCGGCGTCGGCTTCGCGATCCCGATCGACCAGGTCAAGGTGACCGCTGCGCAGATCCTGAAGACCGGCAAGGCGACCTACCCGATCGTGGGCGCCTCCGTCGACGTGCAGGCCGCCGACCACAACGGAGCGCTGATCTCGGTGGTCGACGCCGGCTCGCCGGCCGCCGCCGGTGGGCTCAAGGACGGCGACCGGGTCACCAAGGTCGGAGACGTCACTGTCACCGACGGGATCGGCATGATCGTCGCCATCCGTGCTCACCAGCCCGGGGAGACGGTCGCGTTCACGGTGATGCGCAACGGTGCCCGCCACGAGCTCAAGATCAAGCTCGAGGCGCAGACCGAGAACCTCGCCTAGACCTCGACGCCACGCTCCGCCGCGACCAGCTCCCGCACAGCCGGGGCGATCTCGGCGCCGAGGCGCTCGGTGATGGCGGGGTCGTCGCCCCCGATGAGGTACGCGGAGAAGCCGTGCTCCAGGGTGAGCCCGGCGAGATCCTCGACCCACTGGTCCGCCGGTCCGTCGAGCAGCCCGCGGCTGGCCGGCTGGAGCGAGACGTTCATGATGTTGAGAAGACGGCGTACGTCATCGGGCGAGCGGCCCGCTGAGACGGCCGCCTCGTCGATGCGCTCGTTGAGGCCGGGGACCGCGGCCGGACCACCCTCGATGTACTCCATCGTGGGCAGCCACCCGTCGGCGTGCGCACCGGTCAGCGCCAGCATCCTGGGCTTGTAGGAGCCGACCCAGATCGGGATGTCGTGGGCAGGGGCGGGGCCGCGCTTGACGCCGTCGGCGACGTAGTGGTCGCCGCGGAAGTGGACGCCGCCGGGACTGTCGGTGTCCCACACGTCCCGGATGATGCCGATCGCCTCGCGCAGCGCGTCGACCCCCGCGCCGGCGCCGAGCCGGCGACCGCCCATCGCGGCGATTCCGTCCCAGAAGGCTCCGGCGCCGAGTCCGAGCTCGATGCGGCCTCCGGTCAGTCGATCGAGGGATGCGACCGCACGGGCGAGCGTTGCGGGCGGGCGCAGCGGCAGGGACAGTACGTTGCCGGCCAGATGGATGCGCTCGGTGCGCGCAGCGGCGTACGAGATCAGGGTCCAGGCGTCGAGGAGCGCCGGCTGATAGGGATGGTCCTGGAAAGTGACCAGGTCCAGGCCCGCTCGGTCGGCGGTGACGGCAAGATCGACGACGCGTTGCGGCGTCCGTGCGCTGGGGGTGACGAAGGTGCCGAAGAGTAGGTCGTGTCCGTAGTCGCTCATGCGTCCTCCGCCGGGTCGTTGTCCGAGTTGTTCGAGTTGTTCGAGCTGAACTGTGGTGCGATGTTGAAGTTGTCGCGGAACAGGTTCTGCGGGTCATGGCGTCGCTTGATCTCCCGCAGCCGATCCAGCGCCGGGGTCCCGAAGGCGTCGGCCAGCCGGTCCGGATCGGTGTCGGTCTCGAAGCTGAGATAGAGACCGTCCAGATGGTTGCGCACCCCGTCCCAGGCTGCGTCGAGTGCACGCCGGTTCCCGCCGAGCGCGGTCACCTGGAAGGCGGAATCGCGGTGCGGGAAGGCGGTCGCGCCGGGGTGCACCTCGGCGATCGCGCCGCCCATGGTGCGCAGCTGGAAGAACTGCACACCGCCCGTACGCAGCATGTCGGCCGCGTCGCGCGCGAACTCCGGGGTGACCGCGCCGATCAGGCCCGAGTGCGAGTGTGGCTCGCCGTGGCCGTGGTGCCCGTCGCTGCCGACGTCCGGCGCCTGGTTCATGACGTCGGTGTAGCGGGCCAGCACCACCTGCTGCTGGACGAGACTGCCGAGGCCGGCGAACGGGTTGAGCCGTTCGACGATGGTCTCGGGATCGGGGGAGTCGACCAGCCCGTAGAGCTGGATCACCGACCCTCCAGGCTGCGGTGGGCCGGTCACCAGGAACACCGTGGTGTCGCGAGGTGCGGAGGTGGCGAGATCCCCGAAGCGGAGCAGCGCCTCCTCCAGGTCCGGAACGACCAGCATCAACTGGGCCGAACCGACCTCGGCGACCTCGTGGGCCTCGAGCTCGAAGGCGGTGACCACGCCGAAGTTGGCCCCGGCACCGCGTACGCCCCAGAACAGGTCGGGGTTCTCGGTCGCGCTGGCGCGGACCTTCGACCCGTCGGCGAGCACCATCTCGACCGCGATCAGATGGTCGATGGTCAGTCCGTGCTCGCGCGAGAGGAAGCCGATGCCGCCCGCGGTCGCCAGTCCGCCGACACCGACACCGCCGTAGTCGCCGGAGCCGATCGCCCAGCCGTACGCGTCGAGGGCGACGGCCACCTGCTTCCAGGTGGCGCCGGGGCCGATGCGGACCAGCCGCCGCGCAGGGTCGATCACCTCGATCCGGTTCATGGCGCCGAGGTCGATCACGATCCCGCCGTCGTTCGTCGAGCGCCCGCTCACCCCGTGCCCGCCGCTGCGGATCCCGAGGGGCAGATGGGTGTGGCGGCGGGCGAAGCCGATCGCGTCGGCCACCTCGGCCGGCGTGCGCGGCCGCAGCACCAGACCGGGGCTCCCACCGCGCAGATAGGTCGACCGTACGCCGCGATAGCCCGGGTCACCCGGCTCGACCGCGCCGGCCACCAGGGTCGCCGGGATCTCGTCGTAGGCGATCCCCGGCCGGCGCAGCGCCCGCACCGCCGCGGGACGCCGGGGCCTGCCCGAAGCCGGGCCGCCGAGCTCGGCGAGCAGCCCCGCGACCCGGTCGACCTCGGCCTCGGTCGTGGCAGAGACGACCACCGCGCGGCCGCCAAAGCCGCTCGATGTCAGCGAGTCCGCGGTCGCCCCCGCGGGGGCGGCGATCCAGGCGGAGGTGTCGGTGAGCAACCGTGCGCCGGCCACCTGGGCGAGGCTCTGACTGGCTTTCTCGGTCACCTGTGGGAGCCACCCGTCAGGAGCGGAGAGGTCCGCCACCCCGGCCGCCTCGATGCCGACCCCGACCTGGATCGCCTTCGTGCTGCCGAGCAGCCAGGTGGCAACGGTCCAGGGATCGTGGGCGCCGGGGTCGAGCACGACCAGGTCCAGACCACCCTCCTCGGCCCGGCGGGCCAGGGCGAGCAGTCGGTCCGGGGCGAGGCCGGCGGCGAGGGCGACGCCCAGCTCGATCGTCATGCACATCCTCCAATACGCGGTGAAGGAGATCGTATGTGAAGCAGACGATTGGTTAAACAGCAGGAATTGATAGGATGTTCCCGTGACCACGAACGCAGACGAGCAGACCGATGCCGACCTCGGATGGAGCCTCGGCACCCTGCTGCGCGGCTACCGGGAGCACGTCAACGCCGCGATCGGTGAGTTCCCGCACGGGCAGCGCGGCTACGAGACGATGTGCGCGGTCGTCCGGGGCGACCAGCCCAGCCAGCTCGCCCTCGCGACCCACCTGGGCATCGACCGCACGGTGATGACCTACCTCGTCGACGACCTGGTCGAGGCCGGACTGGTCGAGCGGCGTGCCAACCCCGCCGATCGTCGCCAGCGCCAGGTGGTCGCGACCGAGGCCGGCGCGGAGGCCGTCGCTGCGCTGTGCCGCCAGGTGGCCGCCGCCGAGGCGGGCGTGCTCTCCGGTCTGGAGCCCGAGGAGCGCGGCACGCTGCGCCAGCTGCTCCGGAAGGCGGCCGGCGCGGCCCCCGCGCACAGCCCGGAGGCCTGCGCGGTGGTCACCGGCGAGGACCCCAAGGCGTGAAAAGACGCGAAGAGCCGCTCGGCAGCATGCCTGGCAGCTCTTCGCGTTGTTGTGGGGAAGGTTTAGTTGTGGGGGTTGAGGTTGCTTTGACTCAAGAAGCGTCCGGCGTGGCAGCGGGCGCGGGGGCCTCGGCCTCGACGAACGGGTGGTCGGCCACAAAGGCCTTGGTCTGCGAGTACATGTCATCGATGAACTTCTCGAGGACGCTGGACTCAACGCGCCACTGGCCGCGCCCGCCGATCTTGATGGCGGGGAGCTCACCACGGCGGACAAGGGCATAGACCTGTGCGCTCGAGGTGTTGAGCACCTCGGCGACGTCGGCAAGAGTCAGGAAGCGGGGGGTACCAGACATAAGGATCAGTCTCCCAGACTCTGCAAGCGGCCGTAAACCATCGAGCCAACCTGTTAGTCCGCATTAGGTACTGTTGCGCTGCTTTGTGGATGCGTGGTGGGTGAACCGTGAAGCAGCGACGCGCTATGCAGCGAACAACAGATACAACCCACCAACAGTGAAGCCGACCATCGTGAGCAGAAGCGGGATCTGCCCGGTCACCAGGTGCTGCCGCGGAAGCACCTGGAGCGCCCGGATGTGGGCCGACCAGACTCCCAGCACGTGTCCGGTGATCACCGCGGCCACCTTGATGACGGCCAGCAGCGTGGCGTGGAAGGCGAAGAAGTAGGAGACCGGCATGTCCGCGGTTCCGAACCAGTCGCTTCCGTTTCCGAACGGATCCGAGGCGTTGCGCAGCGTTGCCAGCCCGCTCTCCCAGAAGTAGCTGAGGTAGTGGGCCACGACGTAGCCGACGATGATCGGCACCAGCGAAGGCGCCAGCTCGCCGGGCAGCGCCCGGCGCGGCACGTCACCGACGCCGGTCAGCATCGTCCCGGTGCAGTAGAAACCGGCCACGAGCAGCGGGAACGCGATCAGTGCGACGTTGCTGATCAGGTAGGCGGTGTTGGCCGACATCTCGGGGTTCTGCACGAACTGGAGCCACGCCGGCGACTCCCGGTAGGAGTCGTAGACGATGGTGCCGAAGAGCACCGACACGACTGCGACCAGCCCCGGGGTCGGACGCAGGGTGTCCAGGTTGCCGAGCGGGGTCCGCAGGACCAGGTTGCCGGCCTGCGTGCGTCCCCACACCGACAGCCGCGCGGTCAGCGACGAGTAGACCTCGAACGGGTCGCAGCGCTCCAGGAACTTCTCGCCGAAGAGCACGCCGCCGAGGATCATCACGGCCAGGTAGACGGCCAGCCAGAGGCGTACGGGGCCGAGGTAGTTGTTCTCCGGGTAGACCAGCTCGAGCCAGGCGAAGGCGAGCAGGGTGAACGCCGCCGGCCAGTAGCCGAGACGCTCGGGCAGGCGCAGCGGCGGATCGCCGGTGCCGCGCAGCCATGTCAGTCCGGCCACGATCGTGCGGGCCGGGCTGATCGCCCGGAAGACCCGTCCGAAGATGAGGGAGAACGGGACGAGGCCGACCCACAGCCAGACGTACGTCATCCCGAAGATGGGGTTGTTGGCGTTGTCGGAGCCGGCGAAGGCGACCAGCACGAAGTAGGCGAAGATCAGCAGCCCGACGACGCGCCACAGGGCGATCCAGGCGGGGGAGTCGACGACACGCCCGAGGCGGGGCACCGGCCAGCCGCGTGGGTTGCGTACGCCGACCACCTGGCCCTCGGCGGCGCGCTTGGTGGTCAGCACCAGCAGCCCGAAGGAGACGAGGAGGGCGAGGACTGCGCCCGCGATGACGTACTCGAGCGGCAGTGGGAGGTCCTGGCGACCACCCACACCGTGGGTGAGGATCACTTGACTTCGAGGGTGACGATGGTCTTGCCGAGGGTGTGTGACTCCACCTCGTACTGACCAGGGATCTCGAACGCGCCCAGGCTGATCCGCGTGGTGCCCACGCCGTAGGCGGCGGACTGCTCCGGGTCGGAGTGCACGTGGATCTCGCCGGCGGCGTCGGCGGTCACGTCGAGCTCGACTCCGTGGCCGACGGGGACGTCGATCTGGGTCCCGTGCGGGTCGACCGAGTCACCGGAGAAGTTGATCTCGACGACCACCGGGTCGCTGTCTTTGCTGGGCTCGGTGGCGACGTCGTTTCCGCAGGCTGTCGCGACGCACGCGATCCCGCAGATTGCTGCCACGACCGCGATTATCCGGGCCGTGAGGCGCATTGCTTCCCCGTTTCGTGGACTAAGTTCAAGCTGGCGTCTGCCACAATCGCACATGAACCAAAGAGGGGGCTGAGAGGGCATGAGCGAGCGCCAGCGAGCGAATCACGGGGCCAACACGCCGCCGCGTCCGTACGATTGCGCCTGCGCTACGGAGGTGGCGGCGTGAGTGATCGGCTGAAGGCACGGGACGTGGCCTTTCTGGACGGGGAGACGCTGTCCGTTCCGCACCAGGTGGCGAGCATCGAGCTGATCGAGCCGAAGCGGAGCTCGAGGCAATCAGCGGAGCCGAAGGCCGAGGGCTTCGACTACGGCGCGTTCCTCGAGCACGTCGAGGACCGGCTGTCCTTCGTGCCCCGCTACCGCCAACGGGTCCGTGTCGTGCCCGGCCGCATCGCCTATCCGGTCTGGGCCGACGACGACCGTTTCGACCTCACCTACCACGTACGCCGCTCCGCGCTGCCCCGTCCGGGCTCGATGGATCAGCTCCTCGACCTCGCCGGACGGATCGTCTCCCGGCCCCTGGACCGGTCCCGGCCGCTGTGGGAGCTGTACGTCATCGAGGGGCTGGCCGGCGACCGGGTCGCGCTGATCACCAAGACCCACCAGGCGCTGGTGGACGGCGCCGAGACCGTCGACCTGGTCCAGCTGCTGCTCGACGACAAGCCCGAGGTCGGGCCGGTCGTGCCGGACCTGTGGGAGCCACCGGAACCGCAGTCGAGCGCGCGCCTGGTCGCGGGCGCGGTCTTCGAGGCGGTCACCTCGGTCAGCGGCCTGACCGACACGGCGCGCAGCCTCGGCGGCTTCGCCCTGGGGCGGGTCACCGGTGTCGCCAAGGACGTCCAGAACGCGGGCACCGGCATCGCCTGGGCGCTCACCCGCCGCGCTCCGGAGCGGCCGACGCCGCTCAACGGGACCCTCTCCCAGCAGCGTCTCGTGGTCACCCTCCAGGCCGACCTGGCCGACTTCCGCCGCATCCGGGACACCCACGGCGGCACAGTCAACGACGTCATCCTCGCTGCCGTCACGGGCGGCCTGCGCGACTGGCTGATGACCCGGCAGCAGGCCCTGGCCGGCGTACGCCAGGTGCCGGCGCTGGTGCCGGTCTCGGTGATCGACGAGGAGCTCGACCCGACCCAGCTCGGCTCCGCGGTGGCGCCCCACTTCGTGGTGCTGCCGGTCGCCGAGCCGTCGCCGGTGGTCCGTCTCCACCAGGTGTCCTACTCCTTCGAGCAGCACCAGGCCAACGCCCGCACGGTCAGTGCGCAGCGACTGGCCGGGATCAGCGGCTTCGCCCCGGCGACCTTCCACGTCGTCGGCTCCCGGGTGGCCGCCGAGAGCGAGCACGACTACCTGCTCTCGGTGTGCAACGTGCCCGGCCCGCAGGAGCCGCGCTATGCCGCCGGCTCCCGGCTGGTCGCCTCCTATCCGATCCACCCGCTGGCCGAGGGACACACCCTGGCGATCGGCGTGACCTCCTACGACGGCCAGGTCTTCTTCGCGATCACCGCCGACCGTGACCTGGTGCCCGACGCGTCGCTGGTCGGACAGTGCATCAGCGAGGCCCTCGACGAGCTGCTCGACACCGTCTCCGGACGCCGGTTCCGGGCGCCTCGGGGCCTGCGCGTGGTCAAGAACTCCGGCGAGTGAGGCAGAATCCGACCCGTGACCCGCATCTACGTACCCGCCACGCTCGAGCTCCTCGCTGACTGGTACGCCAAGGGCGAGCTGCCCGGCACCGCCGACGGCTACGCAGCCCCCGACGACAGCGAAGAGGCCGAGTACGCCGCCCTGATGAGTGCCGCCGACGACTCGGCGGCGCTCCTGGCAGGTGCCGGGCGCAGGGTGGTGGTCGTCGTCGACGCTCCGGCGGCGTTAGGGGATCAGGTGGTCCCGCTCAAGCTCGTCGTCGCGGTCCACGCCGACCTGGCAGATCGCCCGGCCGGCGCGGACCCCGACGAGGATCTGGGCTGGTTCGCGACCCAGGAGATCCCCGACCTGATCTAGGTCACTCCTCCTCGCCCCACCAGGTCTCGGTGTCGATGCCCTGGTAGGGAGGGACCTTGACGGTGCGGGCGCCGGCCTTGCCGCCGATGATCACGGTGCGGTGGCTGACGTTGTTGGACCGGGTGGTCTCGTAGAGGTTGCCGTCCGGGTTGACGGTGACCTTGATCCGGTAGGTGCCGTTCTTGACCTTGGAGAGGTCAAAGGCCTGGGTCTGGGACTGGTCGTAGGTGTCGCCCCAGCCGGACGGCAGGCTCTCCCGCAGCCACAGCGCGGACTTCGAGCCGCAGGCCGATTCCAGGCCGGTCTGCCCAGGCCGCAGCGTCGCACCGGGCACGGTCAGGTCCACCGGGTCGGTGGGAACCAGGCACCACGACTGCTTGCCGCTGGTCGAGACGACCTTGTCCTTGGCGTCGACCAGCTCGTACTTCGCGAAGTCGAGGAAGTGCCAGTGGTTGTGCTCCGGCGCCTCGTGGAACTCCATGGTGCCGGTGCGCTTCATCCCGACCTGCTCACCGTCGCGGTAGAACATCTGGTAGGCGTCCATCACCGGAGCGGTGCCGCGCCGGAAGCCCTCGACGATCATCGGAGCCGGTCCGGCGTTCCACTCGTTGGCGGCGAAGTTGAGGCGGTCGGTGCCCTCCTCGTCGACGGCGGTCGAGATCTGCCAGGCGGGCACGGAGACGAGGTCGGGCAGGCTGCTCTTCTTGGGCTTGCCGTGCGACGTACCTCCGGCGCCGCCGCCGAGCGGGAGTCGTCCACGACCGTCCTCGGAGCCTTCCAGCGACTCTCGCGGGACCACCGTGCGAGCGCCGTCATCGGCTCCGTGGGATCCATGGGCTGAGCGAGCGCCCATCTCGCCCTCACCCTCGCAGCCGCCCTCGGGGCAACCGTCGACGATGACGAGGTTCTGCTTGGCGCTGCGGCTGGCCTTCGGCAGACCGAGGAAGTCGGCGACGGGCTTGCTGACGCTCATCGTCATGGTCAGCTTGGTCTCGCCCTTGGTCTCGAACTCGAGGTCGGAGACGGTCGGGACCGCCATGCCCCGCTCGATCCCGTACAGCACGCCCTTGGTGAACCAGTTGCCGCCGCAGAACTCCGGGTAGACCGGGCCGGTGGCACCGTCGGTCTGCACCCGCTGCCGGTCGTAGCCGCCGGGGCACAGCGGTCGGTTCTCGTCGAGGATCACCTTGCCGGCCTTGTTCTTGAGCGTGACCCGCAGGCCGTCCTTGAAGCCCTTCATCCCGTCGACGATCGAGGCGGGCGCGGTCGTGGTGGTTCGCTTCTTGCCCCGGATGATGGTCTTGGTCAGCTTGACCGGCTTGTCGTAGGCCGTGTGGCTGGCGCGGAACTCGAAGGCCGCGTCATAGGCGGCCAGCCAGACCGACGGCTCCACGTACGCCATCCCGTCGTAGGACGCCACCTCGACGGTGTCGGCGGCGGCGACGAGCTTCAACGTTCCCTTGCCGGTGGTGCCGCTCGCGGCACCGTAGTTCGCCGTCACCGTCGTGGTGACGACGAGTGCAGCTGCGACCAGCCCGATGCCGGCCGAGACCAGCTGCCGGACGCGAGTGCGAGGTTTGACCATCGAGATCCCCTTATAACGGCCTTGGATCCTCCCGATCCGAGGCGCCGAGTGGCCGGCAATCTAGTGCCCGCCACATATGGGGACGGTTGGTTTTCTGGTCTGGTTGCACCAGATCGGTGAGATCAGCGAGAAAGGTACGCCGCGCCGACCGCCTGCTCGAGGTCGAAGGCCTTGAGCATGAGCTCCTCGACGTACTCCTCGAGCTTGGCCCCGACCAGCGGCACAGGCACCTTGATGCTCAGCCGCACGCTCTCGGTGGTGCGTCCGTCGGACTCGGACAGCGAGATGTTGCCGCGCAAGGTGGCCAGGCCGCCGGGGACGGTGATGTCGACGACGGCGACGGTGTCGGAGGACCAGACCTCGTTCTGATGGACGGTGAGGTCGCCGGAGACGATGCGCTTCGCGAAGGAGGGTACGCCGACGGTCGACTGCACCCGGTCGATCCGGACCTCCCGCGGCGCACCGCCGATGGTCACCCGGCGACGGAGCGCTCCCTGGGCGTCGGCGACCCGCTCGCGGAAGCCCGGATCAGCGAGCATCGCGGACACCTCGCCCATGCGGGCGTCGTAGACGAGCTCGTGCTGAAGGGTCGTCGTCATTGCCGAATCCTTTGGGGCTCTTCTGCGGGTTGGGACGGGGGATGAGGGGGCTCAGGCGGCGAGCCAGCGGGTGCCTACCTCATGCTCCTTCTCGAGCGCCTTCTTGAAGATCGAGAGGATGAGATCCTCCAGCTTTCCGCTGACCAGGGGCACATTCACCGTAGCGGTCAGGGTGACCGTCTCGATTGTCTTCGTGCCGTTCTCGGCCACCCGTGCGATGCCGGAGAGCGAGCCCGGCTTGCCTGGCAGGGTGACCTTGAGGTCGCCGGAGGTGAAGTCGGCCGACCAGATCTCGTCCTGGTGCACCTCGATGGTGTCGCCGACGAACTTCTTCGCGAACCCGGGCACGCCGCTCACCTTCTGCTCGTAGCGGATGCTCACCGTCGAACCGGTGATCGCCACGCTCCTGGACAGCGCGTGCTGGGCGTCGCAGACCTGCTCGCGGAACGCCGGGTCGGCGAGCATCCCGGAGACGGCTGCGATCGGGGCGTCGTAGGCCAGATCGACCGACAGCTTTTTGCTCATAACCACACATCATGACGCCTAGTCCGGCCAGAGTCATCAGCGGAGCGACCGAGAGAACGGACACATTCCAGGAGTATGCTCTTTACCCCCAGGCCAGTGGGAGGTCGTGAGCCTATGACTCACATCGGCGATTCCTTCGGATCCAGCCGCCTACTCAGAGCCCTCGCGGGATACCGTGACAGGTGTGTCAACGGAGACGCATATCAAACCTGTCCAAGCTCAGCAGAACGTCCTGCAGAACCGCCTGCCGAGCACCACCTACTTCCGCCATGTAGCCCCCGAGGAGCTCACCGGCCGCAGCGAGGCTGATCTCGCCGGCGCGGTGGGATCGCATCTGGCGCTGGCGGCGAACCGCCCGCAGGGCACCGCCGCCGTGCGCATCCTCACCCCGACCACCGCCGCAGACGGTTGGTCCGCCGGAGGCCGCAGCGTCGTCGAGATCGTCGTCGACGACATGCCCTACCTCGTGGACTCGGTCAAGACCGAGCTCTACCGTCGTGGCCTCGACGTACATCTTGTCGTCCACCCCGTCATCGACGTCGCCCGTGACGTGACCGGTGCGCTCGAGGGGGTGAACGAAGGCGACATCAGCGAGTCCTGGATGCACATCGAGATCGACCGGCTCGCCCCCGACGCCGCCAAGGAGATCGTCTCCGGCCTCGAGGGAGTCCTGGAGGACGTACGCGAGGTCGTCGAGGACGAGCCGAGGCTGCACCGCCGGCTGGCGGAGATCGCGGCCGGCCTGCGCTACACCCCGCCCAACAGCGTGCCGCGCGAGGAGGCCTCCGAGGCCGCCGAGCTGCTGGCCTGGCTGGCAGAGGACCACTTCCTGCTGACCGGCTACCGCGAGTACCGCCTCGACGGCGACTACCTGCGCGGTCGCTCCGGCACCGGACTGGGCATCCTGCGCGCCGATCCGCCGCAGGCGCCCGACCACGGCAAGATGCCGCCCAAGGTCGCAGCCCACGCCCGCGACAAGGTCATGCTCGTCCTGGCCAAGGCCAACTCACGCTCGACTGTCGGGGAGCCCGCCTACCTCGACCATGTCGGCATCAAGATCTTCAACGGCGCCGGTGAGGTGATCGGCGAGCACCGCTTCCTCGGCCTCTTCACCACGAAGGCGGCTCGCCAGTCGGTGACCCGGATCCCGGTCGTACGCGGCAAGGTCGCCGCGGTCCTCGACCACACCGGCTACGACGCCCGCAGCCACACCGGCAAGGCGATGCTCGACGCGATGGAGTCCTACCCTCGCGAGGAGCTGTTCCACGCCTCCACCGAGGAGCTGATGGACCTCGCCGAGGCCGCGCTGGGAGCGATCGAGCGTCGCATCCTGCGAGTGGCCGTCCGGCCCGACACGTACGGCCGCTATGTCTCGGTCCTCGTCTCGCTGCCGCGTGACCGCTACAACACGACGGTCCGCGAGCGGTTCTCGAAGGTGCTTCTCGACGCGCTCGGCGGCACCGACCTGGAGTTCACCGTACGCATCAGCGAGTCGACCACCGCCCGGGTGCACTTCGTGGTCCACGGCACCACCGAGTCGCTGGGGAAGGCCCTGGACACCCCGGGGCTGGTCGACAGCCTCGAGTCGCGGCTGCGCAAGGCCGCGCGGAGCTGGCGTGACGACCTGGTCAGCGCTGTCATCGCGCATGCCGGCGAGGACGGCGCGGCCCGGCTCTCGCACGTGCTCGACGCGTTCCCGGAGGCCTACAAGGAGGACTTCGACGCCGACACCGGCGCCGCCGACCTGACCCGGCTCGAGATGCTCTCGCACCAGGGCGAGGCGGTCGACTTCTCCTTCTACAAGGATCCGGAGAGCCCCGGCGGTTTCCGGATCAAGATCTACCGCACCGGTGGCCCGCTCTCGCTGTCCCTGATGCTCCCGATCCTGTCCTCGTTCGGCTTCGAGGTCACCGACGAGCGGCCCTACGACCTCGAGGGCGTCGGCACGTCCGGGTCGGAGGAGTGGTTCATCTACGACTTCGGCCTCGCCTACTCGGGCACCCCGGTCGGCACCCCGACCCAGCTGGTCGCCGCGCTGCACCAGGCCTGGTCCGGTCGCAGCGAGGTCGACGGGCTGAACGCGCTCGTCCTGGCCGGTCTCGACCACGGTCAGGTGACGCTGCTGCGTGCCTACGGTCGCTACCTGCGCCAGGCAGGCACGCCCAACTCGTTCCAGACGATCGCGGGCGCGCTGTGCGCCAACCCGGGCATCGCCCGGCAGATCGTGGAGCTGTTCGAGACCCGGTTCGACCCCTCGCTCACCACGCGTGACGAGACGAAGCGGGCCGAGGCGATCATCGAGGCTCTCGACGACGTGGCGAGCCTGGACCAGGACCGGATCCTGCGCAGCTACGTCTCGACGATCCTGGCGACGACGCGGACGAACTACTACCGCGGCCGGAGCTACCTCGCGTTCAAGTTCGACCCCCAGCAGGTGCCCGACCTGCCGCTGCCACGACCGGCGTACGAGATCTTCGTCTACTCGCCCGACGTCGAGGGCGTGCACCTGCGCTTCGACCCCGTGGCCCGTGGCGGCCTGCGGTGGAGCGACCGGCGCGACGACTTCCGCACCGAGGTGCTCGGGCTCGCGAAGGCGCAGCAGGTCAAGAACACCGTGATCGTGCCGGGCGGCGCGAAGGGCGGCTTCGTCCCCAAGGGCGTGGCCGGTCCGGACGCGTACGTCACGTTCCTGCGTGGCCTGCTCGACGTCACCGACAACCGGGTGGACGGTGAGATCGTGCCGCCGGCCGACGTGGTGCGCCACGACGGCAACGACTCCTACCTCGTCGTCGCCGCCGACAAGGGCACCGCGACGTTCTCCGACCTGGCCAACTCGGTCGCGGCGGAGTACGACTTCTGGCTCGGCGACGCGTTCGCCTCCGGCGGCTCGGCGGGCTACGACCACAAGGCGATGGGCATCACCTCGCGTGGCGCCTGGGTCTCGGTGCAGCACCACTTCAAGCGGCTCGGCATCGACCCGCAGACCGACGAGATCACCGCGGTCGGCGTTGGGGACATGTCCGGTGACGTCTTCGGCAACGGCATGCTGCGCTCGGATCGAATCCGGCTCGTGGCCGCCTTCGACCACCGGCACATCTTCATCGACCCCACGCCCGACGCGGCGGTGGGTTTCCAGGAGCGGAAGCGGCTCTTCGAGATGCCCCGGTCGACCTGGGAGTCCTACGACACCTCACTGATCTCGGCGGGCGGCGGCGTGTGGTCGCGGCAGCTGAAGTGGGTGCCGATCAGCCCCGAGGTGCGGCAGGCGCTCGGTCTGGCGACCGACGTCAAGCGGCTCACGCCGCAGGAGCTGATCAGCGCGATCCTCCGCGCGCCGGTCGACCTGCTGTGGAACGGCGGGATCGGGACGTACGTCAAGGCGTCCAGCGAGACCGACGACGACGCCGGTGACCACGCCAACGACGGGGTCCGGGTCGACGCCGCCGAGTTGCGGGTGCGGGTCGTCGGTGAGGGTGGCAACCTGGGCATCACCCAGGCCGGCCGCGTCGAGTTCGCCCGCAAGGGTGGGCTGATCAACACCGACGCGATCGACAACTCCGCCGGTGTCGGCACCTCCGACCACGAGGTCAACCTCAAGATCCTGCTGGACCGAGAGGTACGCGCGGGCTCGCTGACGCTGGCCGCGCGTGACGAGCTCCTCGAGGAGATGACCGACGAGGTCGCCGCGCTGGTGCTCGCTCACAACGAGGCCCACAACGTGACCCTTACCCGTGCGGTGGCCTCGGCCCCGCAGCTCCTGGAGGCTCACGAGCGCCAGATCGCGGAGTGGGTCACGGCCGGACTGCTCGACCGCGAGGTGGAGGGCCTGCCCTCCTCGACCGAGGTCGCCCACCGTCTGGAGGCGGGGGAGGGGCTCACCGCCCCCGAGCTGGCCGTGATGCTCGCCTGGACCAAGATCGAGCGCCGACGCGAGCTGGTCGCCGCGGGTCTTCCCGACCCGGCCGCGGATCCGGAGATGACGGAGCGTCTGGTGGCCTACTTCCCGACCGCGATCCGCGAGCGGTTCCCCGAGGCCATCGTGGATCACCCGCTGCGGTGGGAGATCTGGGCGACCTCGGCGCTCAACGAGGAGGTCAACCTCGCCTTCGGGACGCTCGACGCGCTGTCACGGTGAGCACCGTGCCGGCGAGCAGGAGCGAGATGCCGAGCGCGGCGAACACCCACGACGGGCCGCCGGTCTCGGGGAGCGAGCTCTGAGGTGAGGTCTCCGTCGGCGGTCCCGGGTTCGGGGCCGTCGGCGGATTCTCATCTCCGCCGGGAGTCGGCAGGTCGGTCGGGTCCGGCGTGGGCGTCGGGTCCGGGGTCGGCGTGGGATCCGGGGTCGGGTCCGGCGTCGGGGTCGGGTCCGGTGTGGGGCTCGGCGAGGGGACCTCGTCGAGCCTGAAGTCCTGTCCGCCCCGGATCTCGCCGGCCGAGGTGATCGTGACCGTACGCGAGGCCTCACCCACGACCCGCATGCCGTCGGGTGCGGTGACGGTGACGGTGTAGTCGCCCGGCGGGAGATCCTCGACGATGTAGCCGCCCGCCTCGTCGGTGGTGGCGGTGACCGGGCCGTCGGGCCCGTCGACGGTGACGGTGACGCCGGCGACCGGGTCTCCGGTGGAGGCGTCGGTGACCCGCCCGGCGATCGTGCCGGGACGGGTGAGGTCGAAGTCGACCCCGGTCACGTCGCTCGTGGCCACGGTGACGGGTCGCGTGGTGGCGCCGGTGTAGCCCTCGGGTGCCTCGATCTCGGCGGTGTAGTCGCCGGGCGGCACCCCGTCGAGCCGGTAGCTGCCGTCACCGTCGGTGACTGTGGTGATCGGGTCGCCGCCGCCGGCGGGGACCAGGCGCACCTGGACGCCGCCGAGCCCGCTGCCGCCGCCGGTCACGGTGCCGGAGACGCTGGCCAGCTGGTTGACCACGAAGTCCTGGTCGGTGATCGGGGTGTCGTCGACGGTGATGTCGGAGCGGGTCGTGCCGTCGGGGCCCGCGGTGTAGCCGTCGGGCACCGTCAGGGTCACCGAGTAGCCGGTGCCGACCGCGTTGTCGTCGAAGAGATAGCTGCCGTCGGTGCCGGTGGTCGTGGTCGCGGTGGTCCCGTCGGGCCGGGTCAGGGTCACCGCCGCGCCCGGGACCGGAGCGCCGGCGTCGTCGCGTACGGTGCCGCTGATCGCCTGTGGGATCACCTGCCGCACCTCGAAGTCGGCCCGCGAGGCGGGGTCGTCGTCCTCGCCGCGGTTGCTGACGGTCGCCTCGGTCTGTCCGACGACCGCACATCCGTCGGGCTGGCTCAGCCGGACGGTGTAGCCGTCCTGGGTGGCGAAGTCGCCGAAGGAGTAGGTGCCGTCGTCGGCGGGGCTCGTGGTGGCCAGGGTCTCCCCGTGGGGCGAGACGAGGGTGAGCACCGAGCTCTCGACCGGGCACGACCCGGAGGTGGAGACGTCGGAGACCATGCCGCCGATCGGCCGCGCCCTGCTCACGAACCAGGTCTGGTAGACCGGGAACCCGGCCCGGCGGGTGAAGACGAAGGTCAGGCTGGTGAGCCGGATGTCGGGCTCGTACCAGCCGCTGGCGCCGTTGGTGTCGGTGGCGGTGGGGTTGCCGGTCAGCGTCGAGGTGGCCGGGTTCCAGGTGGGCTGGTCGGTGCCGCCGGCGTAGTTGAACGAACCCTGGAACCACGAGGAGATCTCCGCTGCCGGGACATCCTCGCCGTTCTCGTCGGTCGCCTGGACCTGCACCTGGTCGGAGTCGATGTCACCGAGCACGAACGCCCAGCCGGTGTCGGGCGTGGGGTTCTCGAAGGCGTACGTCGTGGTCGAGGCGCCGGTCGGGGTGTCGGCCTTCGGGCGCAGGTTGATGTAGGCCGAGCCCCGGCTCGATCCGTACTTCGCTCCCGGAGGCGCGCTGGTGTCGAGGAACGTGCTCGCGCCGCTGGGAAGGGCGACGTTGGCCCGGGAGTCGCTGGCCATCTGGGCCGCGGGGAAGCCCGCGGACCGTTGCGTCATCGTCGTGGAGTAGTCGTTGGACGCCCCGGAGACGGGCGCCCACTCGGCCCACGAGTCGGTCACGGCGTGAGCCGGTCCCGGGGACAGCACCGTGACGAACACGCCGGCCAGAAGCGCCAACGCCAGACAGGCCCGGTTGAACATGCGAGGGGATCCTTTGCTTCCGAGGAGCAAAACGTTGCGTTGGGGGACTTTGAGAAGGTTAGCCCTGCGGAACCGGATTTTTACGCTCTGAAGCGCGTGTGTGACCGAGGTTGTCGTCGTTCGAGGACAGCGTCTGCCAGTCCGCGGGGCGCGGGATCGACCGCACCGAACGGGCGAGCGTGGGGATGAGAGCGGCGAGAGCGACCAGCCCCGTGACCGCGAGGACCGCGGTGGTGCCGTCGGTGACGGCGAGCAGTGCCCCGGCCAGGGCGGGCGCCAGCGGGATCGAGAGCATGGAGACGAACTGGGCCGCGGACTGCACGCGTCCGACGAGCTCCGGCGGGGTGATCGCCATCCGGTACGCCGCGACGCCGGCGTTGCCTGCGGGGTTGAGGAAGAGGCCGACGGAGACCGCCAGGGCCATCACTGCGGGGTGGGTCCAGAACGCGAGGGGGATCGAGAGCGGCACGAAGCTCCACGCGACCAGGGCGGTGAGTCTGCCCGTCGGGATCTTGTCGATGAGCCAGGGAGCGACCAGCGCGCCGAGGATCCCGCATGCTCCGATCGCCGCCTCGGCCAACCCGATCTGCCAGGCCGGGAACCCGGCCTCGATCAGTCGCAGCAGGGCCATGAAGAAGAGCGCGTTGACGGCCAGGTTGGCGGCGGGTCCGAAGAAGAGCAGCGTACGCAGGAACGGCTGCTGCCAGCTGTAGCGCAGTCCCGCGGCCAGGTCGGACGAGGCTTTCTCGCGAGGCGCGCGGGCGAGGGCCGGCGGTGCCGAGAGGTCGGCTCGGACGCGTCCGAGGAGCAGCCAGCCGGCGGCGTACGCGATGGCGTTTCCGGCGAACGGCGCCCAGCGGGTGAAGCCGAGCAGCACGCCGCCGAGCGGCCCGCCGAGCAGTCCGGCGATGTGCTGGCGTGCCTGCTGCTGGGAGAGGGCGGTCGGGAGGTCGTCTGCCGCGACGACCGATCTGATTGCTGAGTTCTCGGCGGGGAGGAAGAGCCCGTTGAGCGCTCCGGTGAGGAGGGCGACGAGGAGCAGGTGGGGGAGGGTGAGCGAGCCGAGGATCCCGGCGATCGCCAGCGAGGCGTACAGGACGGTGCCCGAGCCGTGGGCGAACCGCATGATCCGCAGCCGATGGCGGCGGTCGGCGATCACTCCGGCGGGCAGCAGCATGCCCACCATCCCGATGAGGTGGATCGCCTCCGCGGACGCTGCCCAGAAGGCGGATCCGGTCATCGCGTAGGCGACCAGGGGCATCGCGAAGAGGCTCACCCGGGTCCCGAGCTCGGCGACGGTGGCGCCGATCCAGAGGGCGGTGAAGTCGTGGTTGCGGGCGAGCTCGCGGTAGGAGGGCATACCCGCACCATAAAGTGCGCAAGATGTATTGCGCAATATGTATTGCGGAATTCTGTAGACTGCGGCCATGGCTACGTACGACGACCCGAGGATCCTGCGCGCGATCGCCCACCCGACTCGCAACCGGGTGCTGCACGAGCTGTCTGCAGCTGGATCTCTCCGCGCCGCGGATGTCGCGCAGCGCACCGGCATCCCGGCCAACCAGGCCAGCTTCCACCTCCGGCAGCTGGCGAAGTACGGCCTGGTGGAGATCGACCCTGACGCCGGCCGGGACAAGCGCGACCGGGTCTGGCGGCTCACCGACGACGACATCACCATCAGCCCGAGAGAGATGGTCCAGCAGCCGGGTGGCGAGGCGGCATACACGGTGTTTCAGCGCAGCTCCGTCGCCTGGGGTCATCACCTGGTCGACGAGGCCTTCAAGGTCTCCTCGGAGCTCGAGGACGATCCGGCCAGGCGGCTCGTGTCGGAGTCGTCGCTGCGGCTGACCAAGGACGAGGCCCTCGAGTTGCAGCAGGAGCTGAACCAGGTCGTCGCGCGCTACCGCGAGACCGGACGCCAGCCATCCGGCGAGGAGGAGCGGGACCTCTACTCGGTCTACCAGATCGTCCAGCCGATGCCGGACCTGGCCGGTGAGGCCGATCCGGGGGCGGCGACGTGAGTCATGTCTCAACGCCTGCCTCAGGCTGCCTCCTACTCGCGAGTCACCGAGAAGTTGGTTTACCGTCCGAAGTCGCGCCCATCCCAGGACGCCAGTAGGGAGATAGACGAACGATGAGCACGAGCCAGATCGCCGAGAAGCGCGAGGTCCGCGAAGCCAACCGAGTCGAGGGCCACAACGCCCGGTCCTGGCTGCTGGTCTCCGCGATGCGGACGGAGATTTTCGACGACGCCCAGCTGAGCCGAGCCGACCAGATCATCCTCGACATGGAGGACGCGATCGACACCTCCCTCAAGTCGCAGGCGCGCGAGAACGTGACCAGCTGGCTCAAGGGTGGCGGCCGTGCCTGGGTACGCATCAACGACTGGACCACCGAGGACTGGAGCGAGGACATCGCGGCCCTCGCCGGGATCGAGACGCTCGCCGGTGTGATGCTCGCGAAGACCGAGTCGCCGGACCAGGTGACCGACACGTTCCAGCGGCTGGGTGGCAAGACCCCGGTGATCCCGCTGCTCGAGTCGGCGCTGGGGATCGAGGACGCCGCGACCATCGCGCGCGCCCGGGGCGCCTACCGGCTCGCCTTCGGCTCCGGTGACTACCGCCGCGACACGGGCGCGGAGAACGACCCGCTCGCGATGGCCTACCCGCGCACCAAGCTGGTCCTGGCCTCGCGGATCGGCAACCTGTCCGGTCCGATCGACGGCCCGACGGTGGGCAGCAGCCACCCGCTGCTGCGTGAGCAGTCGGCCGACGGCGTCGCGATGGGTATGACCGGCAAGCTCTGCCTCGACATCGAGCAGCCCTCGGTGATCAACGAGTCGTTCAGCCCGTCCCCGTCCGACGTGACCTGGGCCCACGAGTTCCTCCAGAAGTTCGAGGAGGGTGGCCGCGTGATCCGTGACGGCAGCGACAAGCCGCGTCTGGCCCGCGCCGAGACGATCAAGCGCCGTGCCGAGCTGTTCAAGATCAAGCCGGACACCGAGGCCTACGACGCCCCCACCTCGGGCCCGAGCGTCTACTGATCGACGCCGACTCGGCGCTCTGGGATGGGACAGACGCGCCGGGTCGGCACGGCTCGGCTAGCGTTGACGTCGTGGATCTGCAGCAGCGCATCAATGACCGGGCCGGTGAGATTCTCCTGTTCGCCGTCACCCCGCCGAGGGTGACGACGGCACCCGAGAGGGTGCAGCAGATCGCGGAGGTCACGCTCGAGCGGATCCGGCCCCTCGATGTCGACGGACTGATCCTCTACGACATCGACGACGAGTCCGACCGCAACCCGGAAGAGCGGCCGTTCCCGTTCGTACGCACCCTCGACCCCGCCGAGTTCCTCGAGCGCAACCTCGCCGGCCTCGACGTGCCGGCCGTCGTCTACCGCGCCACCGGGAAGTACGACGAGCCGACGCTGCGCGACTGGGTCAAGACCCAGGATCCCGCCAAGGCGCTGTCGGTCTTCGTCGGCGCCTCCTCGGGTGAGAAGCGGGTCGCCACCAGCCTGCGCCGCGCCCAGCAGATCCGGAACGAGGCCAACCCCGACCTGCTCCTCGGCGCCGTCGCCATCCCCGAGCGCCACACGGCCAAGGGCGACGAGCACCTTCGCCTGATCGCCAAGCAGGAGGCGGGCTGCTCCTACTTCGTCACCCAGGTCGTCTACGACGTCAACGCCGCCAAGAACCTCGTCTCCGACTACCGCTACGAGTGCGAGACCCGTGGCCTCCAGCCGGTGCCGATCGTGTTCACCTTCTCCGTCTGCGGCTCGATGAAGACCCTCGAGTTCCTCCGCTGGCTCGGCGTCGACGTACCGCGCTGGATCGAGAACGAGCTGCGCCACGCCACCGACACCCTCGACGCCTCGCTCGAGCAGGCCGAGGCGACGGCGATCGAGCTGATGTCCTTCTGCCGCCAGCTCGGCGTGCCGTTCGGCATCAACATCGAGTCCGTCTCGATCCGCAAGGTCGAGATCGAGGCCTCCGTACGTCTCGCCGAACGGCTCCGCGGGAAGCTCGCGCGCTGACTCACAGCCCCGTGCGCATCGCCCACAGCTCGGGGAACAGGATGATGTCGAGCTGCTTGCGCAGGTAGGAGACACCGCTGGTCCCGCCGGTGCCGACCTTGAACCCGATGATCCGCTCGACGGTGGTCACGTGCCGGAACCGCCAGACCCGGAAGGCGGTCTCGAGGTCGGTGAGCTCCTCACCGAGCTCATAGAGGTCCCAGTGCTTCTCCGGGTCGCGGTAGACCTCGCCCCAGGCGGCCTCGACGGCGTCGGAGGCGGCGTACTCCTGCTTCCAGTCCCTGTCGAGATGATCGGCCGGGATGTCGAAGCCGCGCCGGGACAGCAGGCGCAACGACTCGTCGTAGAGAGACGGACGTCCGTACGCGGCGAGCACATCCTGCTCGTGCGGGCGTCCCTCGTGCACGCGGAGCGTGTAGGCGGCCTTGTTGCCGAGCGCGAACTCGATGCAGCGGTACTGCCACGACTGGAAGCCCGAGCCGGTGGCCAGGTAGGGGCGGAACTTGTCGTACTCGGTCGGGGTCAGCGTCGAGAGGACGTCCCAGGCGTGCACGAGCTGCTCCATGATCCGCGAGACCCGGGCCAGCCCCTTGAACGCCGGACGCACCGCATCCTCGGCGAGGAGCCGCTGCGCCTCGGTCAGCTCGTGCAGCGCGAGCTTCATCCACAGCTCCATCGCCTGGTGCTGCACGATGAAGAGCATCTCGTTGTGGTCGCCCGAGAGCGGGTGCTGCGCGCCGAGCACCTCCGGCAGATGGAGATAGTCGGAGTAATCCATCGGAAGGTCCTGCGTGCTGCTCATGTGACTGCTCCTCGGGTCCAGAAGCGCTCGTCGCGCCATTCGTCGTTGTCCATCACCGAGACAAGGTGGTCGACGGCGTCCCACACGTCGACGTAGCGGGTGTAGAGCGGGGTGACGCCGAAGCGCAGGATGTCGGTCCCACCGGCCGGTCCAGCGCGGAAGTCGCCGACCACACCTCGCTCGATGAGCGCCTGCACGATCGCGTACGCCCCGTCGTCGGCGACGCTCAGCGACAGCTGGCTGCCTCGGCGGGTGTCGTCCAGCGGGGACTCGATCGTGAATCCGGGAAGCCGAGACGCGACGAGGTGGGCGAAGAGCCGGGTCAGCGCGAGCGACTTCTCCCGGATCGCCTCGAGACCGCCGTACGTCTCGGCCGCCAGCAGGGTGTCGACCCCGCACTCCAGGGCGGAGATGCCGATGACGGCGGGGGTGCCGGACAGGTAGCGCGAGATCCCCTCCGCGGGCCGGTAGCCCGGCGACATCTCGAACGGCGCGGCGTGACCCATCCAGCCCGACAGCGGCTGCTCGAAGCGGTCGACGTGGCGCGGGTTGACCCACAGGAACGCCGGCGAGCCGGGGCCGCCGTTGAGGAACTTGTAGCCGCAGCCGATCGCGAAGTCGGCGTCAGCGCCTCGGAGGTCGACCGGCACCGCACCGGCCGAGTGGCACAGGTCCCAGACGGCGAGCACGCCGTGCTCGTGCGCGAGCGCGGTCACCGAGGCCATCGAGTGCAGGTAGCCGGTGCGGTAGTTGACCTCGGTCAGCATCAGCACCGCGGTGCGATCGAGCAGCCCCTCGATCTCGTCGGGGGAGTCGACCAGGACCAGCTCGTAGCCACGCTCGCGGCACAGCGAGGAGGCGATGTAGAGGTCGGTCGGAAAATTGCTGCGCTCGCTGACCACGACCCGGCGATCGGGTGAGTCGACCGAGGCGATCGAGAGCGCCGAGGCGAGCACCTTGTAGACGTTGAGCGAGGTCGAGTCGGCGACCACGACCTCGCCCTGACCTGCGCCGACGAGCCGGGCGATCTTGTCGCCGACGCGCTGGGGCAGGGTGATCCAGGAGGCGGTGTTCCAGGACTCGATCAGCCCCTGACCCCACTCCTGCGTGACAACCTCGGCCACCCGGCCGGCGGTGGCGCGGGGGAGCGCCCCCAGGGAGTTGCCGTCGAGGTAGATCGTCTTCTCGGGCAGGTCGAAGAGGTCCCGCAGCGGGGCCAGTGGGTCGGCCTGGTCGAGAGCGACGGCATCGTCGCGGTTCATTCGGCAGTCTCCTTGATCGGCCTGAGCACGGCCCGCACGGGCGCGGCGTCGGCGGTGGTGAGCTTGAGGGGGAGCGCGATCAGCTCGTAGTCGCCCGCGGGCACCTCGTCGAGCAGCAGGTTCTCGAGGATGCGTACGTCATGACGGTGGGTCGCGAAATGGGCCGGAAGATCCTTGGAGGAGGACGGGTCCAGGCTGGCTGCGTCGGTGCCGACCAGCCGCACCCCGTGGGCGGCCAGGAGATCGATCAGCGCGGGGTCGAGGGCGCAGAAGTCGTCGTCCCAGGTCGTCGGCTGGGTGGCGTACGTCCGGAACAGCACGCGCGGCGGCAGATCCGTGACGTCGATGTCGTCGACGGTGACCAGCGGCCGCACCGCAGATACGTCGATCACGCGGCACGGACCGAGGAACGGCTCCAGCGGCATCTCGCCGGCGGGTGTGCCGCCGTCGGTGAAGTGCAGCGGAGCGTCCGCGTGCGAGCCGACGTGGGCCGACAGGGTCAGCTCGGCGACATTGACCGGACACCCGGGGCCGATCCGGAACGTCCAGTCGACCTCGGTGGCATGGTCGCCGGGGAAGACCGGCGACTCCGCGTGAACGGGTGGTGAGATGTCCCACAATTGCGCCATGCTCCGCAGCCTAGATGACCCGATTCTCCGCCGACTCGGCGCATCGTGACCGGTCATCCCGCCGAGTCGGCGCGTTATGACGAGCCGACTCGGCGCGGGATCGCGTTAGGACAAGCCGACTCGGCGCTCGGGCGCGTCACGATGAGCCGACTCGGCGGTTCAGGCGGTGAAGAACTCGGTGGCCACCGGAGCCAGGGCGTCGGCCTTGACCATGTGGTCCTGGCCGTCCAGGACGACGTAGCGGCCCTCGGGAACGGCCTTGGAGATGGCCTGCTGGGCGTTGGTCATGTAGGTCGGGCTCTTGCTGCCCGCCACCGACAGCACGGGCACCGACACGTTCTTGAAGTAGCCGCCGGGCAGGGGCAGACCCTGCTGGAACGGCACGCACATGCCCAGGTCGTAGACCAGCGTGTGGGCGACCGGGGTGAGCTTCTTGAAGGCCGGGGTGAGCCGCATGACCTTGACCGCGACCAGCGGCATGCCGACCATGCGCATGAACAGCTCGACCGCGGCGGCCCGCTTGCCCTTCTCCACCAGGGCCTCCACCTGCTGCGCCATGTCGGCGTCGTTGGGGCGGTGGGTGTCGTCGAGGATGAGTGGCGCCTCGTAGGCGACGATCTTGTCGATCGGCAGCCCGGCCCGCGCGGCCTCCAGGGCGAGGAACGCACCCGAGCTCAGGCCCAGCAGATGGGCGTGCCCGCCGGCCGCCTCGATCACCGCCCCCAGGTCGGCGACCTCCTGCTCGACCGCCTCCATGGTGCCGGCGGCAGCAGGCTTGGCGATGTTGCTGTCGCCGCGGCCGCGACGGTCGTAGCGGTAGACGGTGAACCGGTCCGAGAACGCGTCGGCCAGCTCCTTCGACGGCCCGAAGCCGCGGTAGCACATGGCTCCGTCGACCAGGACGAGCGCCGGGCCGGTGCCGACGACGTCGTAGGCGATCGTGGTGCCGTCGGCGGAGGTGGTGGTTGTGGTCATCGTCTGCTCACTTCTGTCGCGGTGGTCGAGCCGGTTGATACTTACGCGTCGGACGAGACCTCGTCGCTTCGACACGCGGCCGCACGTTTCTCGAGAAGTTCCTGCTCCCCCGCGTTGGTGGTCAACGAGGCTGCCTCATCGAACGCCGCCGCGGCCTCGAGGTGCCGCCCGGCGCGATGCAGCAGGTCACCACGTACGCCGGCGGGCAGATGCGACCCCGGAAGCGCTCCCTCGGGAAGTGCCGCCAGGATGGCCAGCCCGGCATCGGGACCGAAGGCACGACCGTGCGCCACCGCCCGGTTGACCTCGATGACGGCGCCCGGGACGCCGGTCGCGAGCATGTCGTAGAGGCGCGCGATCTCGGCCCAGTCGGTGTCCTCGGCCCGCCGGGCGCGGCCGTGGCACGCGGCGATCATGGCCTGCACCAGATAGCTCCCGCCGGGGGTGCCGGAGGAGGCGAGCGCCGTGGCCCGGTCGACCGCGGCCAGGCCACGCCGCAGCAGCAGGTGGTCCCAGCGGGTCCGGTCCTGGTCCTCGAGCAGCACCGGGTGACCCTCGGCATCCGCCCGGGCCGCGAGCCGTGACCCCTGGATCTCCAGCAGCCCCTGCAACGCCTGCGCGTCGGGATCGCCCGGGGCGTGCGCGGCCAGCATGCGGGCCAGCCGCATCCCCTCCAGGCACAGCTCGGGCCGGGTCCACGACGGCCCCGACGTGGCCGCGTAGCCCTCGTTGAAGACCAGGTAGATCGTCTGCATCACGTCGCGCAGACGTGCCGTCCGCTCCTCGCCGGTGGGCAGCTCGAACGAGGCCCCGACCTCGGCCAGGGTGCGCTTCGCCCGCGAGATCCGCTGTCCGACGGCCGACTCCTTGGCGAAGTAGGCCCGGGCGATCTCGGCGGTCGTCAGACCGCCCACGAGCCGCAGCGTCAGCACCGTTCGGGAGTCGGGGGCCAGCACCGGATGGCAGGAGAGGAACATCAGCCGCAGCACATCGTCCTCGATAGGTCTGAACGCAGTGGCCTCGACCGCGGCAGCCAGGTCAGGCATCTCACCCTCCTCCAGTTCGTGGCCCAGCAGGGCGACCTTGCGGCGCAGCACCTCGTCACGGCGGAACCCGTCGATCGCGCGCCGCTTCGCGATCGACATCAACCACGCGCCGGGGTTGCGAGGGATGCCCTCGTGCGGCCACTGCTCCAGCGCCGCGACAAGGGCATCCTGGGCGAGGTCCTCGGCCAGGTCGAGGTCATGCGTCATCCGCGCCAGACCGGCGAGGAGACGTACGGACTCGTTGCGCCAGACCGCGACGATCGCTTCTTCGGTAGGCGAGCTCATTCCGCCGCTGGGTCCGGCGGTCCGACCAGCGGCCGCATCTCCACGGCCACGTCCTGACCGGGCCAGAGCTCCTCGTGGAACCGGACCATCCGGCGTCCGATCTCGGCGGCCTCCTCGTGGGAGCGGACCTCGAACAGCGAGAACCCGCCGGCGACCTCCTTGGCCTCGGCGAACGGCCCGTCGATGTGGGTCACCTCCCCGGCGGTCAGCCGGATCTCCAGCCCGGGCCCGAGCCCGTCGGCGTCGAGCAGGATGCCGTCGGCGTGCTGCTGCTTGATCTCGGCCTCCACCGCCTCCATCAGAGCGACCGGCGGCGGCCCGGCGTCGGGGGCCATCTTCACCAGCATCATGTAGCGCATCAGTTTCTCCTTGCGGGTGCGCGACGCCTCCGTCGTGCGTCGTCGCCTACGCGTCGAGCAGAGCCTGCCGCTTTCGACACGCCGACACCAGAGATTTGGGTACGTGTTGCGCTAGGACGCCTTCGACTTCTTCTTCTTGTTCTCCTCGGCCTCATCGGGGACCTTCTCGCCACGCGACTTCTTCGCGTCGGCGACCGAGCGCTGCAGGGCTGCGAGCAGGTCGACGACCTCGCCGGAGGTCTTGGTGGAGGTGGGAGTCCGCTCGACCTCGCCGCCCTCGATCTTGGCCTTCACCATCTCCTCGACGGCGCTGGCGTAGTCGTCGGAGAACTCCTCGGGATGGAAGTCGCCCGCGAGAGTCTCGACGAGCATGTTGGCCATCTTGATCTCGGAGTCCTTGATCTCGCCGGCCTCGACCTTGAAGTCGGGCACCCGGATCTCGTCGGGCCACATCATCGTCTGCAGCACGATCACGTCGCCGTTGTCGGTCGGCCGCACCCGCAGCGCCGCGACCGTGGTGCGCTGCCGCAGCGCGACGGTCACCAGGGCGACCCGGTCGGCCTCGAGCAGGGCCTGGCGCAGCAGCGCGTAGGGCTTGACCCCGGTGTTCTCCGGCTCCAGGTAGTAGCTCTTCTCGAAGAGCATCGGGTCGATCTGGTCGCTCGGCACGAACTTCTCCACCGCGATCTCGCGCGAGGAGGTGGTCGGCAGGTTGGCGAAGTCGTCGTCGGTGAGCACGACCATCTCGCCGTCCTCGGTCTCATAGCCCTTCGCGATCTCGGAGTAGGGCACCTCCTCGCCGTCGATCGAACAGATCCGCTGATAGCGGATCCGACCACCGTCGGACTGGTGCACCTGGCGGAAGGAGACGTCGTGGGACTCCGTCGCCGAATAGAGCTTCACGGGCACGCTGACCAGCCCGAACGACACCGCGCCCTTCCAGATCGCACGCATGGTGACTCCCTCCGCAACGGCAACGTCCTGCCCAGTATCTGCCGGATTCCGCATTCTCGGTACCCCTTAACCCCACGCGTCACACTGCGAGCGAGAGGAATGCACTCTCCAGGGTCGGCTCACGCGACCGCGGCGCCCATGGTCACAGGTCGCGGCCGGTCCAGCGGTAGCGGCCGACGAGAAACGCCGCCACGACCAGGCCGACCGAGCCTGCGAGCCACACGAGTGCCTCCGGGCGGCGCTCCTCGGGAGTGGTCCAGAAGCACATGTCCTCGGGGCGCAGCCCGGTCCCGCACGATGGTGCGTCGAGGGGCATGAGCCCGATGTAGGCAGCGACGGCGACGGCGATCAGCGCGGCAAAGACGAACAGCACACGTAGGTGGGTGGTCATGGGTCCAGGCCCCTCTCTCCCCGGTTGGGGTGCGAAGCGGAAACGGGCCCCCTCCGCCAACCCAACGGAGAGGGCCCACGGGGCGCTGACCCGCGAACCAGACGCTAGGCCTGCCTGGTCAGGCGCGGCAGCCGAGCACAGCCCGAGGTACCCGATCTGGAGTAGCGCCTCAAAGTCGGACCGCCCCGGGCAAGGCGTGCCGTGTCGACGTCGACTGGCGGTGAGGATTGGACAGATCTGCCCGGCGCCACCACTTCATAGAGGCAAGATGGACGCATGCGTCCGATGCTCGCCACCCCTGGCGCCCACGTTCCGCCGGGGGAGGAGTGGGTCCATGAGGTCAAGTGGGACGGCATCCGGCTCATCGGAGAATCGGGGCAGGGAACTACGCAGACCCGCCTCCTCACCCGCAACGACAACGACGCGACCCCCGCCTGGCCCGAGATCGCGACGGGCCCGGAACGCGACATCGTCGTCGACGGCGAGGTGATCGCGCTCAACGACGCCGGGCTGCCCGACTTCCGGGTGCTCATGGATCGGATGCACAACCGCGACGTCCGTCGGGCGGCGCGGTTCGCGGAGAGGATCCCGGCGACGTACATGGTCTTCGATCTGCTCCGTCTCGACGGCCGGCTCCTCATCGAGGAGCCCTGGGCCGAGCGCCGCAAGATCCTCGAGGCCGTCCATGCCGACGGCGACCTGGGCTCGTGGCAGGTGCCGGCGACGTACGACGACGGCAGGATGCTCCACGAGGTGACGCAAGCGCAGGGGCTGGAGGGGATCGTGTCCAAGCGGCGCGGCAGCCGCTACCGGCCGGGGGAGAGGAGCAAGGACTGGGTGAAGCTGCCCCACCGCTACCGGGCCTCGCTGGTGGTCGGCGGCTGGCGCCCTGAGGTGGGCACCGAGGGCAGCACCGAACGACTCGGCGCTCTGCTGGTCGGGCAGCCGACTCCCGACGGTCTGATCTACCGCGGGCGCGTCGGCAGCGGCATCACCGGCAAGCGGGCCCAGCGGCTCGGCGAGCTGCTGCGCGAGACCAGCCGGAGCCCCTTCGCCGGACCCGACGTCGACCCCGACGGGGGAGTGCCGTCGCTGGACGCTCGGGGCACTCATTGGGTCGAGCCGCTCCTCGTCGTCGAGGTGGAGACCCACGGCGCTGCCGTCGCGGCGGCGAGCTACAAGGGCCGGCTGCGGCAGCCGAGCTTCATCGGGATCAGGGACGACGTCTCACCGGAGGATCTGTGATGGTCGAACGAGAAGAGGTACGCGTCGAGGTCGACGGCCGGGTCCTGACCCTGACCAGCCTCAGCAAAGTGCTCTATCCGCGTACGGGCATGACGAAGGGCGAGGTGCTCAACTACTACGCCCAGGTCGCGCCGGCGCTCCTGCCGCAGCTCCGAAACCGTGCCGTGACGAGGATCCGCTGGCCGCACGGCGTCGGCGACATGTCGTTCTTCGAGAAGAACGCACCGGCCGGCACCCCCAGCTGGGTCCGTACGGTCATCGTTCCGACAACGGGATCCCGAACCGCCGACCACAGGGAGGGAACACTCACCTTTCCGATCCTCGACAGCCTCGCCGCCCTCACCTGGGCCGCGAACCTCTCCGCGCTGGAGCTGCACGTCCACCAGTGGACGGTCGGTGGCGACGGCACCCCGGCCGGCGCGAACCGGATCGTGATCGACCTCGACCCCGGCGAGCCGGCCGGCCTGCAGGAGTGCTGTGAGGTGGCGCTGCTCGTACGGGAGGCGCTGGGAGCCCGTGACCTCTCCGCGACCCCGGTGCTCAGCGGGAGCAAGGGCGTGCACCTGTACGCCGCCCTGCCGGAGCCCGTCGAGCCGGACGTCGCCACGGCGCTGGCCAAGGAGATCGCCGAGGACCTCCAGAAGGCCCACCCGCGCAAGGTGACCGCGACCATGACCAAGAGTCGCAGGTCAGGCAAGGTTTTCCTGGACTGGTCGCAGAACTCGGGATCGAAGACGACGATCTGTCCCTACTCGCTGCGGGGCAAAGGGGTCCCCACGGTCGCTGCCCCGGTGACCTGGGACGAGGTCTCCGAAGGAGCCGAGGATCCGCTCGCTATCGACCAGCTCGGACCTAACGATGTGATCACGCGCTTATCTGAAAGGGGGGATCTCTTCACAAGCCCTACGGGGCTGTAACTATTGTTCTCTTCATGTCGAACTCCGTGCTTGTCGTAGAAGACCAAGAGGACATCGCTGCTCCCCTGGTGCGCACGCTCCAGCGTGAGGGCTATGACGTCACCTGGGTCGACTCCGGCAAGAAGGCGCTGGAGCTGCTGGCACCTCCGTACGACGCCGAGCTGGTGCTGCTCGACCTGGGCCTTCCGGACATGGACGGGCTCGAGGTCTGCAAGGCCGCTCGCGACAACGGCTACGAGGGCGGGATCATGATCCTCACCGCCCGCGACGCCGAGATCGACCTGGTCGTCGGCCTCGACGCCGGTGCCGACGACTACCTGGCCAAGCCGTTCGCGCTGGCCGTCCTCCAGGCGCGGGTCCGCGCCCTCCTGCGCCGCTCGGGTCCGGTCGAGCCCGGCGCCGACGACGACGCCCTGCGCATCGACGTGGCTGCCCACCGGGTCTACGCCGGCGAGCGCGAGGTGACCCTGACCGGCAAGGAGTTCGCGCTGCTGGCCGTCCTGGCCGCCTCCCGCGACAAGGTCGTCTCCCGTGACCGGCTGATGGCCGAGGTCTGGGACGAGAACTGGTACGGCTCGACCAAGACGCTCGACGTCACGGTCGGACGCCTTCGCCAGAAGCTCGAGGCGGCCGGTGTGCAGGAGAAGGTCGTCGCGGTCCGCGGCGTCGGTTTCCGGCTCGAAGCCGCGGAGTAAACGCAAGTTCGACACGGCGTCATACGCGTGTTCAGCGCGTGAGATGTTTCACAAACGACGGCAAAGTCACGCGTGAACACGCCGATTGTGCTCCAGATACGGCCATTCGGGATTGGATCCGTTCCAGATCGCATGTCACCTTGGATGAGCCGTGCAGAACGCACGACCGGCCCCGGGTACACGCCGAATCCTGTCCCTCCGGAAGCCGGCCCCTACTACTGAACCCCCTTTACCCCTCACACTCAGCAGTACGTATGGGACAGGAGCGGGGGACCCAAGTTCCACGCGACTAACTCGGACGGTCGCTTGGGGTGAAGCCATCGAAGGATGGCCGGGCAACCTTCTAGCCCGAACCCGACAGCTCACCTCGCAGGCGTGGGAAGGAACTCACGCATGTCCAAGTCCGTATCTCGTCGTGCCCATCGAGGCACGTCGCGCCCGTTCCGGTCGCCGAACGTCTCGATCGTCCGGACGATCGCAGGATCGCTCAGCGGCCACGGCAAGCTCGTCGGCCGCATCGCTGCCAGCGGCATCGCCGCCGGTGCCCTGGTGGCAGTGCCCGCCGCCAACGCCGCCCCGGTCTCTCATGAGACCACCACCGTCGAGCCGACCGTCGAGCCCGCCAAGTTGGTGGAGGCTCCGACGCTGGAGGCCTCGGCCACCCCCACGGCGGTGCTCACCGACATCAAGCAGCTCGAGAGGGCTGTCGAGGTGCAGGAGCGCAAGGCCGAGGCAGCCCGCAAGGCCGCCGAGGCGAAGCGCAAGGCAGCGATCGCCGCCAAGAAGGCCGCGGAGGCGAAGAAGAAGGCCGAGGCAGAGGCGAAGGCCTTCGCTGCGAGCCAGGAGGGCAAGATCGAGCGGGCGATCAGCGTCGCCTCGGAGCAGATCGGCGACCCGTACGTCTGGGGTGCCACCGGTCCGAGCTCGTTCGACTGCTCCGGCCTGACGCAGTACGCCTTCAGCGCCGCCGGCATCGAGCTTCCCCGGGTCTCGCGGGACCAGGCTGCTGCGCTGCCTACGGTCCCGAACGACCAGATCCAGCGCGGCGACCTGATGTTCTGGGGCAGCCCGGTCTACCACGTGGGCATCTTCCTGCGCTGGGAGAATGGTCAGGCGATCATGCTGCACGCCCCCAAGCCGGGCGCGTCCGTTCGTGAAGAGGCTGCCTGGGACGGCTGGTTCGCCGGCTCGACCCACCAGGCCTGAGGTTTCTCGGGGCCTATATCCCCCTGGCGCTCGCCCTCCGGTTCCCCGTGCCGGAGGGCGAGCGCATATTTGTGGGTCCGCGAATCGGGTGCGGCACCACGCGTCAAGTAACCTGTAAGACGTGGCAGGCCCCGAATTCGACACCGAGATCAAGCAGCTCCAGGCAACGATGCAGACCATCGGCCAGGTGCTGGACCTGGACGCGATGCGCAAGGAGATCGCCGACCTCGGCGAGCAGGTCGCCGCGCCCGACCTCTGGGACGATCAGGACAACGCCACCCGCGTCACCGGCCGTCTCTCCCTGCTTCAGGGCGAGCTCAACAAGTTCACCGAGCTGCGCACCCGCATCGAGGACCTCGGCCTGATGGTCGAGATGGCCCAGGAGGAGGGCGACGCCGACTCGCTCGCCGAGTCCGAGGCCGAGCTGGGCCGGGTCAAGAAGGCCGTCGAGAGCCTGGAGATCCGCACCCTGCTCTCGGGGGAGTACGACGCCCGCGAGGCCCTGGTGACGATCCGCTCCGGCGCCGGTGGCGTCGACGCCGCCGACTTCGCCGAGATGCTGATGCGGATGTACGTCCGCTGGGCCGAGCGCAACAAGTACCCGGTGGAGGTCTTCGACACCTCCTACGCCGAGGAGGCCGGGCTCAAGTCCGCCACCTTCGCGATCCACGCCCCCTACGCCTACGGCACCCTCTCCGTCGAGGCCGGCACCCACCGTCTGGTGCGGATCAGCCCCTTCGACAACCAGGGCCGTCGTCAGACCTCCTTCGCCGCGGTCGAGGTCGTGCCCGTGCTGGAGCAGACCGACGAGATCGAGCTCGACGAGAACGAGATCAAGGTCGACGTCTACCGCTCCTCGGGGCCGGGTGGCCAGTCGGTCAACACCACCGACTCCGCGGTCCGGCTGACCCACATCCCCACCGGCACCGTGGTCTCCTGCCAGAACGAGAAGTCGCAGCTGCAGAACAAGGCCGCCGCGATGATCGTCCTCAAGGCCAAACTCCTCGCGTTGAAGAAGGCCGAGGAGGAAGCCCACCTCAAGGATCTCAAGGGTGACGTCGCTGCCTCGTGGGGCGACCAGATGCGCAACTACGTGCTCAACCCGTACCAGATCGTCAAGGACCTGCGTACGACCTACGAGACCGGCAACCCGCAGGCGGTCTTCGATGGCGACATCGACGGGTTCCTCGAGGCCGGCATCCGGTGGCGCCGCGGCGCCGAGAAGGCCGAACAGAACTGACCTGATGGATGCGCTGACGCGCACCAGGCTTCCACTCCCGGGCCGGGGAGCGGCGTACGTCTATGACGCCTACGGTCCTGAGGACGGGGTGCCGATGGTGCTGTTGCACGAGCTCGGAGGCAGTGCGAAGCGGTGGCAGGGTGTGGTGCCGCCGTTCGCGGCTGCCCACCGGGTGCATGCCTTCGACATGCGTGGGCACGGGGACTCGGACTGGGCCTCGGAGTACTCCCATCGGCTCATCGCCGACGACGTCATCGTGGCGATGGACGCGCTCGGGATCTCGGGTGCCGTGGTCGTGGGGCACTCGACCGGCGGCAACGTCGCCCTCCTGGTCGCGATGCACCGGCCCGACCTGGTCTCCCGGCTGATCATCGAGGACGTGGTGCCACCCGCGCCGCGCCGGCGCAGGTCGCCCGGGCGCCCGGCCAGGCCGATGCCCCACGACTGGGAGTGCATCGCGTCCCTGCTGGTCGAGGCCACGATGTACGACGCGTGGATGTGGGAGCAGCTCGAGCTGCTGCCCATGCCGACCCTGATCGTGGCCGGTGGCGGCAACAGCCACATCCCGCAGTCGGACCTGGAGAAGGTCGCCCAGCGGATTCCGCACGCAGACCTCGTCCACTTCGACGTCGGTCACTTCGTGCATCGCAACCAGCCGGCCGAGTTCGCCGACACCGTCCTGGCCTGGCTCGCGTCGCGGTGCTGGATGCGACGCGTCCCGCGTCGCGGGTGGGATCCCCATCCCTAAGGACCCCACCCGCTCTCGCCAGCCGGCCCTGCTCTGACTCAGTGCCCGCGGCGGCGCGCGCCGCCCGGTGAGGTGCCTACCCGGCCCGAGCGACTAAGTCGATTAAAGCACTAGACTTTAGGTCGGTGCAAACGACGCGCCGGGACCGGTTCTCGATCGAGAACCTCAGGCGTCAGCGGCGGCCGCGGTGAGGGTCACCAGGCACCAGCGGGAGGCGCGCTTCTGGACCGTCGCGGGCGCCTCGCCGGCCTTGCCGGTGAGCTCGCAGGAGAGCCAGGCGTCGCCGAAGAGGCCGCGGTGGACCACCTTCGTCTGCTTCTTCGCGTCGGTGCAGGTGAGGGCGACCGACGGCTTCCCGTACGCAGGGGTCGAGGCGGCCTTGCAGCCCTTGGGCACGCTCTTGGTCATCTGCGTGGCCCAGTCCAGGGTGACCGGCGGCGCGAAGACCCAGGCCCGCGCCGAGGTGGCCGAGTCTTCCGGCCCGGTCCAGATGCAGCCGTACTCCTGCGCGACGTCGTTGACCCCGCCCGAGATGGCGGTCTGGTCGCCGTCGCCGTAGGCCTTCTTCTCCTTGGCGGCACCGCCGAGGGCCTCGGTCGCGTCCTCGGTCGGGACGCGGTCGCAGAACGCGCCGCGGCGTACGTGCATCGTGGTGGTGTCCGCGGTGCTCAGGTCGCCCTTCACCTCGGCGACCTCGGGCTCGTCGTCTTTCAGGGTGAGTACGCCGACCCCGACCGCGATCGCGGTGAGGACTACGGCACCGATGAGGATCCGGACTGCAGAGCGCACGCCGTCAGAGTACAGGGGCAGGTATCTCCGAGCCGAAGTGCTGAGCCCACCACCGTTGCACTACCCTCGGTGCGGTGATCCGCTTCGAGAAGGTCAGCAAGGCCTACCCAGGGCAGGCGCGCCCCGCCCTCAACAGCCTTTCGATCGACATCCAGAAGGGGGAGTTCGTCTTCCTCGTGGGCCAGTCCGGCTCGGGGAAGTCGACGGCGCTCAAGCTGATGCTGCGCGAGCAGCGCCCGACCACCGGCCGGGTCTACGTCGCCGGCAAGGAGATCAACCGGCTCGCCGGCTGGAAGGTGCCGCGGCTGCGCCGCCAGGTCGGCACGATCTTCCAGGACTTCCGCCTTCTGGCCAACAAGAACGTCGCCGAGAACGTCGCCTTCGCGATGCAGGTGACCGGTCACTCCAACCGCGAGATCCGGGAGCGCGTCCCGGAGACGCTCGAGCTGGTCGGTCTCGACGGCAAGGGCGACCGGATGCCCGACGAGCTCTCCGGTGGTGAGCAGCAGCGCGTGGCCGTGGCCCGCGCGTTCATCAACCGGCCGATGATCCTGATCGCCGACGAGCCGACCGGAAACCTCGACCCCGGCAACACCGTCGGCATCATGCGCCTGCTCGACCGCATCAACCGGTCCGGCACCACGATCGTGATGGCGACCCACGACGTCCAGATGGTCGACCAGATGCGCAAGCGCGTCATCGAGCTCGAGCACGGCCACCTCGTACGCGACCAGGTCCAGGGCGGCTACGGAGCCCAATTCTGAGGCTTCAGTTCTGAGCCCCGGACCCCCTCACCTTCGACCAGGTTCTACAACCCAGAAAAGGTTCCTCGACCCGCCATGCAGCTGCGCTATGTATTCACCGAGCTCCGCCAGGGGCTACGCCGCAACCTGTCGATGCACGTCGCGGTGGCCCTGACGCTGCTCGTCTCGCTCACCCTCGCCGGCGTCGGCCTGCTGCTGCGTGAGCAGGCCCAGCTGACCGAGGAGGTCTGGGGCGACGAGCTGCAGATCACCTTCTACATGTGCAACGGCGCCAACGATCGCAACCCGCAGTGCGCCGGCGCGGTCGACGACAGCCAGAAGAAGGTCATCACCGACGCTCTCGAGGACAACAGGTACGTCGACAAGATCGAGGAGGAGAGCCAGGAGCAGGCCTACGAGCGTCTGCAGGCTCTCGACGTCGAAGGCGTCAGCGGTCCCGACCCGGTGGTCAAGTCCAGCGACATGTGGGAGTCCTACTGGGTCACGATGACCGACCCGCACCACTCCGCCGAGATCATCGAGGCGGTCGCCGGCCTGGACGGCATCGACCACGTCGGTGACGTCCACGAGGTCACCGGACCCATCCTCGCCGCCGTCGACGGGCTGCAGAGCGCGGCCCTGGTCGGCGCGATCGTGCTCGTGATCGCGGCGCTGCTGCTGGTCGCCAACACCATCCGGCTGGCAGCCTTCGCCCGCCGTCGTGAGATCGGGATCATGCGACTGGTCGGTGCCTCGACCCTCTACATCGCGCTGCCGTTCCTCCTGGAGTCGCTCGTGGTGGCCCTGGTCGGCATCGGGCTGTCCGGGATCGCGCTGGCCGCGGTGATGTACTTCGGCGTCGAGCAGCGGCTCTCGTCCACCGCGGTGACCCAGTGGGTCGGCTGGGAGGAGTTCTTCAGCTCCTTCGCGATCGTCGCGATCCTCGGCATCCTGCTCACGCTCGTCCCGACACTCCTGCTCACCCGCAAATACATCAAGGTCTGACCCGGATCCCCTACCGTCGGAGCCGTGCACGTCTTCCCCCGTGCCGGTTCGCTCGCCGCTGTGCTCTGTTGCGCCGTGGTGGCTGCCGTGCTGCTCTCGCCCACCCTTCCGTCCTCAGCCGACGAGAAGGACCGCCTCGAGCAGGAGCAGCGCGAGGTCCAGCAGGACCAGAAGGCCGCCGCCGAGGATCTCGAGCACTCCAGCGCCGGCCTGCGCAAGGCGTCGGCGACGTACGCCGCGGCCCGGAAGAAGCTCGACCAGGCCCAGACCCGTCTCGATGAGCTCAACGCCAAGCTCGTCGAGGTGCAGGCCGCGCACGACAAGCTCGAGGCCGAGCTCGCCGAGCAGAAGCTGCTGCTCGCCGAGGCGAAGCGGGAGCTCGCCGAGGGCCAGGCCGAGGTGAAGGTGCAGCGCGAGGAGATGCGCGACGCGATCCTGACCCGGTTCACCGGCGGAGACCCGCAGCTCGCCCAGGCGGCGGCCCTGCTCTCCGGAGGCTCCCTCGAGGACCTGATGCGCCAGCAGACGTACGTGGACGCGGCTTCCGCGGGCCAGGACGCCACCCTCCAGCGGATGGAGGCGACCGAGACGATGCTCGTCGTCCGTGAGGGCGAGGTGCAGGAGGCGACCGACGCGATCGCGGCCAAGGAGAAGAAGGCCCGGCAGCTGGTCGCCGAGGTCGACTCGCTCCGGGACCAGGCCGCCGCGGCCCACGCCGAGATGTCCACGCTGGCCGACCAGGCAGCGACCGCGAAGCAGTCGGCCGAGGCGGCCCGAGCGGCGGACGCCGCCGAGCTGCGCAAGCTCGAGGCCGAGGAGTCGGCGCTGCGTACGAAGATCCGGTCGCTCGCCTCGGCGGGCTCCGGCTCCGACCGCAACGTCGGGTCGGTCGGCGGGCTCTTCGGGCAGCCGGTGACCGACACCTACGTCACCTCGCCGTACGGCATCCGCAAGCACCCGATCTACGGCTACGTCTCGCTGCACAACGGCACCGACTTCTCCGCGCCCTGCGGCCGCCCGCTGCTCGCCGTCGACTCGGGGCAGATCATCTCGACCTCGTACTCCAGCGTGTGGGGCAACCGCCTGCACCTGTATCTCGGCAAGGTCAACGGGCGCTCCTACACCGCCGTCTACAACCACATCTCGAGCTACGCGAGGACCTCAGGGGCCGTCGGGCGGGGTCAGACCGTGGCGTACGCAGGGACCACCGGCTGGTCCACTGGCTGCCACCTGCACTTCACGATCCTGCGCGACGGCACTCCGGTCGACCCGATGCCGCTGATCGGCGGGTAGTCCCCCAGCGGCAAAACGGGGGCTTCCCCGATGCGCCCGGAACCGTGGACGGGCGAGCATCGAGACATGTCGCTCACTCACCGGCTCGGGACGTCTCGCATGCTCATCGCATCGGTCGCGGCACTGGCCGCATCGGTCGCCATCGTCGCGCCCGCCGCGGCGCGCACGGAGTCCGACGACCCGGCCCTGCAACGTCGGCTCGACTCGATCGTCCCCGCCGGAGCGATCGGGGTCGTCGCCGAGGTTCGCACCGAACGTGGTGTGTGGCGCGGATCGAGCGGGGTCGCCGAGCTGGGCACGTCACGGAAGGTGCCGATGCGCAGCAGATTCCGCGCGGGGAGCGTCATGAAGACGTTTCTCGCCACCGTCGTCCTCCAGCTGGTGGCGGAAGATCGGTTGCGGCTCGAAGACTCGATCGAGGAGTGGCTGCCCGGCGTCGTACCCGGTGGGGAGCGGATCTCGTTGCGACAGCTGCTCGCCCATACGAGTGGCCTGTTCGATGTCGTACGGACGTTCCAGCTGCCGCCGGACCCGTGGTTCGCGGACAACCGATGGCGCACCTGGACCGTCGACGAGCTGACCCGGCGCGGCCTGGCCGAGCGACCCACCCACGCACCGGGCTCGGCCTTCGCGTACTCCAACACCGGCTACCTGCTGATCAGCCAGGTGATCGAGCGGGTGACCGGGCGGTCGTACGACATCGAGGTCAAGCGCCGCATCCTCGAGCCGCTGCGTCTGCGTCACTCCGAACTGCCGGGAACGTCGCCGTGGATCGGCCGACCACACATGCACGGCTACATCCCGGTCCGGCGCGACGGCGCGACGCGGCTCATCGACTTCACCGTGATGAACCCCTCGGTCTTCGGTCCGCCGGGCGAGCTGATCTCGACGACGAAGGACCTGAACACCTTCTACGCCGCGCTGCTCGCCGGCCGCCTCATCCCTGAGCACCTCCTCGAGGAGATGAAGACGCCAGGGGTTGAGGGGGAGACGTACGGCCTGGGGTTGCGGTGGGAGACGAACACCTCGTGCGGCGTGCCTGTCTATGGTCACGACGGCGACGCGCTGGCGTACCAGACGTGGTCGTTCGCGACCGAGGACAGACATCGTCAGGCGACGGTCGCGGTCACGCCGACCGCCGACGGTGACGTCGACGACGCGGTCGCCGACTTCATCGACCAGGCGGTGTGCGGCTGACCCGACGTCTCGGCGTCGCACAGCAAACGTTTCGCGCTGGTGCCCTCGGGCCTGAGAGAATAGAGGAATGGCGAAGGAGCAGGGGCGCAAGATGATCGCGCAGAACAAGAAGGCGCGGCACGACTACCACATCGAGGACACCTACGAGGCCGGCATGGTCCTGCAGGGCACCGAGGTGAAGTCGCTGCGTGAGGGTCGCGCCTCCCTGGTCGACGGCTTCGTCGACATCGACCGTGGCGAGGCCTGGATCCACGGGATCCACATCCCCGAATACCTCAACGGCACTTGGACCAACCACTCCGCCCGCCGTAAGCGCAAGCTCCTCCTGCACCGTGCCGAGATCGACAAGATCGAGCGCAAGGTCTCCGAGAAGGGCCTCACCGTCGTCCCCCTCGCCCTCTACTTCCTCAACGGTCGCGCCAAGGTCGAGATCGGCGTCGCCAAGGGCAAGAAGTCGTGGGACAAGCGCAACACCATCGCCGAGCGTACGGCCAAGCGCGAGGCCGAGGTCGAGGTCGGCCGCAAGCTCAAGGGGATGACGGGATAAACCGAGTGGGGAATGCCGGCGGGGGACTGTAGTGTTGTCCTGTTGCCTGGTTGCAGGCGTTGAAAACTCAAAAGGGGCTGATCGGTTTCGACTTGGGACGTTGCTCCCAGGGGAAGCGGGTCGAGGAGCCAGCGTCATCTCGTAAACGATCGCTGGAAACCAATAACTGCCAACGCTAAGCGCAGTTCCTTCGCTCTCGCCGCCTGAGCGGTGATCGAAGCGTCTGACCGAGTATCCGTCTCCGGCTCGGATCCAGGCGTCATCTAGGAGACTCCACCTCATGCACATGCCGACGGGGCATGAGGGACATCTAGTCGGCTGAGCCTGTCGGGGACGTGTCTGCGTCGAGCCCCGGGGATGAGAGAACGCCACCCACAGACTGCACCCGGAGAAGACCTGGCACGGCGCTCGAGGACCGGGGTTCGATTCCCCGCAGCTCCACAAACCTTTGGTCGACGTGTGCCCTCCTGACGGAGGGCCACGTCGGTTTGTCATTTCAGGCGACGCTTCGCGTCGCGGCGGGGGCTTCGCCACCCGCACCCCCTGGTTCCGCGTGGCTGGTGTTTCTTGCCTGGTCGCGTCTGTCGGAAGACTTCCGGTTGTTCATCTCCCTGGCGGGATGACTTCTCTTGCGTGCGCGATAGGGTTGTGAGGCGTACGTCACATGGAGGTAAGGATGTTCGAGGAAGGACAGCTCTACTCGCCCGTCACCGTGGGCGAGGATGGGCAGGTCGAGGTGCATCTGGGGGACAACCACCCCGGGTTCGCAGACCAGGACTACCGGGCACGGCGGAGCGAGATCGCTGCCGCGGCGCTGGGTTGGAAGCCGGGGGACGCGGTGCCCCGGATCGACTACACCGAGACGGAGAACGAGATCTGGCGCACGGTGTGCCGTGAGATCGCACCGCTGCACGCGAAGTACGCCTGCCGCAACTACATCGCGGCCGTGGAGGCTCTCAACCTCCCCCAGGACCGGGTGCCGCAGCTCGACGAGGTGAGCGCCGGTCTGAAGCCCCTGACCGGCTTCGAGTACGTCCCGGCCGCGGGGATCGTCCCGCTGGAGGAGTTCTACGGGAGCCTGGCCGACGGGCAGTTCCACTCGACGCAGTACCTGCGTCACCACGCCGTGCCGCTCTACACCCCGGAGCCCGACATCATCCACGAGGTGATCGGCCACGGGAACCTCCTCGCCGACCCTCAGGTCGCCGAGGTCAAGCGTCTCGCCGGTGCCGCCGCGCGCCGCGTCGAGACCAGGGAGGCGCTCCAGGTCGTGGCTGACGTCTTCTGGTTCACCATCGAGTTCGGTGTGCTCCATGAGGACGGGGAGCTGAAGGCGTACGGGGCCGGGCTGCTCTCGTCCTACGGCGAGATCGAGGAGATGCGGGAGGTGGAGGTGCGTCCGATCGACTTCGCCCAGATGGCGACGGTCGACTACGACATCACCCACTACCAGCCGGTGCTCTTCGCGGCGGAGTCGTTCAGCCACATGGTCGACGAGGTCGGGAACTTCTTCGCGACCTGCGACGACGACACGCCACAGCGTCTCGGCGCTGCCTAGGCCGATCCGGCCAGGTCCGAGGGTTAGCCTCGGAAGATGATCGACGGCTACCGCAACCGCGCGCTGGAGGCGGCGCTCGCCGCCGCTGACGCCGACGCGGTCGGTGCCGCGCTGCGTACGGGGCAGGTTGTCGTTCCCCAGCTCGACGAGGCCCGGATCAGGGTCTTTCCTGGGGTTCGCGGCAACCGGCCACCGTACGAGGCGATGCTCTTCTCCTCCCAGGAGGCGCTGGAGACCTTCCTCGCCGAGGACACCCGTCGGCGCGCGCAGCTGCGCAGCGCCGACGGGCTGCGGGAGTTCCTCACCGCCAACATCGAGGAGATCGCGTACGTCACCTTCGACCCGGCCGGCCCGAACCGGTTCCGGGCGGGCATCAAGGACGTGCTCAAGGCGATCGGCCCCAAGCCGCACGTCGACCTGCGGCTGCCGAAGGCGCAGGAGTGGTACGTCGTGGACATGTCCGACGAGGACGTACGCGACTACCAGCTCGCCGACCTGGCCGCCAAGGTCCTCCCGAAGGTGCAGCGGTCCAGGGTCGAGCAGCCCGACTGGGCACAGTGGATGGCTGCCGCCAAGGACGCGGCCGTCGAGCAGGGCGCGGCGTTCCTGGCCTACTGGCTGCAGCGGGTCGGGCGGCGCCCGGCCGGGCTGGCGGTCGCGCTGAGCCGGCCGGCCCCGTTCGGCATGGTGCGGCACCCGCTGCAGGCTGAGACCACGACCGTGGGGGAGCGGTGGGTGGCCTCGCCCGACCGGCTCTACGAGTCGCGGCTGATCTACTCCTTCCCGCACCCCGACCTCGCCGACCTGGCCCTGCCGACCATCGACCTCGTCGTCGCGACGCTGTCGTGGGGAGACGAGTCGTGAGCTGTGTCTTCTGCGACGTCGTCGCCGGCGACCTGGCCGCCGAGGTGGTCTTCGAGGACGACGGCTTCCTGGCCTTCCTCGACCATCGGCCGGTCCAGAAGGGCCACATCCTGATGGTGCCCAGACAGCATCTCGCGACGCTGCTCGATCTCCCTCCTGACCTGCACGAACGCTTCGTGGTCAACGCCCAGCGCCTGGCCGCAGCGGTCGTGGACGGACTCGGCGCCCAGGGCAGCTTCGTGGCGATCAACAACGTGGTCAGCCAGTCCGTCCCGCACCTTCACCTGCACGTCGTTCCCCGCACCCGCGGCGACGGCCTCAAGGGCTTCTTCTGGCCGCGCCACAAATACCGCGAGGGCGAGCAGAAGGTGTACGCCGACCGGCTGCGAGCCGTGCTGGGCTGACTCCGGGCTGAGTTCACCGAGGCGTACGGCTTCGGCCATCAAGGCGTCGGGGCGAGGTCGGGGAGGGCCGATTCACTCGAGATCAGTTGTTGTCCACTGATCCGGGGAGTGCGCAATGTCGCTGTCGTCCGTCGCGTCCAAAACCTTCACCTCAACACTGGCCGGCGTCGCGCTGGCAGCAGGCACGATGATCGTTCCGGTGGCGGTCAACGCCGTCGAGGCCAACCGGGCCGACGACATCACCGTCACCGCCCACCGTGGGGCGAGCTCCTACGCACCCGAGAACACCCTCGCGGCCTTCGCCGTCGGCATCGAGCAGCGGGCCGACTGGATCGAGTCGGACGTGCAGGCCACCAAGGACGGCGAGCTCGTGCTGATGCACGACACCACCTTGTCGCGCACCACCGACGTCGAGCAGCGCTTCCCCGGCCGCTCGCCGTGGAACGTCAAGGACTTCACCCTCGCCGAGATCAAGACGCTGGACGCCGGCTCCTGGTTCAGCGAGAAGTACGCCGGCGAGCCGGTGCCGACGCTGAGGGAGATGGTCGAGCAGGTGCGGCCGACGCGGTCCGGGATCCTGATGGAGCTCAAGTCGCCGGAGCTCTACCCGGGGATCGAGAAGAAGGTCGCGGCCGAGTTCGAGTCCTTCCCCGGCTACGTGCCCGCCGCGGTCGCCGCCGGCCGCCTCGCCGTGCAGAGTTTCGACTTCGACTCGATGAAGACCTACAAGAGCGTCCAGCCCGAGGTGCCGGTCGGCCTTCTCGGCACCCCGGCCTACGCCGACCTGGACAGCTACACCTGGGCCGACCAGATCAACCCGCACTTCGGCTCCTTCGACGCGGGCTACGTCGCCCGGGTGCACGCGCTCGGGATGCACATCCACTCCTGGACGGTCAACGACGCCGCGACCATGAGCGCCGTCTTGGACCGCGGTGTCGACGGCATCATCACCAACAGCCCCGACGTGCTCCGCGAAGTGATCGCAGGGCGGCGTACTCCCTCCCTAGACTTGGGCGATGCTGCTTGAGGCGCTTCGGCAGATCGTCACGCCACGTTCACCGCACACCGGCCCCAGAGACTCCCTGGGCCGGTGTGATCGGGGCATGACCACGCTGAACCCCACTCGCATGCGTACTCTCGCGCTTGCCGCCGCCGCGGCGCTCGCCGCCGGGACCGTTCTGGTCTCGCACCCCGCCTCCGCGACGGCCACCACCACGACCGCCGTCCAGGCGGCCAAGCACAAGCACGCCGACCCGATCGTCTTCGGTCACCGCGGTGCCTCCGGCTACCGGCCCGAGCACACCCTGGCGGCGTACGACCTGGCCATCCAGCAGGGTGCCGACTTCATCGAGCCCGACGTGGTCTCGACCAAGGACGGCGTGCTCGTCGCCCGCCACGAGAACGAGATCTCCGGCACGACAGACGTCGCCGACCGCCCCGAGTTCGCGGCGCGGAAGACCACTAAGACCATCGACGGCAACGCGTTGACCGGCTGGTTCACCGAGGACTTCGCCCTCGCCGAGCTGAAGACCCTGCGCGCCAAGGAGCGCATCCCGGGCGACCGCCCGGCCAACACCGCGTACAACGGCCTCTACGAGGTGCCGACCCTGGACGAGGTGCTCGACCTGGTCGACGCCAAGGAGGCCGAGACCGGCCGCACCATCGGCGTCGCCCCGGAGACCAAGCACCCGACGTACTTCGACTCCATCGGTCTCTCCCTGGAGGAGCCGCTCGCGAAGAGCCTCAAGCGCCACGGCCTCGGCGGCAAGCGCGCCGCGGCGGTCATCCAGTCCTTCGAGGTCAGCAACCTCAAGGACCTCAACCGCATGGTCGACACGCCGCTGGTGCAGCTGATCGACTTCGGCGGCGCGCCCTACGACCAGGTGGTCGCCGGCACCGGCGTGACCAACGACTACCTGGTCACCAACAGGGGCCTGCGAGGCATCAAGAGGTACGCCGACCAGGTGGCGCCGTACAAGTTCTACTTCATCCCGCGCAACGCTGACGGCACCCTGGGCGAGGCCACCGACCTCGCCGACCGCGCCCAGCGCATCGGGCTGCCGACCGTCATCTGGACCATGCGCGCCGAGAACAAGAACCTCCCCACCGAGTGCCGCATCGGCACCGACCCGATCGCTATCGGTGACCTGGGCTGCGAGGTTGGTCCCTACCTCGACGCCGGTGTCGACGCGTTCTTCACCGACCACCCCGACCTGGGCGTGGCTGCGCGCGACGCCTGGCTGGAGAATTGATGGAACCTACCAATCAGTAGACACCTCGCGACATGACGTACGGCCCTCGCTATTGTCGGCGGGGGCCGCACGTGTTCGTGGGCCTGGTCACAACCAAAGGAGTTTGAGTCATGGGTCGTTTCGACGGACGCGTCGCAGTCATCACCGGTGCAGCGCGCGGGATCGGTTTCGGAGTCGCCACGCGTTTCGCCGAGGAGGGTGCCTCGGTCGCGATCATCGACCTCGACGAGGCGGCCGCCGCTGAGGCCGCCGCCAAGCTTCCGCTGGCCGAGGGTGCCAAGTCGGTCGGCATCGGCGCCAACGTCGCCAAGGCCGAGGACACCGAGGCCGCGGTCGCTCGCATCGTCGAGGAGCTCGGCGGCCTGCACATCCTGATGAACAACGCCGGCATCACCCGCGACAACCTGCTCTTCAAGATGACCGAGGACGACTGGGACCTGGTCATGAACGTCCACCTCAAGGGCCACTTCCTGATGTCGAAGGCCGCGCAGGCGGTCTTCGTGAAGCAGAAGTACGGCAAGATCATCAACGTCTCCTCCACCTCGGCCCTGGGCAACCGCGGCCAGGCGAACTACTCGGCCGCCAAGATGGGCGTGCAGGGCTTCACCCGCACCCTCGCGCTCGAGCTCGGCCCGTTCGGCGTCAACGTGAACGCCATCGCGCCGGGGTTCATCGCCACCGAGATGACCGACCAGACCGCGGCCCGCCTCGGGCTCGATGTGGACGACTTCCGCAAGCTCTCGGCCGACGCCAACCCGGTCAAGCGCGTCGGCGAGCCCGCCGACATCGCAGCCGCCGCGGCCTTCCTGGCCAGCGACGAGGCCTCCTACATCACCGGCCAGACCCTCTATGTCGACGGTGGCGCCACCGTCGCCTGAGTCCTTCGAAGAAGGAACCCCGGGCGCGGGCGCGTCAACCGCAACGATTACCGTCTGTCACTCGTCTTGGTAATGAGCCGATGCAGATGGAGATTGATGATGCGTACGTCCCGCCCGGGGTTCTTCCTGCGAGCAGCGGCGACGCTGGCCGCCGCGGGGCTGGTCCTGACCGGCTGTGGGTCTTCGGAGGAGCCGACGGATGCGAAGGCGTCGCCGTCCGCGCCCGCTGAGCCCGACCACGAGCCGCTGACGGGCGTCGAGCTCCCCGAGGGGCAGACCGCCGCACGCAAGCATCCCGCCTACATCGTCAAGATCGACAACACCGCGGCCAGCGACCCGCAGTACGGTCTCGCCAAGGCGGACATGGTCGTCCAGGAGCTGGTCGAGGGTGGCGTGACCCGGTTGGCCGTCGCGTACTACTCCCAGCTTCCCAAGGAGGCCGGTCCGGTCCGTTCGATGCGGGCCACCGACGCGGGGATCGCCGCGCCGATCGATGCCAAGATCATGACCAGCGGCGCGGCGCCGTACACCTTCGCGCAGCTGAAGAAGCACGATGTGGAGTGGATCGACATGTCCACCCCCTACGTCGTACGCGACACCAGCAAGCCCCACGACTTCCTGCACAGCGTGGTCGGCAAGGTCGCGAAGGCCGGCAACGCGGCCGCGAAGGACGGCAAGGCCAAGCGGCCCGGCGACTTCATGCCCTGGGGCGACGCGACCACCAAGCTGACCGGTGGCAAGCCCGCCAAGGCCGTCGACGTGAAGTTCTCCCAGGCGCGCACGGACAACTGGGTCTTCAAGGGCGGCAAGTACCGCCTGCAGAACAACTACATGTCCAAGAGCGGCCAGTTCCTCGCCGACACCGTCGTGGTCGCGCAGACCAAGACCACCATCGCCCCCTACAAGGACCCGGGCGGCGCGATCGTGCCGGTCTCGCACTTCACCGGCCGGGGCAAGGCGTGGATCATGCGTGCCGGCCAGATCGTCGAGGCGACCTGGGTGAAGAAGGGCGAGAAGGGTGCGGTGACGTTCACCGACGCCAGCGGCGCCGCGATCGAGATCCCGCCGGGCAAGGTCTGGCTGGACCTGATCCCGAAGGGCAACGGCCAGGTCGAGCCCGGTGGCGTGATCGTCAAGTAGCGCCCAGAGATCGGGCTCTCAGCGCATGTCCTCGACCTTGACGCCCTGCTTCGCCAGGGTCTGGACCCCGGTCAGCAGGTAGGTCACGGCCAGCTCGATGCGCTCGGCCGCGTCCTCGGGGTCGCTGGCCTCGGTGACGGACTCGCCGGCCGCCGACATCGCGCCGAAGAAGAGCCGGGCGAAGGTCGCGACCATCTCGTCGTCGACGCTCCGGTCACCGGCCCGCAGGACGGCGGCGACGATGTCCTCGACGACGGTGAAGGTGGAGCGCTCCTCCTGCTCGCGGTAGCGCTGGTAGCCGAGGACAGCAGGACCCTCCTGCACGACGATGCGGCGGTAGGTGGGCTGCTGGACGGCCTCCAGGAACGTACGCAGCCCGGCTCGGGCCTGTTCCCACGGGTCCTTCGTCTCGCGCATGGCGGCGTCGATGCTCTGCGCGGTGGCCGCCTCGACCTTCTCGAAGACGACCTCGTAGAGCGCCTGCTTGCCGCTGAAGTGGTGGTAGAGCGCGCCCTTGGTGACCTCGGCCCCGGCCACGATGGCGTCCAGCGAGGTGCTCGCGTAGCCGTGCTCGGTGAAGAGTCGCTCCGCGACCTCGACGAGCGTCTTCTTGGTCGAGGCGGAGAACTGCTGCCTCCGTGACATCCCCGGCACCGACGGAAGCGGAGGAACCTTGGGGACGAGCTTGCTCACGGACGACTTTGCCACTCGTCCACTCTAACGGCCGTGTTCGGAATCACCGTCCCAGGTGTTGGCCATACCGTCAGTATGTCCAATACTATAGGTACGTACTCACGGTATGTGAGTGCTCACCTTCCGCAAGGAGCCGACAAATGAGCTGGACCAGCCATCACAAGCGCGGAGAGATCCTCCGCGGCGTGGTCGCCGTGATCGACGAGCGTCGAGACGGTCTGCTGCCCATGGATCTTCCCGGCGTCACCGAAACCTTCACGGACGAGCTCGACCTGCTCGCCGCCCTGCAGCTGCGCTGGCACACCCGCCTGTCCGGCCGCATCGAGAGCGAGCTCGCCACCCAGCCGATGGACCTCGAGGACGCCGTCGTCCGGGCCTGGCACGGCGCTGCCGACGACCTGCCCGGCATCCGCACGGTCCTCGACCGCTATCACGCGCTCCCTGTCGATGAGGCGATGGCCACCGCGCTGGCCAAGTCGCAGGCCAAGGAGCACCTGACCCTCGCGGTCATGGCCGGCCGCGGCGCCTTCGCCGACGCCGAGTGCGTCCGTCTCGGCTCGATGATCGAGGCTCGTGCCCGCGCCGAGTACGAACCGGCCGTCGAGGTCGTCGAGCGCGGGCCCTTCGCCGGCCTCGTCGACATGTTCCGAGCGGTCCGCTCGGCAGCCTGAGCTGAGTACGGGCCGTCTGACCAGGCCCCGGGTGCCGGTGCGCTCCCTCCGCGGACTCCCTCCGCACCTCCCTAAGTGCCGGCCCCGGGGCCTTTTCCTGTCTCGTTCCGATCGGCGGGCTTTGTTGGTTTCTTGTTGCGGCTGACGTGACCGGGGTGGTGCGATCATGGCGTCATGACGGAGAAGAAGGACGTACGCGCCGGGCGGCTGCTGATAGCCACCCCGGAGCTTCGCGACCCCAACTTCGTCGACACCGTGGTGCTCCTGATCGAGGTCAACGACGACGGTGCCCTCGGCGTGGTGCTGAACCGTCCCTCGCCCGTGCCGGTCGCCGAGGTGCTGCACCCGTGGGCGACCTCCGTCGCCGATCCCGACGTCCTCTTCCAGGGCGGCCCGGTGAGCACGGACTCCGCGATCGCGGTCGCGCTCCTGGTCGACTCCGACGACCCGCCGCTGGGCTTCCGGCCCGTGGTCGGGCGCCTCGGACTGCTCGACCTCGACACGCCCGTCGAACTGGTCGACGGCACCTTGTCGCGGCTGCGCATCTTCGCCGGATACGCCGGCTGGGGCGCGGCTCAGGTCCAGGGCGAGGTGGACGAAGGGTCCTGGTATGTCGTCGACAGCGAGCCGTACGACTCCTTCCTCGACGACGTGAGCTCGATGTGGGCAGCGGTGCTCCGTCGCCAGCCCGGTGAGCTGGCCTTCCACGCCACGCGACCGCCCGACCCCGAACTGAATTAGCGGGCTAGTAAGGTTGGGGTCATGGGCATCCTGGGATTCGGCACGAAAGAAGCCGTCAAGGAACGGGAGGACATCCGCGAGCAGGACGTCCCCACCGAGGAGGGTGACCACGACCGCTACTCCCACTACGTGGAGAAGGACAAGCTGACCGAGGCGATGGTCATGGGCACGCCCGTGGTCGCGCTGTGCGGCAAGGTGTGGGTGCCGAGCCGCGACGGGTCCAAGTTCCCGGTCTGCCCCGACTGCAAAGAGATCTTCGAGGGGATGCCGCCCAGCGGCGGCGAGGGCGACGACGAGTGAGTCGCGCCGATCTTCCCGGCGCACTCACACCCGCGTGGCCCAACAAGGCTGCCTGGGGAACTGCGACCAAGCTGCGCGCTTGGCAGCAGGAGGCGCTGTCCAAATACCTGTCCGAGCAGCCCCGTGACTACCTCGCCGTCGCGACGCCCGGTGCTGGGAAGACGACCTTCGCGCTGACTGTCGCCGCCGAGCTCCTCGGCCGCAGACTGATCGACCGGGTCACCATCGTCGCGCCCACCGAGCACCTCAAGGTCCAGTGGGCAGAGGCGGCCGCGCGGGCCGGGATCGCGATCGACCCGACCTACTCGGCCGGACAGGGCAAGACCTCCGCCGACTATGTCGGGATCGCGGTGACGTACGCCGGGGTGGCGGTCAACCCGCTCGCGATGCGGATCCGCACCGAGCGGTTCAAGACGCTGGTGATCCTCGACGAGGTGCACCACGCCGGCGACGCGCTCTCGTGGGGCGAGGGGGTCCGGGAGGCCTTCGAGCCGGCTGCGCGGCGGCTGGCACTGACCGGTACGCCGTTCCGCTCCGACACCAACCCGATCCCCTTCGTCACCTACGCACCCGGCGAGGACGGGATCCCGCGCTCGGCTGCCGACTACACCTACGGCTACGCCGAGGCGCTGCGCGACCACGTCGTCCGGCCGGTGCTGTTCATGGCCTATTCGGGACAGATGCAGTGGCGCACCCGGGCCGGCGACGAGATCGCCGCCCACCTCGGAGAGCCGCTGACCAAGGACCTGACCTCGCAGGCGCTGCGGACCGCGCTCGACCCGGCCGGATCGTGGATCCCGTCGGTGCTGGCGGCCGCCGACAAGCGCCTGACCGAGGTGCGGCGTCACGTCCCGGACGCGGGCGGGCTCGTCATCGCCACCGACCAGGACTCGGCCCGCTCCTACGCCAAGACGCTGAAGACCATCACCGGGCAGAGCGCGACCGTGGTGCTCTCCGACGAGAAGGCCGGCTCGAAGAAGATCGCCAAGTTCTCCGAGTCCGACGACCGCTGGATGGTCGCGGTCCGGATGGTCTCCGAGGGCGTCGACGTGCCCCGGCTCGCGGTCGGGGTCTACGCGACCACCACCTCGACGCCGCTCTTCTTCGCGCAGGCGGTGGGGCGCTTCGTACGTGCTCGCACGCGGGGTGAGACCGCCTCCGTCTTCCTGCCGTCGGTCCCGAACCTGCTCGGCTTCGCCTCCGAGCTGGAGCTGCAGCGCGACCATGTGCTCGGCAAGAAGGTGACCAGCGAGGACGACATCTTCGCCGCCGAGGACGCACTGATGGCCGCGGCCAACGCCGAGGAAGGCGCCTCCGAGGAGGAGCTGGGAGCCTGGGAGGCCATGGGCTCCGAGGCGCGCTTCGACCGGGTGCTCTTCGACGGCGGCGAGTTCGGCCACTCCGGCGAGGTGCACGTCGGCTCCGAGGAGGAGATGGACTTCCTCGGCATCCCCGGGCTGCTCGACACCGAACAGATGAAGACGCTGCTCCAGCAGCGGCAGAGCGACCGGGCTCGCAAGCAGAAGTCGGCCTCCGCGCCGGTCGCTGCCGACGAGCCCGTCGCCGCGGTCGCCGCCCACGAGCAGCTCGCCGTGCTTCGCCGCGAGCTCAACGGCCTGGTCGCCGCCTGGCACCACCGCACCAAGACGCCCCACGGCGTCACCCACAACCGGCTCCGCAAGGAGTGCGGCGGCCCGCCTGCCGCGGTCGCCAACGCCGACCAGCTCAAGGCCCGCATCGACACCCTGCGCGACTGGGCCGCGCGCGGCTCGGCCTGATTTCGGCGAGTCGGCCCGTCCTGACCGAAATTCCCGCCGAGTCGGCTCGTCAAGACGAGCCACCTGCCCGTCGAGGTCGAGGACGGTCACCTGGTCCGCGGTCATCGTGGCGAACGACGCCCCGGTCGCGGTGATCG
>NZ_JBEXRR010000007.1:0-196201 GCF_040613175.1 Nocardioides sp. NPDC006303
GGTCCTTCGCGCTCGCGGTCCTTGACACCGGGGCCCGTCGAGAAAAGATTTGGCTGGCTATCGGGGCGGCGGCCCGGGTGTGGCGCGGAGAAGATCTTGTGCGATTGGTTGGCGTTGAACGACGTGAGGGTGGCCCTTCGGGCCACTTACCCTCCACAGATGCTAGGCCGTTCGCTCACCGCGAAAACCGGGTTTGACCTGGGGAAATGGATGGTCAGAGAAGGGCTGGAAGCGTAGAATCAGAGCCATCACAACACCTCTTTGAAGGGAGGGACGGCGATGAGTCTCGGCCGCGACATCAACCCCTGGGACACCAACCCCGGCGACGCGATCGACGCTGCCTTGAAGACCATCGAGACCGCCCTCCAAGACCTCTTGGCCACCGATCCAGCCTACTGGCGCACCGGGCAGAAGAAAGACCTCCTGGAGAGGTTGGAGAAGCTCCAAGCTCAGCAGACCGCGTTGAGACTGCGGGTGCTGGCCACGGCCGCTGACATCGCCGAGGAGACCGGCGCCAAGGATGCCTCCGGGTGGCTGCGAACCGAGCTCCTCGTCGACAAGGGCGCCGCTCGTTCGCAGATCAAGCTGGCAGCCGAAGTCGCGAAGTACGCCGTCGTGGCCGCCGGCCTCGCTGAAGGTGTCGTGTCCCTGGACAAGGCAAGAGTGATCACCCTAGCCCTCGACCAGATCGAGACCGATCCGGCGGCCAGCGCCGAGGACCTGATCCTCGCGGAGAAGCTGTTGGTCGACTACGCCAGCCAGTTGACGGCGAACGAGTTGAAGATCGTCGGACGACGGATCCTGAGCGAGATCGACCCCGAACGATTCGAAGCCGCTGAAGCCAAGGCTTTGCAGCGTGAAGAGGAGCACGCCCAACGGCGCACGTTCTTCTCCTCCCGCGACAACGGCGACGGCACCATCGACATCCACGCCCGCGTCTCCCGCGCCATCGGGATGCGGCTGCGGACCCAGCTGGACGCCCTGGCCCAGCCCCGGAAGCTCTCGGCCGAGGACAAGGGCCGCAAAGCGCCCTACGACCGGCTGCTGGGCCAGGCGTTCGCCCGGGTCATCGAGACCTACGACGTCGACCAACTGCCCCGCCATGGTGGCCACGGGACGACAGTGTTCATCACGATGAGTGTGGAGGACCTCCGCAAGGACCTCGGCACCGCAGCCCTCGGCTTCGACGGTCAGCAGATCACCGCCGCCGAGGCCCGGAGGATGGCCTGCAACGCAGACCTCGTCCCGGTCGTGTTGGGCACCGACTCCGAGATCCTCGACTTCGGCCGAACCGCCCGGTTGGCGTACCCGATCCAACACCGAGCACTCCGGCTACGAGACAAGTGCTGCCAAGCCGAAGACTGCGACGCCCCAGCAGCCTGGACCGAGGCCCACCACCTGAAACCATGGTCCGAAGGTGGTCGAACCGACCTGGGGAACATGGTCTTGTTGTGTGCGAGCGATCATCGCCGGATCCACGACCCCAACTACGGGTATGAGCGGCTCCCGAGTGGGCGGATCCGGTTCACCCGGCGTACCTGAGCGTGCTCCGTACGACCGCTCACTCATGCGTCTGCTTGTGAAGCATTCACAAAGTGTCATCGTCTTGTAAAAGCACGAGGAGGCCTTCTCCCGTCGAGGACCCGCCACCCCCGGTGCCCAGGCCCGTGCGCAACCCGAGGAATCCGCGCCAAACCCCGCCGCCGACCCGATAGCCGCGTAGGACCTACCGATTCATCTGGATGATCGCATCGAGAACCCGGCGTACGACCGGACTGACAGAGCCTCGCGCCCAGATCGCATGGAGCTCAACGGGACGCTCGGGGTCCTTGTCGAGACGGGTATCGCCGCCACCGTGCTCGATGGGACGGAAGACGACGCCTTCGACGTGGAGCGAGCTGGCCGAGACCGGGACGAAGCCGACGCCGCGCTCGGCGGAGACCAGGAGCATGGCGGTGAGGACCTGGTGCACGCGCTGCTCGATGCGGGGGTGGGCGTTGGCCAGGAAGCGTACGGAGAGCTCGTGGAAGTAGCGGGACTGCTGCGGGTGGTAGCCGATGACGGGTTGGCCCTCGAAGTCCTGCGGTGTGAGCGGTCGGTCGAGCTCGGCCAGCGGGTGGCCCTGCGGGAGTACGGCCATCAGCGGCTCCCGGGAGATGACCCTCGAGGAGAGCAGCTCGGTGTCGAAGGGTGGGCGGGCCAGGCCGATGTCGATCTCGCCGTGGCGGATGCCGTCGACCTGGGCCAGGGTGACCCGCTCGGAGAGCCGCACCTCGACGTCGGGGAGCTCGACGGTGAGGCGGCGCAGCAGGGGTCCCAGGATCGAGATGGCGGAGACCGCGGTGAAGCCGAGCCGGACCACGCCGGCGGCGCCGGCGTCCACCCGACGGGCCAGGTCACCTGCGCTCTCGACCAGGTTGAGCATCCGGTAGGCCTCATCGAGGAAGGCCGCTCCGGCACCCGTGAGAGCGACTCGGCGGTTATCCCGCTCGAGCAGCTGCGCACCGACGGCCTTCTCCAGCTTCTGGATCTGTCGCGACAGCGGGGGCTGCGTCATCCGCAGCCGTTCGGCCGCACGGCCGAAGTGAAGCTCCTCGGCGACAGCCACGAAAGAGCGCACCTGGTCGAGCGTGATCATCAGGCCAGAGTAGAGCACGATGCACCAGGTGGAACACTCTATGCCGAATCGGGCTTGGACCGGTATCGCTAAGACTCTTAGTGTCGGTGGTCACACGACGTCGGGCCATCCCCTGCCACAACCGAGCCCGGCCACCAGGACCTAGGAGCAACGATGCGTACGACAACCCACCTTCTCGCCGCGACAGCCGGCGTCGCGGCCCTGGCCCTCTCCGCCTGCGGTGTCGAGAACACCACCGGAGGCAGCGGGGACGGTGAGGAGTATCCCGCCGGCAACGTCGAGATGTACGTCGGTGCCTCGGCCGGCGGCTCCAGCGACCTGATCAGCCGGGCGGTCTCCAAGGGCCTCTCCGACGAGCTCGGTGCGTCCTTCCCGGTGATCAACCTGGAGGGCGCCAACGGTGCGCTCGCCGCCAACAAGGTCGCGAAGGCCGAGGCCGACGGCCAGACCATCGCCATCCAGAACGCCTCGCTCTTCGCCATCACGCCGCTGGCGGTCAGCGAGGACGAGGCCACCAGCCTCGACGACTTCGACGTCGTCCAGGGCGTCTCCCGCGACGACTACGTCATGGTCACCGGCCCGAAGAGCGGCTTCAAGACGCTCGACGACATCAAGGCCGCAAAGAAGAAGGTCACCTACGGCACCACCGGCGTCGGCACGGGCGCGCAGCTCTCCTGCGGCCTGACGTACGGCTCGGCCGGCGTCGACGCCGAGGCCGTGCCGTTCGACGGCGGCGCCCCGGCGCTGACCGCTGTGCTCGGCAACCAGGTCGACACCGCCTGCATCCAGGTCGGCGAGGCGATCGAGAACATCGAGTCCGGCAAGCTGACCCCGCTGAGCGTCTTCGGTCCCGAGCGGGTCGACTACCTGCCGGACGTCCCGACCGCCAAGGAGCAGGGCCTCGACGTCGAGGTCGCGCAGTACCGCTTCATGACCGTCCCGAAGGGCACCCCGGACAACGTCAAGGACGCCATCGCCGAGGCGATGCAGGCGACGTTCAAGACCGAGGAGTACCAGGCCTTCAACAAGCAGAACAGCCTCACCCCGATGGAGATCTCCGGCGACGAGGTGGTGACCCAGCTCGAGGAGGACAAGAAGCGGTACGCCGACCTGGTCGAGCAGTACGGTCTCAACCTCGGCGCGAGCTGACTCCCGCCCCACACGACGAAGGCATGACGATGAGCGACGGACGTACCCCCTCTCCTGACCAGGACATCCTGGCCGAGATCCAGGCCGAGGTGGCCCATGAGCTGGAGGAGGAACGACCTCCGGCCGGCGGACCGGTCTACCAGGTGGTGGGTGCGCTCGTCGCTCTCGTCGTCGGCATCGGCGGTGCGGTGCTCTCCTACGGCTATGGCCTGGGTTCGCTGCGCCAGCCCGGGCCCGGCCTGTGGCCGTTCGTGGTCAGCATCGCCATCACCCTGATGTCCGTGGCGCTGCTCGTCGTCGGACGCCGGCTGACCGACAGCGAGAAGTTCACCCGCTCCAGCATCCTTCCCGCGGTCGGCCTGGTCACGTTCATCGTGCTGGCCCTGCTGATGCCCGTGATCGGCTTCGAGATCCCCTCGCTGCTGCTGTGCGTCGTCTGGCTGAGGTTCCTCGGCGGGGAGTCCTGGCGCAGCACGATCATCACCTCGGTCGCCACGGTCGCCGCGTTCTACTTCCTGTTCCTCTACGGGCTGCGCATCCCGCTGCCCCACCTGTTCTGAGCGGAGCCCCCAGTGGACGTCAACGCATTCCTCGACGGCTTCGGGCTCGTCACCGAACCGCAGAACCTGCTCTACTGCCTGATCGGCGTGCTCATCGGCATGCTGATCGGCGTACTCCCCGGTCTCGGGCCGGCTGCCACGATCGCCATCCTGCTGCCGATCACCTACAGCATCGACCCGGTCTCCGCGATCATCATGCTGGCGGGCATCTACTACGGCGCCCAGTACGGCGGCACGATCACCTCGGTGCTGCTCCGGCTGCCAGGTGAGGCCTCATCGGTGGTCACCGTCTTCGACGGCTTCGCCCTCGCCAAGCAGGGAAAGGCCGGCACCGCCCTCGGCATCGCCGCGATCGGCTCCTTCGTCGGAGCGACCGTCTCCATCCTCGGCCTGACCCTGGTGGCGCCGCTGATCGCCGGCTGGGCGCTCAACTTCGGTGACCCGGAGTACGCCGCCCTGGCCCTGCTGGGCGTCCTGCTGGTCGCCACCATCGGCAACGGCAACAAGCTCAAGGCCATGATCGCGGCCGCGTTCGGCCTCCTGCTGGCCACGATCGGCCGCGACAGCTTCAGCGGCGCCGAGCGCTTCACCTTCGGCAGCCTGCAGCTGACCGAGGGCATCGACTTCGTGGTCGTCGCGATGGGTCTCTTCGGCGTCGGCGAGATCCTCTACAACCTCGAGGAGCGGCACGGGAAGCCCCACGTACCCGCCGCCGTGGCCAACATCTGGCCCTCCCGCAAGGACCTCAAGCAGTCCTCCGGCGCGATCGGCCGCGGCTCGGTGATCGGCTTCGTCCTGGGCGTGCTGCCCGGTGGCGGCGCGGTGATGGCCTCCCTGGCCGCGTACGCCACGGAGAAGCGGATCTCGAAGCACCCCGAGCGCTTCGGGCGCGGCGCCATCGAGGGCGTCGCCGCCCCCGAGAGCGCCAACAACGCCGCCGCGACCTCCTCGTTCATCCCGCTGCTGACCCTCGGCATCCCGGCCAACGCGTCGATGGCGATGCTCTTCGGTGCCCTGCTCATCCTCGGCATCTCGCCCGGTCCGCAGCTGGTCGAGGAGCGCCCCGACCTGTTCTGGGGCGTCATCAACTCGATGTACATCGGCAACCTGATCCTGCTCGTCCTGAGCATCCCGCTGGTTGGCATCTTCGTACGCATCCTGCGGGTGCGGCCGGCGATCCTGGCCCCGATCACCGCGCTGATCACGATCCTGGGCGTCTACACGATCAACAACTCCACCTTCGACATCTTCGTGATGATCGTCTTCGGCCTGATCGGCTACCTGATGAAGAAGGTCGGCTTCGAGCCCGGCCCGATGGTGCTCGCCTTCGTCCTCGGCTCGATCGTGGAGGACGGCGTGCGCCGCTCGATGCTGATCTTCGACGGTGACCCGACCGGGTTCTTCACCCGGCCGATCTCGGGCTCCCTCTTGGCCGCCTTCGTCCTGGTCGCCCTCTGGCCCGCCGCCAAGGCGATCCTGGCCCGGCGCAAGGCCGCCCCCGTCGCCGCCGACCCGACCGACCGCGACGACGTCGACACCCCGACCCGCTGAGAGAGGCACACCATGACCATCCTGATCGGTTACGTACCCACACCGGTAGGTGAGGCGGCCCTCGAGGCCGGCCTGGCCGAGGCGGCGGCACGCGGCGACGACGTCGTCATCGTCAACAGCCCGCGACGCGGCGCCACCGTGGACGCCGACCTCGTCGACGAGGCCGCGGCCGCGAAGCTCGTCGCCCGCGCCGCCGAGGCGGGGGTGAACGCCCGCGTCGACCACACCACGCACGGCGCCGATGTCGTGGAGACGTTCGACAATCTGGTCGCCTCGACCGGCGCCCGGCTGATCGTGATCGGCCTGCGCCGCCGCTCGCCGGTCGGCAAGGCGCTGCTGGGCAGCGACGCTCAGCGCATCCTGCTCGACGCCGGCGTGCCCGTCCTCGCCGTGAAGCCGACCGCATGAGCGCCGGCCCCAACGCCAGCCGCATCTCGAAGGTCGTCGTCACCCCGGTCGCGTTCGCCGACCCGCCGCTGCTCAACGTCGTCGGCGTGCACCAGCCGTGGGCCTTGCGCGCGATCGTCGAGCTGCACACCGACACCGGCCTGGTCGGCCTCGGGGAGACGTACGCCGACGAGACCCATCTCGCTCGGCTCGACGCCGTCGCTCAGGCGCTCCCGGGCTCGGACCCCTACGACACCCACGGCCTGCGACGGCTCGTCGTCGACGTACTCGGCAAGGAGACCGGCGGGGCTGGCGCCTCCTTCGGCGGCATGCTCGACGTCTCCTCCGCCGTCGACACCGTCTACTCCCCCTTCGAGGTCGCCTGCCTCGACCTGGTCGCCCGCGAGGCGGGGCGTCCGGTGAGCGACCTGCTCGGCGGCGCGGTGCGCGACCGGGTGCCGTTCAGCGGCTACATGTTCTACAAGTGGGCCGGTCACCCCGGGCAGCCCGACGACGACTGGGGCGAGGCGCTGAACCCCGAGCAGATCGTCGCGCAGGCGAAGCGGCTGGTCGAGGGCTGGGGCTTCGGGTCGCTCAAGCTGAAGGGCGGGGTGTTCCACCCCGACGAGGAGTGCGCCGCGATCGAGGCGCTCCGAGACGCCTTCCCCGACCTGCCGCTGCGGCTGGACCCCAACGGCGCCTGGACGCCGGAGACCTCGGTCAAGGTCGCCGAACGGCTGGCCGGCGTCGTGGAGTATCTCGAGGACCCCACCCCCGGGATCGAGGGGATGGCGCAGGTCTCGGCCCGCACCGACGTACCTCTGGCCACCAACATGTGCGTGATCGCCTTCGAGCACCTCAAGCCGGCGATCGCGGCCGACGCGGTCCAGATCGTGCTCTCCGACCATCACCTGTGGGGCGGGCTGCGCCAGTCGGCGCTCTTGGGCGGCATCACCGACACCTTCGGGATGGGCCTGTCGATGCACAGCAACTCCCACCTCGGCGTCTCCCTGGCAGCGATGGTCCACCTGGCCGCCGCGACCCCCAACCTGACCTACGCCTGCGACACCCACTATCCGTGGAAGACCCAGGACGTCGTACGCCCCGGAGTGCTCGACTTCAGCGGCGGCTCGATCACGGTGCCGACGGGTCCGGGCCTGGGCGTGGAGCTCGATCGTGACCTGCTCGGTGAGCTGCACGAGCAGTACCTCAGCTGCGGTGTGCGCCGCCGGGAGGACACCGTCTACATGCGTTCGTTCGAGCCGGATTTCACGCCGAACACGTCACGCTGGTGACCCTATTGGCCAATACCGTCAGGGTATCGCCTGATGCGATAAGTGGCTTGGACACGAATCGCGCATCCTGACAGTCTCCTGTGACCGGGGCCACACGTGGGCCCGGTCACAGTACGACGAGCCAGGAGCAACCACCGGTGACACAGATCGACAGCGGCGAGACCGGGGCAATACTGCCAGTACCGGTCGTCGGCTATGCCTACCCCTGGGACGTGATCGGCGATCCGACGTTCGCCGACCGCGCCCGCAGCCTCGGAGTCACGAAGGTCGCCCTCGCCGCGGCCTACCACACCACCCGCGCCGCGACCCCGCTCCACCCCGAGCACCGGATCGTCGAGGCCCGCAGCGCGGCGCTCTACCGCCCGGTGCGCGCCGAGGCGTGGGCCGGCGCGCGGCTGGTGCCGCCCGCCGCGACCTGGGTCGCTGTGCAGGACTCTGTGGCGGCCGACCCCTACGGCGAGGCCGCGAGCATCCTCGCCGAGGCGGGGTTCGAGGTCGCCGCCTGGATCGTGCTGACCCACTCCACCCTCCTCGGTGAGGCCAACCCGGACCTCGCGGTCGTCAACTGCTGGGGCGAGTCCTACCCCTACGCCCTGTGCGCCCGCCACGAGGACGTCCGCCGCTACGCGGAGACCCTGGCCGCCGAGGCCGTACGCGACACCCCGACCAGCACGGCCATCCTGGAGGCGTGCGGCCAGCTCGGCTTCGGCCACGGCGGGCACCACGAGAAGACCGACGGGGCCTACGACGCCGCCACCCAGCAGCTGCTCTCGATCTGCTGCTGCACGGCCTGCCGCGAGGACTGGGCCGGCCGGGGGCTCGACGCCGAGGCCACGGTCGCGGCCCTGCGCGCCGCGACAGGTGCCGACGCCGCCGGCGCGACGGTGGACACGACGACCCTGGACACGATCCTCGCCTCCCGGCACGCCTCGGCCGACGAGCTCCGCCACCGGGTGATCGCGGCCGTCCGCGAGGCCGCTCCCGAGGTCGTCGAGATCGCCCTGCACGCCCAGCCCGACCCCTGGGCCACCGGCGCCAGCCCGGGCCTGACCCCGACCACGGCCGACGACGTCGACCTGGTCGTCTCCTTCTGCTGGCCGACCACCGAGGCCTCGGTGGAGACAGGGCGTCAGCTCGTCCAGGCAGTCGACGGGAAGGCAGCGGCTGCTGCGTACGTCACCGTTCTCCCGCCGACCACCGAGGACGCCTTCGGTGGCCATGTGCGGGCGCTGGTCGATGCCGGGATCGACCAGATCCACCTCTACCACCTCGGTCTGGCGGGCGCGGACAGGCAGCACCTGCTCGCCGAGGCGACCAAGGTCCCCCACCATCGCCGCGACGAGGACGGAATGACTCGATGAGCAACGACACCGGAACATTCAGGCGCGCCTGGCGCGCGATCGACAGGGTCTTCGAGATCCTCTGCATCCTGTGCCTGGTCGCCACGCTGCTGATCGTGCTGTGGCAGGTGTTCAGCCGTGAGCTGCTGAACAACTCCCCCAGCTGGAGCGAGGAGACCGCCCGCATCCTGCTGGTCTGGCTCGGCTTCCTCGGCGCCGTGATCGGCTTCCGCGAGGGCGCCCACATCGCGGTCACCTTCCTGGTCGACAAGTTCCCCGAGACCATCCAGGCCGTGATCGGCCGCGTCGTCCAGGTGCTGCAGCTCGGTTTCGGGCTCTTCCTGGTCGTCCAGGGCAGCCAGTTCGTGGTCGACGCCCAGCACGCCACCCTGCCGGGCACCGGCCTCCCCCGCAGCGTCTCCTACCTGGTGATGCCGGTCGCCGGCGTCATGCTCATCCTCTACACGACCCTCCAGGCCTTCGGCATCAACACCCAGCGGTACGCCGAGTCCGACGAGACCGACTGAGCCAGGAGCCTCCCCCATGCCTATCGATCCTCTTGCCATCACGATCCTGCTGGGCGGCTTCGCCGTCCTCGTCGTCCTCCGCATCCCGGTGGCCCTGGCTCTCGCCCTTGCCGCCGTCTTCGAGGCCCTCTACATCGGCCTCCCCCTGACCACCGTCGGCCAGCGCATGGTGGCCGGTCTCGACACCTTCGCCCTGCTCGCGATCCCGTTCTTCATCCTCGGCGGCGAGATCATGGGAGCCGGCGGCATCTCCCGTCGGCTGATCGCCCTGGCCGGGCTGCTCGTCGGCTGGGTGCGCGGCGGTCTCGGGATGGTCAACATCGGTGCCAGCACCTTCTTCGGTGCCCTGTCCGGCTCCTCGGTCGCGGACGTCTCCGCGATCGGGTCGGTGACGATCCCGATGATGAAGAAGCGCGGCTACGACACCGACTACGCGGTCGCCGTCACCGTCTCCGGTGCCACCCAGGCGGTCATGATCCCGCCGAGCCACAACCTGATCATCTACTCGATGGCCGCGGGCGGCGTCTCGATCGGCGCCCTGTTCACCGCCGGCATCATCCCCGGGATCCTGCTCGGCGCGTCGCTGATGATTCTGGCGTACATCCTGGCGGTCAAGCGCGGCTACCCGAAGGAAGAGCTGGTCCCGCTCAAGGACGTCCCCAAGATCGTCAGCGACGGGCTGCTCAGCCTGCTGATGCCGGTGATCATCCTGGGCGGCATCCTGAGCGGCCTCTTCACCGCGACCGAGTCGGCGGCGATCGCCTGCCTGTACGCCTTCATCCTGACGTTCTTCGTCTACCGTGACATTCCGCTCAAGGCGATGATCCCGATCCTGCAGAGCGCCCTGCGCACGCTCGGCGTGGTGCTGTTCATCATCGCGGCGGCAGGTGCCTTCGGCTACTTCCTGGCCTTCCTGCAGGTCCCGGCGCTGGCCACCGACGCCCTGCTGGGCATCTCCGACAACGTCGTCGTGGTGCTGCTGATGATCAACCTGCTGCTGCTCGTGCTCGGCGCGATCATGGACATGGCCCCGCTGATCGTGATCATGACGCCGATCCTGCTGCCGGTCGCCACCGGGCTCGGCATGGACCCGGTCCAGTTCGGGATCATGCTGGTCCTCAACCTGGCCATCGGCCTGATCACCCCGCCGGTCGGCAACGTCCTCTTCGTCGGCTGCGCCATCGGACGTACGTCCATCGAGAAGGTCATCAAGACAGTGGCCCTCTTCCTCATCCCGATGCTCATCGTCCTGATGCTGATCACCTACGTCCCGTTCTTCTCGCTCGCCCTCCCCGACGCGCTCGGACAGTAACTCCACCTCTCGAAAGGAACCACCCGTGAACACCACATCCCCCAAGCCGGTTGCCCGGCGCTCCCTGTTCAAGGCAGGCGCCTTCGGCGCCGCGGCCGTCGCCGGCGGCCTCGCGCTCAGTGCCTGTGGCGGCGGTTCCCTCGCCGGCAGCGGCGGCGGAGGCGGCGGCTCGAAGACCTTCAAGCTGGCCGAGACCCACCCCGACGACTACCCGACCACGCTGGGCGACAAGAAGTTCGCCGAGCTGGCCGAGAAGTACAGCGACGGCCGGATCAAGATCCAGGTCTACCCCAACGCTCAGCTCGGCGAGGAGTCCGACGCGATCGAGCAGGTGCAGATGGGCTCGATCGAGATGACCCGGATCAGCTCGGCACCGATGGGCGAGTTCGTGCCCGCGATGGGGCTGTTCAGCCTGCCGTACCTCTTCGACGACGCCGACCACCTGTGGCGCTTCCTCGAGAGCGAGAGCGGCAAGAAGCTGCTCGGCGAGGCCGACGGTGCCGGTTTCAAGGGTCTGGGCTACTTCGACCCCGGCGCCCGCAGCTTCTACACCTCGAAGAAGCCGATCAAGGCGCCGGCGGACGTCAAGGGACTCAAGATCCGGGTCCAGGAGTCGCAGGTGCAGATCGACTTCATCAAGGCCCTCGGCGGCTCCCCCACCCCGATGGACTACGGCGAGGTCTACAGCTCGCTGCAGAGCGGGCTGCTCGACGGTGCCGAGAACAACGAGCCGTCCTACTACTCCGCGTCCCACTACGAGGTGGCGCAGAACTACACCCTCGACCGGCACATGCGCGTCGCCGAGGTCCTCCTCATCAACAAGGACACCTGGGCCGGGCTCGACACCAAGGACCAGGAGGCGCTCCAGAAGGCCGCCGACGAGGCCGCCCCGTTCCAGCGTGAGAAGTGGGACGCCCAGGTCGAGGCCGACCTGGGGAAGCTGCGCGGTGAGGGCGTCACGATCAACGAGATCACCGACCTCGCCCCCTGGCGCGAGGCCACCAAGTCCGTCATCGACAAGCACGGCGCGGACCTGGGCGAGTACATCTCCGCCGTCGAGGAGCTGCGCACCGCATGACGCAGACTGTTCTGATCACTGGGGCCAACGGTGTCGTGGGGCGGCTGATGCGCACCCGCCTGGCCCGTGAAGGCCGGGTGCTTCGGCTCCTCGACATCGCACGTCCCGAGGATCCCGCCGAGGGCGAGGCCGTCGAGGTCATCGAGGCGTCGGTGACCGACGAAGCGGCGATGCGCGCCGCCTCCGAGGGCGTGGAGGCGATCATCCATCTCGGCGGCATCAGCGTCGAGGCCCCGTGGGAGGACATCCTCTCGGCCAACATCGACGGCACCCGCGTGGTCCTCGAGGCCGCCCGGGACGCCGGGGTGGCACGTGTGGTGCTCGCCTCGAGCAACCACGCGGCCGGCTTCTACGACCTCGACGACGCACCCGCCGAGGGGCTGGCCGCCGACGTCTTCCCGCGACCGGACACCTACTACGGCGTCAGCAAGGTCGCGATGGAGGCGCTCGGCAGCCTCTTCCACGACCGCTACGGAATCGACGTGACCGCGCTGCGGATCGGCTCGTGCTTCGAGAAGCCCTGGGACCGACGCTCGCTGTGGACGTGGATGTCGCCCGACGACGGCGCCCGGCTCCTCGAGGCGTGCCTGGCCACCCCCGAGCCCGGCTTCCGGGTGGTGTGGGGCATCTCCCGCAACACCCGCAACTGGTGGTCCCTGGAGGCCGGCGAGGCGATCGGCTACCACCCGCAGGACGACTCCGAGGTCTACGCCGCCGAGCTGCTCGGTGACGCGATCGACGACGGCCCGCAGGGCCCCGAGGAGCGCCTGGCCGGAGGGAAGTTCTGCTTCACCCCGCTGGGTGAGCACCAGAAGAAATAGGCCCCCATGGGGAACGGGTGGTCCGGCTGTCGCCGGGCCACCCGTTCCTCTTTTCAGGGTCAGTTCAGGGGTCAGGAGGCAGCGGCGCGGATCAGCGTCCCCAGGTTCGCCACGAACGTGGAGGTGTTGATCAGCTGGGGCGGCTCGGCCGGCTGGTAGGGCGGCACTGCGGGCGGGTTGTCGGAGGGATAGGGCGAGGTGTCGAAGGTGTCCCCGACGTGCTTGCTCATGTAGGCCTTCCCGTCATAGGGATGCCGGGTGCCCGGACCGCGGAACGGGTTGGTGACCGCCTCGGCCGCGGAGAGCCAGTAGTCCTTCTCGCCGAGGTCGGCGATCACCTCCGCGACCTCGGTCTCCTCGGGCGCCTCGACCTCGTGGGAGGTGTCGCGGAGCAGCTCGAGGAGGCCCAGGTCGTGCAGCGAGAAGAACGGCGGCAGATCGTACGTCGGCACGGGAGTCAGCGGTGAGCGCGCGACCAGGTCGGCGACCTCGGCATCGGTGAGCGCGCTGAGCCGGTCGTAGTCGGCGCGCAGGCGTGCCTCGGGCACCGACCGGCCACCCGAGTAGTGGCTGAGCGTGTCGTGGTGGTCGTAGTCGTAGTAGTAGGCGCCGTTGACGATGTTCGACCCGAACCGGTGCACGAACAGCGCCCGGTTGCTCCCCGGCTCGACGAAGGTCGGGTGCGTCCGGCTCGCGATCAGCGGGTTCTCCGCCCGCTGCTGGGCGGTCAGCCGGCAGCTCGCCAGCCAGTCCAGCGCTGCCGGGACGCCCTCGAGGAACGTACGGTCGCCGGTGAGCTGGAAGTAGGTGAAGAGCTGCTCGACGTTGGTCTGGGTGGTGTGGGTGGTCAGCGCGCGCGGCTCGTAGGAGCGTCCGGCGGCCACCGCGCCCGCCGGACGTCCGTCGCGGTCCTCGGCGAGGTGCTGGAGTCCCCAGCCGGCCTGGGGCGCGGGCTGCTGCATGCGGCGTACGCACTCCATGGCCCGGCGCACGGGCTCGACGAGGTCATCCCGGCCCAGGGCGACGACGCACATCAGCAGGAGCTTGATGTTCTCGCCGAGGACGTTGTCGTTGAAGGTGACGTGCTGGGTGTAGTCGCCGTCGACCATCCCTTCGCGGGCGTCCTCGGGGAGCCACGACGGCAGCTTCTTCGGCCACGGCATCTCGGTGGTCGCCTTCGGGTCGACCGGCCACCGCTGTGGCCAGCCACCATCGCCGGCGCCACCGGTGATCTGGGCGTCGGTGATGAAGGCGATCACCTTGTTGAGCGACCGCTTGAAGCCGCGGTCACGCGGGTCGAGCAGGTGCAGCCGCAGGATCAGCTGGCCGGCGGTCGAGGTGGCCGCGTCATCGAAGGTCGAGTTGTCGTAGAGGTGCTGGAACTCCTCCAGGCGCCAGCCGTTGATCCCGATCGACTCGTACCAGCGCCGCAGCGACTTCGAGCCCGCGAAGTCGTGGATGTAGTTCCAGCCGCCCTCGGGGCGCTGCGCACGGACGAGGGCCCGGCCGGTGCGCCGGGCGGCGTGCAGGAACCGCTTCTCCCCCGTGGCGACGTACGCATCGAGCAGGGCGTGCCCGACGGTCGGTGTGCCTGGCGGCTGGACCCAGCACATGGTGCGCCGGGCCTCCATCTCGCCCCAGGTCAGCGAGAGGTCGGGGCGGTAGCTCCAGACGTAGGCGCCCTCGTAGGACACCGTCTCGTCCATGTAGGTCGCCGCCCGGAGCATCGCGTCACGAACGGAGTTGGAGGTGGGCGTGGCGGCTGCGGCGGAGGTGGTGAGGCCGACGGTGGTGACACCGCTCGCGGCGCCGAGGAGCGGCGCGGCCGTTGCTGCTTGGACAAGCCGACGCCGGGTCAGTGTCGAGCTCGGTGGGGACTTCTTCGCAGGTGAATTCATCCCTCAATCGTGACGAGGCTCACACCTCGTGAGCCAATACCGATGCAGACTCACGCGATGCCCATGGGGGCAACGTGTTTCACTGCCTCAGACGGCGGCGGGTGCTGCCCAGATGTACCCGCATCGCGGCCCGGGCGGTGTCGGCGTCACCGGCGAGGATCGCGGCCGCGATGTTGTCGTGCTCGCGCTGCACCCGCTCGACGTGGAGCGCGTCGCTGGGCGAGTAGGCGTCGCCGAGCCGGGTGCGGGGCAGCATGATCATCATCGGGCCCAGCGAGTCCATCAGGTCGAGATAGAAGCGGTTGCCGGTCGCGGCCGCGACGGCGCGGTGGAAGGCGAAGTCGGCCTCCACCGCTCCGTCGGGATGCGCGGTGGCCAGCGCGGCGAGCGCCTCCTCGATGGCGCGCGAGCCCTGCTCGTCGAGGTGGGCGGCGGCCAGGGCCGCCGCCTCACACTCCACGCCGAGCCGGAAGTCGACCATGTCGAGCACGTCGTGCTGGGTGCGGATCGCGGAGGACTCCAGCGCGAACGGCGAGGGCTCCGGCACCGCCAGGACGAAGGAGCCGCGCCCCTGGAACGTCTCGACGAGGCCTTCGGCGCGCAGTCGGGTGACCGCCTCGCGCGCCACCGTCCGCGACACCCCGTAAGTCGCGACCAGGTCGGACTCCGAGGGCAGCTTCGCCCCCGGAGCGAGGTCCCCGGCCAGGATCTGGTCCTTGACCCCCGAGACGACACGGTCGGCGAGCCCGGCACTGACTGTCATACCGAGAACTTAGCCGTCTCCACGGTGAGCTTGCGCATCTGGTCGCTGAGCGTGAAGCCGAGACCGGGACGGTCCGGCACCCACATCTGGCCGTCGTGGATGTCGATGCGCTCCTCGAAGAGCGGGTTGAGCCACTCGAAGTGCTCGACCCACGGCTCGGTCGGGTAGGCCGCGGCCAGGTGCAGGTGGATCTCCATCGCGTAGTGCGGCGCGAGCGCCAGACCGGCGTGGGCGGCGAGGGTGGCGAACTTCAGGAACGGGGTGATCCCGCCGATGCGCGGCGCGTCGGGCTGCACGATGCCGCGGTAGCCGGCGTCGATGAGCGCCATGTGCTCGGGCACCGAGGTCAGCATCTCACCGGTCGCGATCGGGGTATCGAACGTGCGCGACAGGTCGGCGTGACCGACCGCGTCCCAGGCGTCGAGCGGCTCCTCGATCCAGATCAGGTCGAACTGCTCGAGCTCGCGGCACATCCGGCGGGCGCGGGCGCGGTCCCACTGCTGGTTGGCGTCGACCATGAGCGGAGCGTCACCGAGGTGCTCACGCATCGCCGCGACGCGGCGCAGGTCCTCGGCCCAGTCGGGCTGGCCGACCTTGATCTTGATGCCGCCGATGCCGGCCTCGAGCGACGCGGTGGCCTTCTCCTTGATCTCCTCGACGCTCGCCTGAAGGAAGCCGCCGGAGGTGTTGTAGACGCGGCAGGAGTCGCGGTGGGCGCCGAGGAGCTTGGCCAGCGGCAGGCCGGCACGGCGCGCCTTGAGGTCGTAGAGCGCCACGTCGAGGGCGGCCACGGCCTGGGTCGCCACACCGCTGCGACCGACCGAGGCGCCGGCCCACATCAGCGACTCGTAGATCTTGGCGATGTCGGAGGGGTCCTGGCCGATGGCGACCTGGGCGATCTCCTTGAGGTGGGCGTACTGCGCCGGGCCGCCGGCGCGCTTGGAGTAGCTGAAGCCCATGCCCTCGAAGCCCTGCTCGGTCGTCACCTCGACGAAGAGCAGCACGGTCTCGGTGAGCGGCTTCTGCCGCCCGGTGAGCACCTTGGCGTCACTGACCGGGTTCTCGAGCGGGAGGACGACGTGGGAGAGAGTCAGTGACGTGATGCGGTCGGCGGCCATGGCGGGATGCTCCTCGATGGGCTAAGTTGTATGACAAGTTCAGAACTTATCCGATGAGTGGTGAGGAGTCCAGAGCGTGGCCGCCGATTCTCAGGTTGTCCGGCAAGTCGTCCGGCAGGTCCCCCGATGGCGCGATCTCGCGCCCTTCCTGAGGCCGCGGCCGTTCCGGTGGCGGGCGACCGACCGCCGGCTGGCCCGCTGCCTCAGCGTCGACGACCTGGAGCGGGCCGCGCGCCGGCGGGTGCCGACGGCGGTCTGGGACTACGTCTACGGCGGCTCGGACGGCGAGCACGCGATGCGCCGGAACCGGGCGGCCTTCGACCGCGTGGAGCTGCGGCCCACGGCCTTCGGCCAGGTGGGCGAGCCGGAGGTGCGTACGTCGATCCTCGGGCAGCCTGCCGCGGCACCCATCGTGCTGGCGCCGACCGGCTACACCCGGCTCAGCCACCACACCGGTGAGCGGGCGGTCGCCGCGGCGGCGGCCGCTGCTGGAGTGCCCTACACGCTCTCGACGTACGCGACGACCTCGATCACCGACGTCGCCGACGCGGCTCCGCAGGGGCGCAACTGGTTCCAGGTCTACCTGATGAAGGACCGGGCGGTGACCCTGGACCACATCACCGAGGCGGCCTCGCAGGGTTATGAGGCGCTGATGCTGACCATCGACACGACAGTGACGGGGATGAAGCGCAAGGACAAGCTCAACGGGTTCGCGATCCCGCCCCAGCTGAGCCTGCGTACGTTCGCGGACATGACCCGCCATCCCGGCTGGGTCGCCAACATCCTGACCACCGAGCCGCTGCGGTTCGCGACCTTCCCCGAGGGGTCGCACTACGGCCGCTGGGGCATGTCCAACGAGCTGCGCGAGCAGGCGATCCGGCCCTCGGACATCGGCTGGCTCAAGGAACACTGGAACGGCCCGGTCGTGGTCAAGGGCGTGCTCTCGGTCGCCGATGCGGTGGCTTGTGTGGACGCGGGAGCCGACGCGCTGGTGCTCTCCAACCACGGCGGCCGCCAGCTCGACCGCGCCCCGGTGCCGCTGGAGCTGCTGCCGGCCGTGGTCGACGCGGTCGGCGACCGGACCGAGGTGTACGTCGACTCCGGCGTCCGCTCCGGCGGCGACATCGCGGCGGCGCTCGGCCTCGGCGCCCGCGGCGTGGTGATCGGCCGGCCCTACCTCTACGGCCTGATGGTCGCCGGGCAGCAGGGGGTCGACGCCACCCTGACGCTGCTGGTCGAGGAGCTGCGGCGGGCGATGTGCCTGCTCGGCACTCCCGACATCGCCGCGATCGGCCCCGAGCACGTACGGCTGAGGTCGGCATGAACCTCGTATCCGACCTGCGCGCCGCCCTCGGCGAGAGCGCCGTGCTGACCGATCCGGCCGACATGGCGGCGTACGTCACCGACTGGACCGGCAGCTTCACCGGCACCGCCCTCGCGGTGGTGCGCCCGGCCTCGACCGAGCAGGTCGCGACCGCGGTCCGGCTGTGCGCGGCGGCGGGCGTCGGGGTCGTCCCGCAGGGCGGCAACACCGGCCTCGTCGGCGGCGGCGTACCGGACTCCGGCAGCGACCAGATCGTGCTCTCGCTCGGCCGGATGCGCCGCGTCCGGGAGGTGGACGCGGTCGCCGACACCCTCACCGTCGAGGCCGGCACCCCGTTGGCGACCGTCCAGGAGGCCGCCAGGGAAGCCGGGCGGCTCTTCCCGCTCTCCCTCGGCTCGGAGGGCTCGTGCACCATCGGCGGCACGATCGCGACCAACGCCGGCGGCACCGCGGTGCTGCGCTACGGGATGATGCGCGAGCTGGTGCTCGGCCTCGAGGTCGTGCTCCCCGACGGCCGGGTCTGGGACGGGCTGCGGCCGCTGCGCAAGGACAACACCGGCTACGACCTCAAGCAGCTGTTCATCGGCTCCGAGGGCACTCTCGGCATCGTCACCGCGGCGGTGCTGCGGCTGCTGCCGGCGACACCGCGCCGGGCGACGGCGTTCGTGGCGCTGGAGTCGGTGGAGGCGGCCACCTCGTTCCTCCCCCTGCTCCGCGAGCACGGCGGCGGGCAGCTGACCACCTGGGAGCTGCTCGGGCGCCAGGCCGTCGACCTCGTCCTCGCCCACGTGCCGGGCGTACGCGACCCGTTCACGGACCGGCACGAGTGGTACGGCCTCGTCGAGCTCGCCGGCACCTCCGCCGACGTGGACGAGCGGCTCGAGGAGGCCCTCGCGGCCGCCGCCGAGCAGGGGCTGCTCCTCGACGCCGTGGTCGCCGGCAGCCCCGCTCAGCGCGAGTCGCTGTGGGCGCTGCGCGAAGGCGTCTCGGAGGCGCAGAAGAGCGAGGGCGCGACCCTCAAGCACGACGTCACCCTGCCGATCACCGCCCTGTCCCGGTTCGTCGCCGAGGTCGGCCCGGCGCTGCTCGCCGCGCTGCCGGGGCTGCGGCTGGTGACGTACGGACACATCGGGGACGGCAACCTGCACTACAACATCTCAGCGCCCGTCGGCGACGACGCGGCGCTGAAGCGGGACGCTCCGACCTTGACCCGGATCGTCTACGACGCCGTCACGGCGCTCGGCGGCAGCATCTCCGCCGAGCACGGGATCGGCGCGCTCAAGCGGGATGCGGCCGCTGCGTACAAGACGGGTGTCGAGGTCGACCTCCTGCGAGCCGTCAAGCAGGCGATCGACCCCGACGGGGTCATGAACCCCCGGAAGGTGCTGGCCTGACGCTTCCGCTGGTCGAGCCGGGTTCGTGAGGAACGAACGAATCCGTGTCGAGACCAACACAGTCGCGTCGTTCCCTGATTTTAAAGCGCGCTATAATCTGGACATGGGATTCACAGCACTCGCGACGATCACACAGCACGAACCCGAAGAGATCGTCATCGAGATTGTGCCGAGTGGTGACCTGCCCGCATCGGCGCCGGCGACCCCAGCGGAAACGATCACGTCGGCACTGCGTCCGGGCGGGCCCGACCCAGACCCGTTCATCTCTCCTGAACATCGCATCACTTATCTCCTACGAGAGATCGGATGGGCGCCGATCGAGACCGTCGTCGTCGGCTCGCCGTTCGGTGTCGTCCGCGAAACACGGTTCAGAGCGGCCCTCGTCAACCACGAAGGAAGCTCGACCGACTCGGTGCAGGTGAGGAACGACGATGGCGAGCTCCTGGCCGAGCTCGCCGTCTCGAGCACGGCCGCGGACGCTCTCGACCTATCCGGCTGGACGGTCCTGAGCGCCGCCGGCGGAGGGTGGCCCGACGACGCGATCGCCATCGCACCGCGCGATTGGAAGGTCGTGGTCGAACAAGCAAAGGCCGATCGCGAGATCGCGCAACGCGAGGCCTCCCGACGCGACAGCTTCTGGGCAGCCTGCGTACGCGAAGCCATCCTCGACGGCCACACCGCGAAGGATCTCGCGGAGATCGCCGGTGTCTCCGTCCAGCGCATCTACCAGATTCGCGACCGGCGACGATGATCCATTCCCAGGCGATCGTGAACGATTCGTGCACCCGGATCCGCTACTTCGCCGCACGGATCGTGCAGGTGCGCGATCGGTGCACTCACCAAGGTTCGGTGAGTGCACCGATCGCTCAGAGGCCCTGCGCCACGCGATAGAACACCTGGTTCCACCGCACCTGGTCGGCGAAGCCGCGGCGGGTGGTGGACTCGTCGATGACCAGCAGCTCGGTGCGGGCGATGTTGGCGAAGACCTCGAAGGCCTCGATCCCGGCGGCGGTCGACATCACCGTGTGGTGCGCGCCGCCGGCGGTCAGCCAGGCCTCGGCCGAGGTCGCGAAGTCGGGACGCGGCGCCCAGACGGCGCGCGCGACCGGCAGGTTGGGCAGCGCCTGCGTCGGGGGGACGACGTCGACCACGTTGGCGGTCAGCCGGAAGCGGTCGCGCATGTCAGCCAGGGAGACGACCACGGCACCCTCGCCGGCGTCGGCGTCGAAGACCATCCGGACCGGGTCCTCGCGGTCGCCGATCCCGAGCGGGTGGATCTCGACCCGCGGGGTGGAGGTGGTCAGCGAGGGGCAGACCTCGAGCATGTGGGCGCCGAGGATGACCTCCGCGCCGGGGGTGAGGTCGTAGGTGTAGTCCTCCATCAGGGAGGCGCCACCGGGCAGCCCCTCCCCCATCACCTTCGCGGCCCGCACCAGGACCGCGGTCTTCCAGTCGCCCTCGGCGCCGAAGCCGTAGCCCTTGCTCATCAGCCGCTGTACGGCGATGCCGGGGAGCTGGCGCAGGCCGCCGAGGTCCTCGAAGTTGGTGGTGAACGCCTTCGCGTCGCGCTCCACCAGGAACGCCTCCATGGCGATCTCCTGACGAGCGGCGTAGCGCAGCGAGTCGTGGCGCTCGCCGCCCTTGCGGAGCTCGGGGACCACGTCGTAGAGGTCCTCGTACTCGGCGACGAGCGTGTCCACGGCGGCCTCGTCGACGGCCTCGACGGCTGCCACCAGGTCGTTGACGCCCCAGGTGTTGACCGAGACGCCGAAGCGCAGCTCGGCCTCGGTCTTGTCGCCCTCGGTGACCGCGACGTTACGCATGTTGTCGCCGAAGCGGACCAGGTTGAGCCCGTGCGTGGCGGCCCAGCCGGCGGCGCCGCGGACCCAGGTGCCGACGCGGCGGGTGACCGCCGGGTTGGAGACATGGCCGACGACGGTGGTGCGGGCGACGCCGAGGCGGGTGGCGATGTAGGCGTACTCACGGTCGCCGTGGGCCGCCTGGTTGAGGTTCATGAAGTCCATGTCGATCTCCGACCAGGGGAGCTCGACGTTGGCCTGGGTGTGCAGGTGCAGGAGCGGCTTCTGGAGCGCGTCCAGACCGGCGATCCACATCTTGGCCGGGCTGAAGGTGTGCATCCAGGTGATGACGCCGAGGACGTTGTCGTCGGAGTTGGCCTCGAGCATCGCGCGGCGGATCGCCACGGAGTCCTTCAGGACGGGCTTCCACACGACCTTCGCCGGTACGTCCGAGGAGGCGTCGAGGGCGCGGGCGACCTCCTGGGACTGCTCGGCCACCTGACGAAGGGTCTCCTCGCCGTAGAGGTCCTGGCTGCCGGTGAAGAACCAGACCTCGCGGTCGCCATAGGGTTTCGGCTCTGTGGGCTTGCTCATGTGGGGGTCCTTCCAGTGCTGAGATGTGGGTCGGGGCGGGCAGCTCAGTGCTGGCCGTAGACGTTCTGGTAGCGGTCGTAGAGCGAGTCGATGTGGCCCTGGTCGATCGGCAGCGGCTGGCCGAGCTGGCGCGCGATGTGCACCGTGCGGGCGACCTCCTCGCACATCACCGCGGCCTTGACCGCCGAGCGGCCGTCCTTGCCGATGGTGAAGGGACCGTGGTTCCGCATCAGCACCGCGGGGCTGCGGGACTCCCGCAGCGTCTCCACGATGCCGCGCCCGATCGAGTCGTCGCCGATGATCGCGAACGGGCCGACCGGCACCGGTCCGCCGAACTCGTCGGCCATCATCGTGAGCACGCAGGGGATCTCCTCCCCGCGGGCGGCCCAGGCGGTGGCGTAGGTGGAGTGGGTGTGGACCACTCCCCCGACCTCGGGCATGTTGGCATAGACGTACGCATGGGCGGCCGTGTCGGAGGACGGCGACCGCTCGCCCTCGACGAGGTTGCCGGCCAGGTCGCACACGACCATCGCCTCGGCGGTGATGTCCTCGTAGGCGACCCCGGAGGGCTTGATGACCAGCAGGTCCTCACCATCCGGGTTCGGTACGCGCTCGGAGACGTTGCCGGCGGTCCACACGACCAGCTCCCAGCGGGGCAGCTCGGCGTGCAGCGCGGCGACGCGCTCCTTGGCGGCGTCGACGGCGGCGCGAAGAGCGGTGGGGATGCCCGTCATCACTGGTCTCCTTCTTGTACGTCTCGTGCGCTGTCTGCGATGTCTGCGGTGGGGGCGAGCGAGGCCACGGCGGCGCGCTCGATGTCCAGGCCGGCCTCGTAGCGATCGAGGTAGGTCCGGAACCCGGCGAGGTCGGCGGCGTCCGGCTCGACGACCTCGAGGTCGATGTCGCCGAAGACGCGCTCGGCGAGATAGGCGCTCAGGCTGAGGTCGCCCTCGGCCTCGGCGGCCCGGGCGTACGCAGCCAGGACCGCGATCCCCCAGGCACCGCCCTCGCCGGCGGTGCGACCGACGGCGACCGGGGCGCCGATGGCGGCGGCGAGCAGCCGCTGCGCGACGCCCGCGGTGCGGAACAGGCCACCGTGGGCGAACATCGCGTCGATCTGGACGCCCTGGTCGGCGAGTACGCGCATGCCGAGGGCGAGGGTGCCGAAGACGCCGTAGACCTGGGCACGGGCGAAGCCGGCGAGGTCGAGACGGCTGCCGGGGGTGCGTACGAACAGCGGACGGCCCTCGTCGAGGCCGGTGATCGGCTCGCCGGCCAGGTAGTTGTAGGCCAGCAGGCCGCCGCCGTCGGGCGAGCCGTTCAGGGCCGCGGTGAGCAGGGCGCCGAAGACGGCGTCGGGCTCGCAGGGGTGACCGAGCGCGGCGGCGAACTCACCGAAGACCCCGGCCCAGGCGTCGAGCTCGCTGGCACCGTTGTTGCAGTGCACCATCGCGACCGGGTCGCCGGCCGGGGTGGTGACGATGTCGATGGCGTGGTGGACGGTGGCCAGCGGCGCCTCGAGGACGACCATCGCGAAGATCGAGGTGCCGGCGCTGACATTTCCGGTGCGCTTGGCGACAGAGTTGGTGGCGACCATCCCGGTGCCGGCGTCGCCCTCGGGCGGACACAGCGGGATGCCCGGCTGGAGCGTGCCGGTGGGGTCGAGCAGCGCGGCGCCGTCGGGGGTGAGCCGGCCGGCGTCGGCACCTGCCGGGAGGACCTGCGGGAGCAGCCCCTCGACCTGCAGACCAGGACGCTTGGCGGCGGCGAGGTGACCGAGCTGCTCGAGCATCCGCTGGTCGTAGGTCCCGGTGGCCGGGTCGATGGGGAAGACACCGGAGGCGTCGCCGACGCCGAGCACGTGGTTGCCGGTCAGCGCCCGGTGGACGTAGCCCGCGAGCGTGGTCAGCGAGGCGATCTCGGGCAGGTGGGGCTCGTCGTCGAGGATCGCCTGGTAGAGGTGGGCGACCGACCAGCGCAAGGGAATGTTGGTGCCGAAGATCTTCGAGAGCTCGGCGGCGGCGACGGCGGTGTTGGTGTTGCGCCAGGTGCGGAAGGGCACCAGCAGCTCGCCGGCATCGTCGAAGGCAAGGTAGCCGTGCATCATCGCCGAGACCCCGATCGACCCGAACGTGGCCGGGCGGGTGCCGTAGCGGCGCTCGATCTCGTCGCCGAGGGCGGCGACCGCGCCCTGCACGCCGGCCCAGACCGCCTCGAGCGAGTAGGTCCACAGGCCGTCGACGAGCTCGTTCTCCCACAGATGGGAACCGGTCGCGACGGTGGCGTGGTCGGGCCCGATCAGGCACGCCTTGATGTTGGTGGAGCCCAGCTCGATGCCGAGCGCGGTCTCTCCGAGGTCAGGCAGGTGCCCTGCTCGCTGCGTCATCACGGCTCCGTTTCTGCCCGACGGCTCGGGGTGGGGTTCGAGGCGATGTGAACGCTAACATATGACGAGCGGGTTACCGACGTGTTCCTGGCAGAGCTCTGTGTGGAAGGGCTAGTCGCGCGGGTGCGGCGCGGCCGAGGAACGCACGACCAGCTCAGGCGCCAGCAGCGGCGGCACCTCGACGGTCCCCTCGGCGATGGCCGTGATGGCCACCTCGACCGCGAGCTCGCCCAGCGAGGCGAAGTCCTGCCGGACGGTGGTCAGTGGCGGCCAGAGGTACGCGGCGTCCGGGACGTCGTCGAAGCCGACGACGCTCACGTCCTGCGGGACCCGGCGGCCGGCCTCGTGCAGCGCGCGGATCACGCCGAGCGCCATCGAGTCGTTGGCCGCGAAGACCGCGGTGACCGAGGGGTCCCGGGCGATCTGGGCCCCGGCCTCGTAACCGCTCTTGCTCGACCAGTCCCCGAAGATCTCGGGCCCGGGCTCCACATCACTGTCCCGGAGCGCGGCCAGCCACCCCTCCCGGCGCTGCCGGGCGTCGATCCAGCCGACCGGACCGGCCACGTGGGCGATGTTGCGGTGGCCGATGTCCAGCAGATACTGCGTGGCCAGCACGGCTCCGGCGTGCTGGTCGATCCCCACCGAGCGCACTCCCGCCGGCGGGTCGCTGTGGATCATCACGACCTCGACCGTCTCCGTGAGCTGGGCGACCAGGTCCTCGAACGACTGGTGCGAGACGCCGAGGAGCACGGCCTCGACCGCGTCGTCGAGCAGCGCCTCGATCGCCCGCTCCGCCGACGTCGCCTCCAGGTGCGGCACCGGGCTCAGGATGATGTCGTAGCCGGCCCGCTGACCGGCCTGGTGGACCGAGGCGGCCAGCGTGCCCGGCCCATAGAGGTGCGGCTGGGTGTAGAGGAGGCCCAGCCGTCCCGACTTCCGTGTCACCAGAGCACGCGCCGACTTGTTGCGCCGGTAGCCCAGCTCGTCGATCGCCGCCAGCACCCGGTCGCGGGTGTCGCCGCGTACGGCGTCGGAGCCGTTGACGACGCGGGACACGGTCTGGTGCGAGACCCCTGCCAGGGCCGCGACATCTGCCATGCTCGGCGCGTTCTTCGACTCCCCGTTGACCATGCGGTGATCCTAAGCGGCATCACCGCGCACAGCGGGACTGCCTCAGGTCTCCTCGAGCTCGGGAAGTCCGTGACGTGCTCGAGTGAGCGCCGCGGCGAGCGGGGCACAGCGTCCACCGGGGGCCAGCGAAGCGAGCTCTTCCGGGTCGTCAGGCAGGCCCAGGTCGCGAGCCTGGTCGAGGAGCGGGCCGTCGAGGAAGGGCGACAGCTCGGGCCACACGTCCTGCACCTCACGGCAGAAGATCCGGGCGCCCACCGGGCCGATGCGGGGCGAGTCGGTGAGTGCGTCGATCAACGCGTCGACATCGTCGGGCGAGGTCGGGCGGAGCCGGCGCAGATCGCCGCGACAGGTCTCCAGCAGCCACTGCGCCTGCTCTTCGAGCTTGGTCGCGGTGCCCTCGTCGTAGCGGCGGTAGTGGGCCCGGCCGAGGGCATCCACCCGCTGCTGCCAGGTCGAGTCGAGCAGCCGGTGCGGCGTACGCCATCCGGCGGCCGACAGCTCCCGGGCCGCGGCGACCGCGATGTCGGTCGAGATCCGGGTCGAGGAGAGCATGGCCAGAACGAGGAGGCGGTACAGCGGGGACGGCTTGTCCCGGAGCCGGATGCCGGCCTCCTCGGCGTACGTCGTGCCGCCGGCGTCCAGCAGACGCCGCACCACGTCGCGGTCCCGTTTGCTCACCCTGTCGACGTACCCGCCGCGGGCCGGGCCCATGCGCTGCCGTCGCAGGCTGGGATCGGCAGACCCTGGATAGATGCTGGTGGGCGACCGAGGATGGATCCGACCGAAGAGCCACTCTCCAGGAGCAGACCGATGCCACGTCGACCCATCGACATCACGATCCCCGACCTGTCCGGCAAGCGAGCCCTGGTCACCGGGGCCAGCGACGGCATGGGCCTGGTGATGGCCACCCGGCTGGCGGCGGCCGGGGCCGAGGTCGTGATGCCGGTACGCAACGCCGGCAAGGGCGAGAAGGCGCTGGCCACGATCCGCGGACACGTCCTGGAGGCCCGGATCTCGCTGCGCGACCTCGACCTGTCCTCGCTGTCGTCGGTGGCGGCGCTCTCCGAGACGCTGCTGGGCGAGGACCAGCCGTTCCACCTGATGATCAACAACGCCGGCGTGATGACACCGCCGGAGCGGCAGACGACTGCCGACGGGTTCGAGCTCCAGTTCGGCACCAACCATCTCGGCCACTTCGCCCTCGTCGCCCGGATCCTGCCGCTGCTGCGAGCCGGGCAGGCCCGGGTGACGTCCCAGGTCAGCGTCGCCGCCAGGCGCGGCGCGGTCAACTGGGAGGACCCCAACTGGGAGCAGAGCTATGAGGACATGAAGGCCTACAGCCAGTCCAAGATCGCCCTCGGTCTCTTCGGGCTCGAGCTGGACCGGCGCAGCCGGTCCAACGGATGGGGCATCACCAGCAACCTCTCCCACCCCGGCGTCGCGCCGACCAACCTGCTGGCTGCTCGCCCTGAGATCGGCCGCACGACGGACACCCTCTCCGTACGCATGATCCGCTGGCTCTCGGCCCGCGGGATCCTCCTCGGCACCCCCGAGACCGCCGCCCTACCCGCGCTGCTGGCCGCCACCTCGCCCGAGGCAACCGGTGGCCGGCTGTACGGCCCCAGCGGGCCCGGGCACCTCGGCGGCGCCCCCGCCGAGCAGGCGCTCTACCGACCGCTGGTCGCCGAGGACGCCGCCCGGCTGTGGGAGATCTCCGAGAGCCTCACCAGGACCGCTCTCCCGACATCCTGACCCGGCGGCGCGGGAGCCTTATGCTGCCGTCGTTCTCGGGCGCGGCCCGATGTCCATAGAACGGAGCCATGGATGCGCGTGCTGTTGTCGACGTACGGGTCGCGAGGAGACGTCGAGCCGATGGTGGCGCTCGCGGTGCAGCTGCAGCGGCGGGGCGCGGAGGTGCGGATGTGCGCGCCGCCGGACGAGGAGTTCGTCGACCTGCTGGCGCGAGAGGGTGTGCCGCACGTGCCCTTCCTGAAGCCGTGGCGGTCCTGGAAGCGGCCGCCGACGTCCGAGGAGCGTCACCAGCGGGTGACCGACTTCATCACGGCGCAGTACGACACCGTGGCCGAGGCCGCTGCGGGCTGCGACGTGGTCGTGGCGACCGCGATGTCGCAGTTCGTCGCACCCTCGGTCGCCGAGGCGCGAGGCATCCCCTACCACTTTGTCCTCTTCTGCCCGGACGTCGTCGACGGCCTGGACGGGCGCGGCTTCAACGAGCTGTTCAAGGAGCCGATCGACGCCCATCGGCTCTCGATCGGGCTGCCGTCGGTCAGCGACGTCACCGAGTTCATGTTCACCACTCGTCCCCTCCTCGCGGCCGATCCCACCCTCGGCCCGTGGCACGGGACCTCCAGCCTCGACGTCGTGCAGACCGGCGCCTGGATGCTCGAGGACGACCGGCCGCTCCCGGCCGACCTGCTGGGCTTCCTCGACGCCGGGCAGGAGCCCGTGTACGTCGGGTTCGGCAGCATGCGCACGGTCGGCGAGGAGAGCGTGCGGGTCGCGGTCGAGGCCATCCGCGCCCACGGCCGGCGCGTGGTCATCGGGCGCGGATGGGCAGGGCTGGATGTCATCGACGGTCGCGACGACTGCTTCGTCGTCGGCGAGGTCAATCACCAGCGACTCTTCGGCCGGGCCGCCGCCGTCGTCCACCACGGCGGCGCGGGCACCATGACGACGGCCTACCGGGCCGGTGCCCCGCAGGTGGTGGTGCCGCAGGCCGGCGATCAGACCTACTGGGCCGGGCGGGTGGCCGCGCTCGGCATCGGGGTCGCCCACGACGGCGCCGCACCGACGGTCGAGTCGCTCACCGCCGCTCTCGGCGCCGCGTTGGCGCCCGAGGTCCGCGCGCGGGCGACAACGCTGGCTGCCGCGGCCCGGGTCGACGGAGCTTCCGTGGCCGCGGACCTGCTGCTCAGCGGCGAGGCCTGACCCTCACCGTCCCAGTACGTGACGCAGTGCCGCCTCCAGCGTGGGGTGGCGGAACTCGTGGCCGGCGAGCGCGACCGGTTCGACCCGCTGGCTCGCCAGCGCCAGCTCCTCGGCACCCTCCTTGCCGAGCAGGAGCCGTGGGCCGAAGGTCGGCGTGGGCAGGATCGCGGGCCGGTGGAGCACGTGCGCGAGAGTCTGGGCGTAGACCCGGCCGGTGACCGGTTCGGGAGCGACCGCATTGACCGGTCCCACGAGGGTCTCGTCGAGGACAGCGCGGTGGTAGACGTCGACCAGATCGTCGATGCCGATCCAGCTCAGCCACTGCTCGCCGCTCCCGAGCCGGCCACCCAGGCCGGCCGCGAACAGCGGGCGCTGGAGCCGCAACGGTCCCCCAGCGGGGGTCTGCACGATCCCGGTCCGCACGTTCACCACGCGTGGCCCGTCCACCCGGCTCGCCGCCTCCCAGTCGGCGACCAGGTCGGCGAGGAAGCCCGTGCCCCGCGCCGAGGTCTCGGTGAGGACCTCGTCGCCTCGGTCGGCGCCGTAGATCCCGATCGCGGAGGCGCTGACGAAGGTGCGTACGCCGCTGCGGGCCGCCGCCTCGGCGAGCTGTCGGGTCGGCTCGATCCGGGAGTCGCGGATGGCCGCCTTGTGCGCCGCGGTGAAGCGGCCCGCGATGGACGCACCGGCCAGATGGACTACCGCGTCCACGCCGTCGAGCAGGTCCGAGCCGGGAGCAGACGGATCCCAGCGGCGCTCCCCCTCCCCTGCAGGCGCATGCCGGACCAGCCGGATCACCCGATGACCACCGGTGGTGAGGAACGGGACCAAGGCGCGCCCGACGGTCCCGCTCGAGCCGGTGACCGCGACGGTGAGCGACCTGCCCGCGGCGTACGTCCTGTGGTGGGCGGCGAGGTCGGCGGCCAGCTGAGCGTGGCGGTAGCCGAGCGTCCGGTCTACCATCCGCCCGAGCACGTTCGTCTCGACCCGGTCGGTGACCAGCGTGGCGTCGCCGTCGGCGGCGAACTCGTGCCGGTGGGTCCACGTCAGCGGCCGCAGCGAGGCGAGCCGGTCGGTGAACAGGTGCGGCGGGTCGAAGGCGTCAGGATCGTGACGGGCCACCCAGTCCACACCGCGGCCGAGCGAGATCACCGCCGTCCCGTCGGCGAGGTCGGTCGCCTCCACCCGCACCTCGCCCGGCGTCCACGGCGGCGTCAGCCGGCAGATCGCCCCCGGGCGCCGATGCCACCCGAAGACCTCCTCGACCGGCGCCTCGACGCGCGTCGTCAACGTGTGGACCCGGACCAGCGGGGACGTCATGTCTGAAGCCTCGCGCGGATCGACCGGACCTACAACCCGCTCAGGCGCTGATGAAGTCCGGCCTCCGGCGTTCGAGGAATGCGGCCCGACCTTCGGCGAACTGCCGGCCGCCGAGCAGGTCGACCTGGAGGTCGGCCTCGGCCGCGAGCACGCCGTCGAGGCTCTGGTCGGGCTGGATGAGGATGCGCCGGGTGCCGGCGATCATCGGCGCCGAGAGCTCGGCCAGCCGCGAGGCCAGCTCGACCGCGTGGTCGAGGGCGGTGCCGTCGTCGACGACGGTCTCGACCGCTCCGATCCGCTCGGCCTCGGCCGCGTCGAAGGTGCGTACGGTCAGGAGCAGCTCGCGCGCTCTCCCCTGCCCGACGCGCCGCGGGAGCGTATAGGCGAGCCCGGTGTCGGGGCCGAGCCCGATCCTCCCGAAGGACGTCGAGAAGGTCGCCGAGCGGCCGGCGACGACGAGGTCGCAGGCGGCTGCCAGCGCGAGGCCGAGCCCGTATGCGCCGCCCTCGACCGCGGCGATGACCGGCCGGTCGCCGGTGACCAGCTGACGTACGACGGCGTTGACGACCTCGAGCCGCTGCCGGGCGACGTCGCGGTCCTGCGACATCGACCGGATGTCGCCGCCCGCGGAGAACACCGAGCCCGCGCCGGTCAGGACGACGGCGCGCGCCTCCTGGTCGGCAGCCCGGAGCGCGGTGAGCAGGTCCAGCCGGTCGGCGAGGTCGAGCGCGTTGCGACGCTCGGGACGGTCGAGGGTGAGGATCCGGACGTGGCCACGGTCCTCGACCCGGACCGCTCCGGTCCGCGGCTCCTCGCTCACCCCTGGAACTCCTTGACCATCTGCTTGGCGATGATGAGCTTCTGGATCTCGCTGGTGCCCTCGTAGAGCCGGAACAGCCGCGCGTCGCGGTAGAACCGCTCGACCGGCACCTCGCGCATGTAGCCGAGGCCGCCGTGGATCTGGACCGCGCGGTCGGCGATCCGGTCGACCGCCTCGGTGCAGAACAGCTTGCACAGCGACGGCGCCGTCCGCCGGTCGCTGCCGTCGTCCCAGCTGCGGGCGGCCTCGAGCACCATCGCGCGACCGGCGTACGCCTCGGTCCGGCTCTCGGCGAGCATCGCCTGGATCAGCTGGAACTCGGCCAGCTTCTGGCCACCTTGGCTGTTGGTCGTGGCGTGGCGCAGGCTCTCCTCGATCAGCCGGTCCGCCAGGCCGACGGTCAGTGCCGCGATGTGCAGCCGGCCCTTGGCCAGCGATCGCATCGCCGCGGAGAAGCCCTCACCCTCGACCTCGCCGACCAGGTTCTCGGCGGGCACGCGGACACCGTCGAGGAAGATCTCCGACGTCACCGCACCGCGCTGGCCCATCTTGTGGTCCTTCGGACCGATGGTCACGCCGGGGGTGTCGGTCGGCACCACGAACACCGAGATGTTCTTCGCGCCCTCGTCGACGTCGCCGGTGCGGGCGAACACCATCAGCAGGTCGGCCCAGATCGCGTTGGTGATGAAGCGCTTCTGCCCGTTGATGACGTACTCGTCGCCCTCGCGGACCGCGCGCGTGCGCAGGCCGCTCGGGTCGGAGCCGGCCTCGGGCTCGGTGAGCGCGAACGAGGCCACCAGCTCACCGCTGGCCAGCCCGGGCAGGTACTGCTGCTTCTGCCGCTCGGTGCCGCAGTTGACCAGCACCTGACCGGCGATGCCGTTGTTGGTGCCGAACATCGAGCGGAACGACGGCGTGGTCCAGCCGAGCTCCATCGCCAGCCGGACCTCCTCGGACATGGTGAAGCCGAGACCGCCGTACTCCTCGGGGATGGCATAACCGAACAGCCCCATGGCCGCGGCCTGCTGCCGGAGCCGGTCGGGGATCTGGTCGGTCTCCTCGATCTCGTCCTCGGCCGTGACGACCTCCTTGCGGACGAACGCGCGGACGGCGTCGAGGATCGACGTGAACTCGTCGGGCTCCATGGGTGCTCCTTCGTGCGGGCGGGTCAAGGGGTGGGAACAGGTACGTCGGTGGGCCGGCCGACCACGCCGTCGGCGGCCAGCCGATCGATCGCGGCGGCATCGAGACCGAGCTCGGCGAGCACGACATCGGTGTGGGCACCGAGCTCCGGGATCGCCCCCATCGGCAGCTCGACGTCGCGGAACGTCATCGGAGGCAGTACGCCGCGGACCGGCCCGGCAGGAGTGTCGACCTCGCGCCACCGGTCGCGACCGGCTAGCTGCGGGTGCTCGACCAGGCCGGACATGTCGTTGATCTGGGCGGCCGGAACACCGGCGGCGGCGAGCCGGGCGTCGAGGTCGGCGGTGGCGAAGCCACGGGTGTGCTCGGCGACGACCGCGTCGCACTCCTCGCGGTGGGCGACCCGCAGCGGGTTGGTGGCCAGCCGTGGATGGTCGACGAGATCGGGCCGCTCGAAGACGTCGGTCACCAGCGCCCGCCAGCCGCGGTCGTTCTGGACGCCGATCAGGATCTCCCCGTCGGCGGTCGGGTAGGAATCATAGGGCGCGATCGAGGCGTGGCTGAGCCCCATCCTCGGCACCTGGCGGCCGCCGTACATCTGCATGTACATCGGGTGCCCGAGCCACTCGACCGTCGCGTCGAACATCGACACGTCGACGATGCCGCCCCTGCCGGTGCGCTCGCGGCGGAACAGGGCCGCGACGATCGCCTGGCTCGTGTAGAGGCCGGCGGCGATGTCGGCGCTGGGGACGCCGGTCTTGGTCGCCGTCTCCGGGGTGCCCGTGACCGAGATCAGCCCGGACTCGGCCTGGATCAGCATGTCGTACGCCTTCCGGTCCCGCAGCGGGCCGCCGGTGCCGTAGCCGGAGATGCCGGCGACGACGAGGCGGGGGTGCCGTTCGGCGAGCTCCTCGGCACCGAGCCCGAGCCGCTCGGCGGCACCGGGGGCGGCGTTCTGCAGGAACACGTCGGCGCGGGCGACCAGCTGTCGAGCGAGCTCGGCGCCATCGGGCGACTTGAGGTCGAGCGCCACGGACTCCTTGCCGCGGTTGAGCCAGACGAAGTGCGAGGCGAGGCCGTGCACCGCATGGTCGTAGTTGCGGGCGAAGTCACCCTCGCCCACCCGCTCCAGCTTGATCACGCGAGCACCGAGGTCCGCGAGGTGACGGGTGGCGAGCGGGGCCGCGACGGCCTGCTCGAGGGCGACCACGGTGATGCCCTCCAGCGGCAGCAGGTCGATGGCCATGTCGGTGGTCATGCAGAAAGCATCCCGCGACTTCTTATGCTCGTCCAATACCTAATCCTTGGATGATTGTTCCCACTGATGCAAGAGTTGTCCCTATGGACCTGCACCATCTCGAAGCGTTCCTGGCCGTCGCCGAGGAGCTCCACTTCGGCCGCGCGGCCGAGCGGCTGCACATCGCCCAGCCGCCGCTGAGCCGCACCATCAAGCAGCTCGAGCGCGACCTCGGCGCGCAGCTGTTCGACCGCACCACCCGGAGCGTCCGGCTGACGTCGGCCGGCGAGGCACTGGTCCGGCCCGCCCAGGAGGTGCTCGAGGGCCTGCGCACCGCGCGGCGAGCGGTCCGCTCGGCAGGCCGGGGCGAGACCGGCCGGGTCCGGATCGGGTTCGCCGGCCCCTCCTCCCACGTGCTGGTCGGCCAGCTGGGCCGGATCGTCCGCGAGCAGCATCCGGGGATCGAGCTGATGCTGCAGAGCACGACGTACAACTACGAGGCGCTGCGCTCGCTGCAGGACGGCGAGCTCGACCTGGCCATCGCTCGCTGGCGGATCGAGCCGCAGGGTCTGGCACACCGCGTGATCGCGGTCGAGCACTACGTGCTCGCCGTGCCCGCCGGCCACCGGCTCGCCGGCCGTGGGGAGGTCAGCATGGCGGAGTGCCGGGACGAGCCCTTCGTGGCGCTGCCCGCCGATCCGGGCTCGAGCGTGCGCGACGCCTTCATCGAGACGGCGTCCCAGGCCGGGTTCGTGCCCAACATCGTGCAGACCGCTCCGGACAGCTGGACCGCGGTCGCGCTGGTCGCGGCCGGCGTCGGCATCACGTTCACGCTCGACACCGCGATCGCCAACGTCGTGCAGACCGGCATCGAGGTGGTCCGGATCAGCGAGTGCGACCGCCCCACGTTCCAGCAGCTCGCCTGGCGGCAGGAGGACCGGAGCCCGGCGCTGCACGCGGTGCTGCGTGCCTCGGAGGAGGCGCTGCCGACGCCGGAGCTGCCGTCGACCCCGCCCGCCTGAGACCGGTCAGCGGCCGGTCGCCACCTTCACCAGGCCGACCTGCGACGCGGTCGCGACGTGGCGACCAGTCTCGTCGAACAGCTCACCGACCCCATGGGCACGTCCGTGGGCGATCGACTCCACCCGGCAGTCGAACTGGTGCCAGCCGGTCAGGTCGGAGGCGGCATGGAACGTCAGTGCGTGGGTCAGGCTGAGGATCCGGGCGCCAGGCTTGTGCCGAGCCGACCCGAGCGCCAGGAACGACGCCTCGAGGATGCTCATGTCGCTCACGTAGGCGACCAGCGCCGCCCGCAGGATCGGGTCGTCCGGCAGCGGGCCGGTCGCCCGGAAGAAGGTGGTCTGCCGGTCGTTCGGCTCCGCGACGGTGAAGTACGGCGGGGCCACCGCGTGCCGGAAGTGGACCGGCCGCCGGAGCCGCCACCAGGGCGGGATCCGCTCGTCGGAGCCGAACCGGTCGGCCAGGTCCGGCAGCGTCTCGGGGTCGGGCGCGGGCGCCGGGCGGACTGAGCTGTAGGAAGGCAGGTCGGCACGTACGGTCGCCCACCGCGTCACTGCGCTGAAGAGCTCCTCCTCCGCGTCGTCGAGCAACCGGCTGCGCCGGGTCGCCAGCGACGGCGCGTCGGAGACGACCGTGACCTCCCAGTGCAGCGGACGGTCCGTCGGCACGCCGCCGACGAAGTCGGCCTGCAGGCTGATGATCCGCTGGTCGGCCCCGATCCCACGACCGGCGGCGACCAGCGCCTGAGCCAGGAGGAGGCCACCGAAGAGCCTGCCTGCGGGATGCTTCTGCGGCTCCCCGACCCAGTGGCTGACCCGGGCGGTCGACTCGTCGACGCAGCGCAGGTCCAGGAGGTCGAGCAGCTCGTCGAGAGTCACGGCAGCACGGGTGTCAGCGATAGGAGAGGCGGGGTCCACCCGGCTCATTGTGCCGTCGTTTGTCATCACTTTCGATATCTGTCTCGAACTATTCATACGTATCCGTCAACAGTGAGCGGCGGAAGAAGTATTGGAGTTCGGCATGCGGCTGGCGGCAGGCTGGGGCCACTGACCAATCCCCGTCCGCCCCGAGGAGCACCCATGGCCGCGCCCGACAAGGTCACCGATCTCAGCTCGGCGGTGGCCGCCCACGTACGGGACGGCATGACGGTCGCACTGGAGGGCTTCGGCCACCTGATCCCGTTCGCCGCGGGGCACGAGATCATCCGCCAGGGCCGTCGGAACCTGACGTTCTGCCGAATGACCCCCGATCTGCTGGCCGACCAGATGATCGCCGCGGGCTGCGTCTCCAAGCTCGTGGCCTCGTTCTTCGCCAGCGGCTCGGCGGGCTCCCTGCACGAGGTCCGTCGGCGGGTCGAGAACGCCGACCCGCAACCGCTCGAGGTGGAGGAGTACAGCCACTACGGCATGGTCTGCCGCTACCAGGCCGGCGCCGCAGGGCTGCCGTTCTTCCCGCTCCGCTCCTACGCCGGCAGCGACCTCCCGAAGCTCAACCCGCTGATCCGCAAGGTCTCCGACCCCTACGGCGGACCCGACATCTACGTCGTGCCGCCGCTGCGCCCGGACGTGACGATCGTCCACGCCCAGCGCGCCGACCGCTCCGGCAACGTCCAGATGTGGGGCATCGTCGGGGCCCAGCAGGAGGCGGCGTACGCGGCCGAGACCGTGATCGCGACCGTCGAGGAGATCGTCGAGGAGGACGTGGTCCGCTCCGACCCGAACCGCACCGTGCTGCCGTCCCACGCGGTCACCGCCGTGGTGGAGGTCCCCGGCGGCGCGCATCCGTCCTACACGCAGGGCCACTACGACCGCGACAACGCCTTCTACCGCGAGTGGACACCGATCAGCCGCGACCGCGAGGCGGTGCTCGGCTGGCTCGAGGAGTGGGTGCACCGGGTGCCCGACCGCGCTGCGTACCTCGAGAAGCTCGGCGCGGAGCGCTGGGACGGGCTCGGTGTCGCTCCTCGGCCATCGCAGCCCGTCGACTTCGGCCGCCGCCGAGTGTCCGCCCAGGAGGCCTCATGAGCACGCCGCTCTCGGACGTGGCTCCGTCCAGCACCGAGTTCCTCGCCGCGGTCGCGGCCCGGCAGCTCGTCGGCAAGCACCGGGTCTTCGCGGGCGTCGGGCTGCCGACGCTCGCCGTCGACCTGGCCCGCCGCACGGTGAACCCCGACGTCGAGCTGGTCTACGAGTCCGGCGTCTGCGGCGCACAGCCGGAGGGCCTGGCGGAGGGCATCGCCGACTCGGTGCTGGTCTCCGGCGCCGCCGCGGTGCTGAGCATGCCCGCGCTCTTCGGCTACGTGCTGCAACGCGGCCATGTCGACGTCGGCTTCCTCGGCGCCGCCCAGATCGACCGCTGGGGCAGCCTCAACACCAGCTTCATCGGCGACTGGGACAAGCCCGCCGTCCGTCTTCCCGGTGCCGGCGGCGCCGCGGAGATCATGCCGAACGCGGGCGAGTGCATCGTCGTGCTGCGCCGCCACGACCCCGGCGCCCTTCCGGCGCAGCTCGACTTCTGCACCTCGCCCAGCCCGGTGCGCGCGTACGAGGAGGACCCCCGGATGGTGCCTCGCGGCCACGGGGTCTCGACCGTGATCACCCCGATGGCGGTGCTGCGCCGCCCCGACAAGCTCGGCGAGCTCGAGATCAGTGAGGTCCACCCGGGCCTCACCGTCGACGACGTCCGCGCCGCCACCGGGTGGGACATCGCCGTCGCCGATGACGTACGCGAGACCGCCCGGCCGACCGTCGAGGAGGTCCGGCTGCTCCGCGACGAGATCGACACGGTGCGGCTCTACCTCCGATGAGCGCGTCCACCGTCACGTTAGAACCGCGCCGGTCGGCGTACGTCGCCCTGCTGGCGTGCTCCACGCTCGGCACCCTGTCGAGCACCATCATCAGCGCACCGATCAACGTGATCGCCCACGCGATCGGGGCCTCGCCGCGAGGGATCGTCTTCGCGGTCAGCGCCTTCACCCTGGCGATGGTCGTCTTCGCCCCGGTCTCGGGCTGGATGTGTCAGCGGTTCGGCTCCCGGCGGGTGCTCGCCGGCTCGCTGCTGCTGATGGTGGCCGCGCAGGCGGGCGCGGCGTTCAGCCAGGGACTCGGGTTCCTGGTCGTGATGCGTGCCCTGCAGGGGATCGCGTGCTCGGCGGTGCCGCCCGCGATCCAGCAGGTGCTCGGCCGGCACTGGGCCGGCAACCGGGCGCGGGTGATGGCCGCCTGGGCGGCCGCGATCGGCGTCGGCCAGGCGCTCGGGCCGCCCCTCGGCGGACTGGTCGCCGACACCCTCGGCTGGCGCTGGGTGTTCATCACCCACGCGACCCTCAGCGCCGTGCTGCTGGTGCTGTGCCTGACCGTGGTGCCCGACGTGCCCGCCTCGTACGCTCCGCTCCACGTCAGCGGGATGGCGACGCTCCTGGTCGGGATCGGCGCGCTCGTCGGCGCCGTCAGCTGGCTCGGGCAGCACGGCGAGATCGCGGTGGCCGCGGGGATGGCGGCCGTGGGTGTGCTCGCCCTGGCCGTGCACAGCCAACTCGGGCGCACCAGTGCCGGACCGTTCGTCCCACCCGGCCTCCTCACCGAGCGGAGGTTCGTCGCGAGCACGATGGCCGCGGGCACGGTGATGGGCTGCCTCGGTGTCGCGATCGTCGCCACTCCCCTGCACCTGGGCCGCGACCTCGGCCTGGGCCCGGGACACATCGGCATCACCATGCTCGCGCTGGCCCTGGCGATGACGCTCGCGGCACCGCTCTCCTCCCGGGTCACCGAACGGTTCACCGCCCGGCGCACGCTGCGCGGCGGACTGGTGCTGCTCGCGCTCGGCCTGCTGGCCCTCCCTCTGGCCGCGACCACCTCCGGGCCCGGCACGATCGTGACGCTCACCGTGGCCGCGCTCGTGCTGACAGGCGCGGCGATCGGCGTCGTCCAGGCGACCTCCGCGCTCGGTCTGATGACCTCGCCGGCCGCCGCCGACGGTGTCGCGCTCGGCCTCCACAACATGCTCCGCTTCACCGGCCTCGCCGTCGGCTACTCCTGGGTCGCGATCGCCTACCCGACCGGGAACCTCTCCCTGGTCTACGGCGTGCCGGTCGCCGCGGTCGCCCTGACCTGGGCGATGGCCGGCCCCTCGGCCCCGTCCTCCGAGCCCTCCGCAGAAAGGGTGTTCCATGACCACCGCTGACCCCACGCCTGACCCCGCTCCCGGACCGCTCGCCGGCCTGCGGGTGGTCGAGGTGTCCAGCTTCGTCGCCACCCCGCTGTGCGGCACCACCCTGGCGCAGCTCGGTGCGGAGGTGATCCGCGTCGAGCCGCTCGAAGGTGCGCCCGACCGGACTCGCTGGCCGCTGAGCGACGACGGCGCCAGCCTCTACTGGAACGGGCTCAACCCCGGCAAGAAGGCCATCGCCGTCGACTGCACCCACCCGGAGGGGCGGCAGCTGGTCGCGGACCTGGTCGTCTCGGGCGGCCCGTCCGGCGGCATCGTGGTCACCAACACCGAGCGCTGGTCGGAGCTCGGGTACGCCGCGCTGCGCGTCCGCCGCGACGACGTCATCCACGTGCTCCTCACCGGCCGTCACGACGGCGGGACCGCCGTCGACTACACCGTGCAGGCCGGCACCGGCTTCCCGCTCGTGACCGGCCCGGAGGAGCATGCGGCGCCGGTGAACGGCGTGGTGCCGGCGTGGGACCTCGCGGCCGGGCTCCACCTCGCGACCGGTCTGCTCGCCGCCGAGCGCCGGCGCGCGGTCACCGGCGAGGGCGCCGAGGTGCGGGTCGCGCTGGAGGACGTCGCCCTCGCGGCCGCCGGCAACCTCGGCTATCTCGCCGAGGCGCAGCTGCGGCCCACAGGCGAACGGGGCTCGATCGGCAACCACGTCTACGGCACCTTCGGCCGCGACTTCACCACCGCGGACGGCGACCGCTTCATGCTGGTGGCCCTCACCCCACGGCAGTGGTCGGACCTGCTGGGCATGACCGGACTCGCCGAGGCGGTGGCCGCGCTGGCCCGCGCGCTCGATGCCGACTTCTCCGACGAGGGCGCGCGGTTCCGGCACCGCACCGTGCTCGGCGGCCTCATCGCCGCCTGGTTCGAGCAGCACGACACGGCGTACGTCACGAGGGCGCTGTCGAAGACCCGGATCCTGTGGTCGCCCTACCGCAGCTTCCGCGACCTCGCCGCCGACGACGCCCGGCTGCTGCGCGAGCACCCGCTGTTCTCGACCGTCACCCAGCCCGGCGTCGGCGAGCTGCTCGCCCCGGGCGCGCCGATCACCGTCGACGGCCACCGGAGCGCGCCCCGGCCAGCCCCCGCGGTCGGGCAGGACACCGGGGATGTGCTCGCCGGCGCCCTCGGCCTGGCCACGGAGCAGCTGGACGACCTGCTCACCCGCGGCGTCATCGGCACCCGGGAGGTGGTGGCGCGATGAGCACCGCCGAGATCGCCGGGACGGCACGCACCTGGCTGTTCGTCCCCGGGGACCGGCCGGAGCGGTTCGCCAAGGCTGCCGCCGCCGGCCCCGACGTCGTAGTCCTCGACCTCGAGGACGCCGTCGCCCCGGCGCACAAGGACGCGGCCCGCACCCACGTCACCGACTGGCTCCCCCGAGCAGGCGTCACCGTCGCCGTGCGGATCAACGCCGCCAGCACCGCGTGGCACGATGCCGACATCGCCGCGCTCGCGGCCCTCGACGGGCCGTCGCTGGTGGTGCTGCCGAAGGCCGACAGCCCGGAGACCGTGGCGGCCGTCCTGGCCGCGCTCCCCGACGGCTCCGCCGTCGTGGCGCTGGTCGAGACCGCGCTCGGCGTCGTGCGGGCCATCGACCTGGCCCGCTCCCCCGGAGTCGTACGCCTCGCCTTCGGCAGCTATGACCTGGCCGCCGAGCTCGGGGTCGATCCCGAGCACGCACCCGCGCTCGCGCCCGCGCGCGGCAACCTGGTGCTGGCCTCGGCGGTCGGCGGCCTGGCCGGCCCGATCGACGGTGTCACCGGCGACGTACGCGATCACGAGCGGCTGACCGCCGACGTCTCGGCCGCCGCGGCTCTCGGGTTCGCCGGCAAGCTCTGCATCCACCCCGGCCAGGTGGCTCCCGCCGCCACGGCCCTGGCACCCAGCCACGACGACGTCGCCTGGGCAGAGCGGGTCCTGGCCGCCGCGACCGAGGACGGCGTCGCCCTCGTCGACGGCCGGATGGCCGACGCCCCCGTCGTCGCCCGCGCCCGCCGCATCGTCTCCCTCAACCGACCCACCCCAGGAGCAGCCAGATGAGCAGCCTGACCCCCGACGAGCAGGACATGGTCCGGCTCGTCGCCGACTTCGTCGACGAGCGCGTACGCCCCCGGGTGCGCGAGTTCGAGGCGGACGACATCTACCCCGAGGAGCTCATCGAGGAGATGAAGAAGCTCGGCTTCTTCGGCCTCTTGGTGCCCGCCGAGCACGGCGGCGTCGACGTGAGCACGGCCTGTTTCGCGCGGGTCACCGAAGAGCTCGCCCGTGGCTGGATGAGCCTGGCTGGCGCGATCGGCGGACACTCGGTGATCAGCTATCTGGTCCGCCACTTCGGGACCCCGGAGCAGCAGGAGTCCTACCTGCCCCGGATGGCCGACGGCAGCCTGCGCGCCACGATGGCGCTGACCGAGCCGTCCGGCGGCAGCGACCTGCAGGGAATGCGTACGTTCGCCGACACCGACGGCGACGAGCTGGTCATCACCGGCTCGAAGACCTGGATCTCCAACGCCCAGCACGCCGGCCTGATCGGGCTGCTCTGCGTCACCGACCGCTCCGCCTCGCCCGCCCATCAGGGCATGAGCGTGGTGCTGGTCGAACCCGGCGACGGGCTCACCGTCTCGGGCAAGATCCCCAAGCTCGGCTACCGCGGCGTCGAGGCCTGTGAGCTCACCTTCGACAAGATGCGGGTGCCCGCGACCGCGGTACTCGGCGGCACACCCCACCTCGGCTGGGGCCACATGATGCGCGGCCTCGAGGTCGGCCGGATCCAGGTGGCGGCCCGCGCCGTCGGCGTCGGCCAGGCCGCGCTCGACGACGCGCTCTCCTACGCCCAGACCCGGGAGAGCTTCGGGAAGCCGATCTGGAAGCACCAGTCGGTCGGCAACCTGCTCGCCGAGATGGGCACCAAGATGCGCGCCGCCCGGCTGATGACCCTCGACGCGGCCGAGCGGCTCGACGCCGGCGACCGCGCCGACATGGAGGCCGGGATGGCCAAGCTCTTCGCCTCGGAGGCGGCCATGCAGGTCGCCCTCGACGCGGTGCGGGTGCACGGCGGCTACGGCTACTCCAAGGAGTACGACGTGGAGCGCTACTTCCGCGACGCCCCGCTGATGATCGTCGGCGAGGGCACCAACGAGATCCAGCGCAACGTGATCGCCGCTCAGCTGGTGGCGCGCGACCAGAAGGGAAAGAACTGACATGGCACTTCTCGAGAACCGGACCGCGGTCATCAGCGGGGGCGCGCAGGGCATCGGCCTCGCCGTCGCCGAGCGCTTCGTCGCGGAGGGAGCACGCGTCGTGCTCGCCGATCTCGACGGCGCCGCCGCCGAGGCCGCGGCCAAGGAGCTCGGCCCGGACGTGGCCACCGGCATCGCCTGCGACGTGGTGAACGGGGAGGACGTGGAGCGCGCGCTGGAGACCGCGGTCGCGACGTACGGCTCGCTCGACATCGTCGTCAACAACGCCGGCATCACCCGCGACGCGACGATGCGGAAGATGACCGAGGACCAGTTCGACCAGGTCATCGCGGTGCACCTCAAGGGCTGCTGGCACGGCACCCGGCTCGCCGCCGCCCGGATGCGCGAGCAGAAGTCCGGCGCGATCGTGAACATCTCCTCGATCTCCGGCAAGGTCGGCATGGTCGGGCAGACCAACTACTCGGCCGCGAAGGCCGGCATCGTCGGGCTGACCAAGGCCGCGGCCAAGGAGATGGCCCACCACGGGGTCCGGGTCAACGCGATCCAGCCGGGGCTGATCCGCTCCGCCATGACCGAGGCGATGCCGCAGCGGATCTGGGACGAGAAGATGGCCGAGATCCCGATGGGTCGCGCCGGTGAGCCGGCCGAGATCGCCAACGTCGCGCTCTTCTTCGCCTCCTCGCTCTCCTCCTACATGACCGGCACGGTCGCCGAGGTCACCGGCGGAAGGTTCATGTGACCTGGCGGCCGCGGCGGGTGACCTCGGTCGAGACCCTCGATGCAGGGCCTGTCGCCGCTCTCGGCGCTCTCCTCGACAGCGGCTCTCCGGTGCCCGCCGCCGGGGACGTACTCCCGCCGTTGTGGCACCGGGTGGCGCTTCCGCGCTGGCCGATGTCGTCGGTGATAGGCGGCGACGGGCACCCGCGCCGCGGCGACTTCCTGCCGCCGATCGACCTGCCCCGGCGGATGTTCGCCGGCGGCGAGGTGACCTTCCACGGCGACCTGCGGGTCGGCACCGAGGTCGTCCGCGAGTCCGAGGTCGTCTCGGTCGAGGAGAAGTCGGGTCGCAGCGGGCGGCTGGCGATCGTCACGGTGGTCACCCGGCTCCTCGACGCCGACCGGGACGACCTGCTCGTGGAGGAGCGGCAAGACCTGATCTACCGCGATGCCGCGCCGGCACCGACGTCGTTCCCGGACCCCGAGCCCGCCTCCGCGATCTCACCGGCCGGCCCGCCGCTGGTGGCCGAGGACGACGGCTGGCGGTTCGTCACCGACGCGACCCTGCTCATGCGGTTCAGCGCGGCGACCGCCAACCCGCACCGGATCCACTACGACTGGCCGTACGCCACCCGGGTCGAGGGCTATCCCGGTCTGGTCGTGCACGGCCCGCTCTCGACCCTGGTGCTCGCCGAGGTCCTTCGGCTGACCCACCCCGACCGCGTCGTACGCCACCTGCGGCATCGCAACACCGCTCCCCTGTTCTGCGGCGACCCTGCCCAGGTCCGGGTCGACCGCCCCCACCCCGACACAGCGCCCGACTCTGTCGAGGTCGCGCTGCGGCGCCCCGACGGCACCGCGCTGGCCGGCCTGACCGCAGAGCTGGCCACCCTCACCCCGAAAGGCACCAACCATGAGTGACACCGCCCGCGACGTGGTCATCTGCGAACCCGTCCGCACCCCGATCGGCCGCTACGGCGGCGTCTTCAAGGACCTGAGCCCGGTCGATCTCGGCGTCACCGCGCTGCAGGGGCTGCTCGCCCGCACCGGCATCGACCCGGAGCGGATCGACGACGTCATCCTCGGCCACTGCTACTCCAACGCCGAGGCACCGGCGATCGGCCGTGTGGTCGGACTCGACGCCGGGCTCCCGGTCACCGTCGGCGGTCAGCAGGTCGACCGTCGCTGCGGCTCCGGGCTGCAGGCCGTCGCCAACGCGGTGATGCAGGTAGCCTCCGGTGCCAGCGAGATCGTGGTGGCCGGCGGCGCGGAGTCGATGAGCAACGTCGCCTTCTACTCCCTCGACATGCGCTGGGGCGGCGCACGCAGCGGCGTACAGATCCACGACGGCCTCACCCGCGGTCGGCAGACCCCGGGCGGCCGGTTCCACCCGGTGCCCGGCGGCATGCTCGAGACCGCCGAGAACCTGCGCCGGGAGTACGCCATCGGCCGCGAGGAGCAGGACCGGCTCGCCGTCAGCTCCCACCAGCACGCCGTCGCCGCTCAGCAGAGCGGTGTCTTCGCCGAGGAGATCGTGCCGGTCACCGTCCCGTCCCGGAAGGGCGATGTCATCGTCGACACCGACGAGCACCCCCGCGCCGACACCACTCTCGAGTCGCTCGCGAAACTGCGGCCGATCCTCGGCTCCTCCGACCCCGAGGCGACCGTGACCGCCGGCAACGCCAGCGGCCAGAACGATGCGGCCGCCATGTGCCTGGTCACGACCGCCGACCTCGCCGAGAGCCTCGGTCTGCGGCCCCTGGTCCGGCTCGTGTCCTGGGCCGCCGCCGGCGTACGTCCTGACGTGATGGGCATCGGCCCCGTCCCCGCCACGGAGGCGGCCCTCGCCAAGGCCGGTCTGACCCTCGCCGACATCGACGTCATCGAGCTCAACGAGGCCTTCGCCGCCCAGGCGCTGGCGGTGATGCGGGAGTGGAAGTTCACCGACGACGATCTCGAGCGCACCAATGTCCACGGCTCCGGCATCTCCCTCGGCCACCCCGTCGGCGCCACCGGCGTACGAATGCTCGGCACGCTCGCCCGCGAGCTGCACCGCCGCGAGGCCCGCTACGGCCTCGAGACCATGTGCATCGGTGGCGGCCAGGGCCTCGCCGCCGTCTTCGAGCGGGTGGTCTGATGCGTACGTTCACCTCGATCGCGGCGATCGAGGCCGCTGTCGGCGAGGAGCTCGGCACCACGGACTGGGTGCAGATGACCCAGGAACGCGTGGACCGTTTCGCGGAGCTCAGCGGCGACCAGCAGTGGATCCACGTCGACGTCGAGCGTGCCACCGCCTCGTCCTTCGGCGGCACCATCGCGCACGGCTACCTCACGCTGTCGATGCTGCCGGCCTTCGCAGCCGAGCTCTACACCATCGATACCGGCTCCGCTCGGCTCAACTACGGCCTCGAGAAGGTGCGGTTCCCCGCCCCCGTCAAGGTCGGCACGAAGATCCGGGCCACGCCGCGGATCAAGGAGGTCCGGGCGGTCCCGGCCGGAACTCAGGTGCTGGTCGGCTGGACCGTCGAGGCGGAGGGCACCGAGCGACCGGTCTGCGTCGCGGAGAGCATCACGCTGGTCCTCCCCTGACGCCTCACGAGAGCCGCCGATCCTCCCGTCGGGAGATCGGCGGCCTTGGCATGCCCGGAGCATCATTGGGCTCACGAGTGATATCAATGCTATCTAGATTTGGTGTTGGACGTGCAATGGCGCGGGTTTCTAGTGTGAACGCGGTCACACAGCATTCCGGTGCGTGACGACACACAACCCCCGGAGGAGCAGTCCCCATGACCCAGTCAACGCGCGTCCCCGACGAACGGATGGCCCGCAAGGCGGGCATCGCCGCCTTCGTCGGCACCACCATCGAGTGGTACGACTTCTACATCTACGGCACCGCGTCCGCTCTGGTCTTCGGGCCACTGTTCTTCAGCAACGCCGAGCCCGCGGTCGCGACCCTGCTCTCCTTCGCGACCTTCGCCGTGGGGTTCCTGACCCGGCCGCTCGGCGGCGTGGTCTTCGGCCACCTCGGTGACCGGATCGGCCGCAAGCGCTCCTTGATCCTGACGCTGCTGCTCATGGGTGTCACCACGGTCGGCGTCGGCCTGCTGCCGACGCACGCGGCCATCGGTGCCGCCGCGCCGGTGCTGCTGATCGTGCTCCGGCTGCTGCAGGGCCTCGCCGTGGGTGGTGAGTGGGGCGGCGCGGTGCTGATCGCGACCGAGCACACCCGCCCCGACCGCGGCTTCCTGTTCGGCGCCTTCGCCCAGCAGGGCTCCCCCGCCGGCCGGATCCTGGCCACTCTCAGCTTCCTCGCCGTGACCGGCCTGCTCCCCGACGACGCCCTTCTCGAATGGGCCTGGCGACTGCCGTTCCTGGCGTCGGCCGCGCTGGTCGTGGTCGGGCTCGTGATCAGGCTCAGCCTCGAGGAGTCCCCGGCGATGAAGGACCTCCAGGAGCGCAACGAGGTCGTCCGGGTCCCGGTGGTCGAGCTGTTCCGCAGCAACTCCCGCGAGCTGACCCTCGGCGTCTTCGGCATCCTGTGCGTCTTCGTGGTCGTCTACGCCCGCGACACCTTCGCGCTCTCCTGGGCCACCACGTACCTCGGCTTCGAGAAGGACTCCTTCCTCACCATCATCCTGATCGCCAGCGTCGTGCAGTTCTTCGTGCAGCCGTTCGGCGCGGTGCTCGCCACCCGCTGGAACCCGCGCACCCTGGTCACCGTCCTGCTCGCCCTCGAGATTCCCGCGCTCGCGCTGATGTTCGTGCTGATGGGGACCGGGAACTGGACGCTCGCGATGATCGGCGCGGTGATGGCGACCATCCCCGACGTGATGTTCTACGCGGTCATGGCGGGCATGCTCGCCCAGGCCTTCCCGGCCCGCGTCCGCTACACCGGCATCTCGGTCACGTACGGCCTCTCCGGTGCGCTGTGCGGCACCACGCCGATGATCCTGCAGTGGCTGCTCGACACCTCCGGCAGCATCGTCGTACCTGTCGCCTTCGGTGTCGTGACCACCGTGATCTCCCTGGTCTGCTCCCGAGCGCTGCTCGGCCGGAGCGCCGCCGCGCTCGAGGACGCTGACGGACCCGAGACGGTGACCGCGGCACGCTGAGCCGCGGTCACCACCGGATCATCACCTGGCGGCGCCCAGCGAGCTACGTGCGAGCTGGGCGACGCGCTGGTTGCTGATCCCGGTCTCCGCCGCGATCCGCCCGAAGGACCAGCCGCGGCGCCGCAACAGCCGTACGGCCCGTGCACTCTCGTCGTTCAGATCCTCGAGATGCCGGTCGACCTGGCAGCGCTGGTTCTCGAGGTCACGGAGCGTCGCGGCCGGGTCGTCCGGCAGATCGGCGATGGCCCGGCGGGTCGGGGACCCATCCGGCGCCAGCGCATCGGGCGGGTTGAACGCCCACAGCGTGTAGTCGTCGGCCCAACGGATGAACCGGGCCATGCGGCTCTCCGGGTTGAATCTGTTCGGGACGTCGACGTTCCCCACGGGACGTGTCACCTCAGCTGTCATCTCCGGCTCCTTCACATGGTCGGGCACAGGTGGGGGAAGGTCCTCGGTATCCATGATCCGAGCCCGGGATGACCGAGCCGTTGAGGTTCGGTAACGGGCAGGTAAGGGCTACGGGAGCGGGCCAGATCGCTCGATGAGCTCGAGAACCCACTTACCCGATCTTCGGCATGCGCAGAGATACCGCATGTGATACCGATCGAATAACGAGGAAAGCGCGTCGAATCCCCCAGCCGATGCCCCTCCCCCGCTGAAGACACCATCCGTCCAGGCCGCAGCCGCACGCGCCGACGGAGCCCGCCTCTGGGGAGCGAGCCCGCCCTCTCCTGTAGACAGCGACCGCGAGGTCTCTGAAAGGGGACACGCCATGCGCTCGACACCGAGCTCACTCACACCACGCGCCAGCAAGCCGAGGTTCTTCAAGAGGTTGGCGGCGCTGTGCGCCACCGCCCTCGTCGCCACGGCACTCGTCGCCTCCGGCGCCTCGGCGTCCCATCCCGAAGCCAGCCTCGCGGGCAGCAACTTCGAGATCGACGTCGACGCCAACCTCAAGGTCGACGACCCGGCCCCCTCGCTCGACTGGGCGAACGTCACCGAGATCCGGGCCACCGACAAGGTCAACGGCACCGGCGACAACTCCTACGCCGGCGGCGTCAAGGAGGACACCTCCTGTCCCGGCGAGGTGACCGACTCGATCCCGCCGAACAAGAGCGACCTGCTGAGCTTCCACGTCTACCGTGAAGCCGGCACCGGAAGCCACCCCGGCTTCCTGAACCTCGCCTGGAGCCGGGTGAGCGACCCGAGCGGCACCACGCTGATGGACTTCGAGTTCAACCAGTCCAGCACCAAGTGTGCCTCCGGACCCAACGTCGTCCGCACCGCCGGCGACCTGCTCATCGAGTACGCCATCGACCAGGGCGGCTCCCGTGCAGACATCTCCGCACGCCGATGGACCGGCACCGCCTGGGGCCCGACCACCGACCTGGACGTCCCCTCCGCCACCTGCGGCGGCGCTCCGTGCGCGGCCGGCACCATCAACTCCTCGACCATCCCGGCCGCGGAGTCCGACGGCCTGATCAGCACGGGCTCGAAGCAGGCGCGCACCTTCGGTGAGGCCCAGCTGGACCTGCGGCTCCTGTTCCAGCCCAACAAGTGCGCATCGTTCGGCAGCGCGATGCTGAAGAGCCGTTCGTCCGACGCCTTCAACTCTCAGCTGAAGGACTTCGTTGCTCCTGTCGGCATCAACCTGCAGAACTGCGGCCAGGTGATCATCCGCAAGCAGACGCTCCCGGACGAGGACCCCAACGCCACCAACTTCGGCTACACCAAGGCGTTCGGCACCGATCCCGCCTCCGCGAACACGTTCACGCTCCAGGATGACGGCGTGAAGGACTACGGCAAGACCGTGCTCTTCGGCACCGGCTACACAGTCGTGGAGGACGTGATCCCATCCGACTGGTCCTTCGTCAGCGTGAACTGCGCCGCCAGCACCGGGGTGACACCCAGCATCAACGGTGCGACGGTGACGTTCGCGATCAACGACGCCGACGACGTACTCGACTGCACCTACACCAACGAGCTCCAGCTCGGGGCGCTGAAGATCCTGAAGAACAGCACCAAGGGCGGGGCAGTCACCAACCCCGGAGCGGTCTTCTCCTACGACGGCACCAGCGTGACCGACAACGGCGCCGGCGACCAGGATGCCGATGTCGGTGAGGTCTGCGTCTCCGGACTCTCGCTCGGCGACTACGACGTGACGGAGACGTCGCCGCCTCCCGGCTACGCCGACGCCCCCGGCGACGCACAGAGCGTCACCGTGGTCAGCGGCACGAACTGCACCGACAACCAGCCGACTGGTGCGGCGGTCGCGACGTTCACCAACGCGCCACTCGCCGACATCCAGGTCAACTTCCGTGACGGCGGCTCTGGCGAGACCAGCCTGACGTCGATGACCTGCGAGAACACCGGCGTCGCTCCGGACACCGGCACCGCCACCGGTTGGGACGACACGATCACCCATGAGGGCATCGCGATCGACCCGTCACCACGGACGGTCACCTGCACCATCGTGATCGACCCCTGATCCCCCACATCCACCCCAACCGCGGGGCCGCCCGGTTCACCGGGCGGCCCCTTCGGGGGCACCCCGCTGGCGCGGCTGCAACACGGTTGAAACCCATGGCGACTAGCGTGCAGTCATGACGCGGGTGATCGAGCAGCAGTCGCGGGTGATCCACGGCTACAAGCGCGCGTTCCGCATCGGCGGTGACGGCTCCGCGATCATGTTCATCCACGGGATCGGCGACAGCTCGCGGACCTGGGACGACGTCCTGCCGATGTTCGCCGAGAACCATCTGGTCATCGCTCCCGACCTGCTCGGTCACGGAGACTCCGACAAGCCGCGCGCCGACTACTCGATCGGCGGGTTCGCCAACGGCATGCGCGACCTCCTGTCCGTGCTGGACGTGGAGCGAGTCACCCTCGTCGGCCATTCGCTCGGCGGCGGCGTCGCGATGCAGCTCGCCTACCAGTACCCGCAGCTGGTCGAGCGGATCGTGCTGGTCTCCAACGGCGGCTCCGGGCGCGGTGTCTCGACCTGGCTGCGACTCGCGACCCTGCCGTTGGCGCCGGAGCTGCTCATGCTGTTGCAGCTGCCGGTCTCGCGGACCTGGCTGTCCGCCGGCCTCGGTCTGCTGCGCCGCATCGATCACGACCTCGGCGTCGACGCTCTGGATCTGGCCAGGATCGTCGACACCCCGCCCGACAGTCACTCCCGCCAGGCGTTCGCCCGAACCCTGCGCTCCGTCGTCGACTGGCACGGCCAGGTCGTCACGATGCTCGATCGCTGCTATCTGGCCTCGAACATCCCGATGCTGATGATCTGGGGCGACCGCGACGGCGTCATCCCCTACCGCCACGCCGCGCAGGCACAGGCGGCGATGCCGCAGGCCACGCTCGAGGTGTTCGAGGGCGCCGGCCACTTCCCGTTCCGCTCCGACCCCGGGCGCTTCGTGATGGCCGTCGAACAGTTCATCCGGAGCACCGAGCCCGCGACCTGGGACCAGCACGGATGGCAGACGCGGCTGCGCAACGGCCCCGAACCGGAAGACGATCTTCATACGTGGACGGGCATCTGACCCGCGCATTACCCTGCGGACATGAACGACACTGCCGCGCCCGATGCAACGACCGGAGGGGTGCGCGAGGTGAAGTCCGCCGCCCGCACGGTCGAGATCCTCGAGTTCCTCGCCGCGCGCCAGAACCGCCCGGTGCGGCTGCGCGAGCTGAGCGAGGCGCTCGGGGTCCCCCGCAGCAGCCTGCACGCCCTGCTCCGTACGCTCGCCAAGCACGGCTGGGTACGCAGCGACGCGACCGGCACGCTCTACGGCATCGGCATCCGGGCCCTGCTGGCCGGCACCAGCTACCTCGACACCGACCCCTACCTGCCCCAGGTGACCCCGTTCCTCGTCGAGCTCCGCGAGCAGCTCGACGAGACCTTCCACTTCGGCCGTCTCGACGGCACCGACGTGGTCTACCTCGCCACCCGCGAGTCGTTGCAGTATCTCCGCCCCTACAGCCGCGTCGGCCGCAGGCTGCCCGCCTACTCCACCTCGCTGGGCAAGGCGGTCCTGGCCGCGCAGCCCGAGGACGAGGTCGCCGACCACCTGCCGGCCGAGCTCGCGCCGCTCACTCCGCACACATTCACCGACCGGGGCGCACTGGCCGCCGAGCTCGACGCGACCCGCCGGCGCGGCTACGCGATCGACAACGAGGAGAACACCCTCGGGCTGCGTTGCATCGCCGTCGCCCTGGACTACGACGAGCCGGTCTCCGACGCGATCAGCGCGTCCATCCCGATCGCCCGGCTCACCCCGGAGCGAGAGGCCGAGGTCATCGCCGCCCTGCGCCAGGCGGCGGACCGGATCGTCCGTGTGGTCGGCCCGATCCGCAGCTCTCTGACCTGGACTTGACCTCATATATCAAACCTTGTCCACGGATGTAGACGCGTGACACAATCGCGGACGTGCCTTCGACCTCTCCCACGACGCCGCTGAACGTGCTGGTGACCGAGCCGATCATGGCCCGGTTCACCGACGTGCTGACCCGGAAGGGCGCCTCACCGCACCAGTGGACGTTCGCCTGGGGAGACGACCCTCGGCTCGCCGAGGCCGCCGCGACCGCCGACGTGCTGGTCTGCTCCTCGACGACGCCGGAACTGCTCGCCACGATGCCCCGGCTCCGGCTGGTGCACGTGACCGGTGCCGGCGTGGACCGGATCCCGCTCACGGCGCTGCCCAGCGACGTACGCCTGGCCAACACCTACCACCACGGCCGCTCCATCGCCGAGCACGTGATGATGGTGTCGATGATGCTGCTGCGCGGCGTCCTGCGGTCCGAGGCAGACATGCGCCGCGGCGTGTGGAGCAACGCGATCGTCTCCGGCGACTACCCCTTCGGCGGCGTACTGGCCGGCCGCACCCTGGGCATCGTCGGCTTCGGCGAGATCGGCTCCAGCGTCGCCCGGCTCGGATCCGCGATGGGGATGAAGGTCCGAGCCGTACGCCGCAACCCCGACGCCCCGCTGCCCGAGGGCGTCGAGCTGGACTGGGTCGGCCCCGACTCGGCCCTGCCCGACCTGCTGGCCGCCGCCGACGTGGCGGTCGTGACCGTGCCGCTGAGCGATGCGACCCGCGGGCTCATCGATGCCGCCGCCCTCGCCGCGATGCGGCCGAGCGCCGTCCTGGTCAACGTCGCCCGCGGCGCTGTCGTCGACGAGCAGGCGCTCCACGACGCGCTCACCGCCGGCACGATCGCCGGGGCCGGCATCGACGTGTGGTGGCGCAACCCCCGCGACCCCGACGCTCCCCCGCCTTCGCACCTCGACTTCACCGAGCTGCCCAACGTCGTGCTGACCCCGCACCAGTCGGGACACGCCGCCGAGGTGTTCGCCGGGCGCGCGCAGGACATCACCGACAACGTCGACGCGCTCGCCGAGGGCCGGCCGCTGCGCAACCCGGTGACGAGGAGCTAGCCGAGGAGCTGGTCGACCACCAGCACGACGGCGCCGAAGATCGACACCGCGATCGCCGTACGCCGCAGCCGCACCGGCGACATCACCCGGTTGAGCAGCAGCGACAGCCCCCATCCGACGAACGGAGCCGGCACGAGCGCCGCGGTGACCAGCAGGGTGCGCTGGTCGACGGACCCGGTGGCAGCCAGCGCGAGGAACGACAGCACCGAGCCGACGAGGAAGAACGAGCTCATCGAGCTGCGCAGCACCGCACCGTGCTTCTGCTGCCAGACCAGCGCCATCGGCGGTCCACCGATCGAGGTGGCGGTGCCGAGCAGCCCCGAGGCCGCGCCCGCGGTGACGAGGTTGCGGCGTACCGGCCGCGGCTGCCAGCCCAGCGAGTTGAGGGCGACGCCGACCAGCACGACGCCGGCCAGCAGCAGCGCGAGGCCCCGCTCGGGCAGCGCCGCGACGAGCAGCGCGCCCGCGATCGTCCCGGGCACCCGGCCGAACAGTGCCCACCCGGTGCCGCCGAGGTCGATGTGCTGCCGTTCGGTGACGACGACCATGACCGTGACCACGAAGGCCAGCATCACCAGCGTCCCGGGCAGCAGTCCCGGATCGACCAGGGCGACGACCGGGGCGGCGAGCATGCCCATGCCGAAGCCGATCGAGGCCTGGAGCGCCGAGGCCAGGACGACCGCGACCGCGACGAGCGCGAAGGACCCGAGCGAGAGCCCCATCAGCCCGCCTGGGCTGCGGCCAGCTCCTGCTCGTCCGCCCCGAGTGGATGGAAGCACTCCGCGGTGTGACCACCGTCGACCGGGTCGATGGCGAGCGGCGGGAGCGCGGTGGCGCACTCGTCGGTCGCCTTCCAGCAGCGGGTCCGGAACCGGCAGCCGGACGGCGGGTTGAGCGGCGAGGGGATCTCGCCGGACAGGATGATCTGCTCGCGCCGGCGCTCGTGGTCGAGCGAGGGCGCAGCCGACAGGAGCGCCCCGGTGTAGGGATGCTGGGGCCGCTCGAACGTCGACTCGGTCTCACCCTGCTCGACGATCCGGCCCAGATACATCACCACGACCCGGTCGGCGACGTGCCGCACCACCGACAGGTCGTGCGAGATGAACAGGTACGCCACCCCGAGCTCCTGCTGCAGGTCGTTGAGCAGGTTCAGCACCTGTGCCTGCACCGACAGGTCGAGCGCGGAGACCGGCTCGTCGCAGACGATCACGTCGGGGTTGAGCGCGAGCGCGCGGGCGATCCCCAGACGCTGCCGCTGGCCGCCGGAGAACTCCTGCGGATACTTCCCGGCGTCGCCGGGCCGCAGCCCGACGAGGTCCAGCAGCTCCCGCACTCGGGCCGCCCGCTCACGCGAGGTCTTGTGCAGACCGGTGTGGGTACGCCACGGCTCGCTCACGATGTCGCCCGCCGACATCCTGGCGTTGAGCGAGGCGAACGGGTCCTGGAACACCATCTGCACCCGGCGCCGGAACGCCAGCAGGTCCGCGCCCCTGGTCGTCGTCGGGTCGACCCCGTCGAAGCGTACGGAGCCACCGTCGGGGGTCTCCAGCATGAGCAGCGTGCGGGCCAGCGTGGACTTGCCGCAGCCGGACTCCCCCACCAGGCCGAGCGTCTCGCCCCGGTGCAGGTCGAGGGTGACGCCGTCGAGAGCTCGCAGCTCCTTGCGCTTGCCGGCGTGGCGTACCGGGAAGATCTTGGTGAGGTCTCTGACCTCGAGAAGCGGTGCTTCACTCATCGGTTCACCTCGTCGGGGAAGTGGCAGGCGGACAGGTGGCCGGGGGCGACCTCGCGGGCCGCGGGCCGCTCCTCGCGGCAGCGGTCGCGCGCGATCGGGCAGCGGTCCTGGTAGACGCAGCCGGCCGGGATCGCGGCGAGCTCGGGCGGCGAACCGCCGATCGACTTGAGCTCCGCACCGCGCTCGGCGTGCACGGGCACCGACTCCAGCAGGCCGGCGGTGTAGGGGTGCTTCGGGGCGCCGAAGACCTCCTCGACCAGGCCCTGCTCGACCACGTTGCCGGCATACATCACCACGACCCGGTCGGCCTGCTCGAAGACCAGGGCTAGGTCGTGGGTGATGAGCACGACCGCCATGTCGCGCTCCTCGCGCAGGTCCTTGAGGAGGCTCATGATCTGGGCCTGGACCGTGACGTCGAGCGCGGTGGTCGGCTCGTCGGCGAGCAGCACTGCCGGCGACAGCGCCACGCCGATCGCGATCAGCAGCCGCTGGCGCATGCCGCCGGAGAACTGGTGCGGATAGGAGTCGACCCGGGTCTCCGGCTCGGGGATGCCGACCCGGCGCATCAGCTCGATGGCCTCCTTGCGGGCGGCCTTCTTGGACAGGCCACGGTGGATCCGGAACGGCTCCGCCAGCTGCGTACCCACGGTGTAGACGGGGTTGAGCGCGGTGAGGGCGTCCTGGAAGACGATCGCCAGCTCCTTGCCGGCGATGTCGCGCCGCCGCCTCGCAGAGGCATTCCGCAGCTCGGTGGTGCCGCCCTCACCGGTGATGCGGACGGCACCCTCGGTCACATCGGCGACCGGCTCCAGCAGGCCGACGACCGCGGTGGCGGTCATCGACTTGCCGCAGCCCGACTCCCCGAGCAGCGCGAGGGTCTCGCCCCGGCGCGCCTGGAAGGTCACCTTGTCGACGGCGCGGACGACACCATGGGGCGTACGGATGTCGACGCTCATGCCGTCGACGTCGAGGGCGATGGCCTTCTCGGTCAGAGTGCTGGTCACTGGGCGTCCTCCGTAGCGGTCTGAGTGACGGTCGGGGTGACGGTCGGGGTGGCGCGGCGACGCTGCCGCCGCGGGACGGTGAGCCGCCACCGCTGAGCGGGATCGGTGGCCAGCCGCACCCAGGCGGCGAGCACTGCGGCGGACACCGTCGCGATCACGATGGCCAGGCCCGGGAAGAACGAAAGCCACCATGCGGTCTGCAGGTAGTTCTGCCCCTGGGCGACCATCAGACCCCAGCTGACGTCGGGTGCCTGGATGCCGATGCCGAGGAAGCTCAGCGACGACTCGGCGAGCATGACGTAGCAGAAGTCGAGCGTGGCGACCGTCAGCAGCGTCGGCAGCACGATCGGGAAGACATGACGGCGGATGATGCTGAAGCTCCCCGCCCCGAACGTACGAGCCGCGTCGACGAAGACCCGGCTCTGCAGCTCGGCCGACTCGGCCCGCGCGGTGCGCAGGTAGATCGGGATGCGGGTGATCGCCAGCACGATGACGATGTTGCGCGGGCTGGGCGAGTAGACGTAGAGCACGACGACCGCCATCAGCAGCGACGGGAAGCTCAGGATCACATCGGCGATCCGCATCACGAGGGTCTCGCGCCAGCCGCGGTGGTAGCCGGCCCACATGCCGATCACCGAGCCCACGACCAGCGAGATCAGCACCGCCGGGACGGCCACGCCGAGAGTCGTCCGGGTCGCGACGACGATCCGGGCCAGGATGCTGCGACCGAGCGAGTCCGTACCCAGCACGTAGAGCCAGCCATCGAGCTCGAGCGGTGCCTTGTTGCCTCGAGTCAGGTCCTGGGCGTTGGCCTCGCTGCCGAGCAGGACCGGCCCGAAGACCGCCACGAGCAGGATGAAGCAGAGGATCACGGCGGCCACGGTCGCGACCTTGTCGCGCAGCAGCATCCGCCAGTAGCTCACCTTGCCGGAGCGGCTCGGGGCTTCAACAGAGTCGGTGGTGGTGGAGCTCATCGGTTCTCCTCTCTCACACCATCGCCTTGTCGCGCACACGGGCGTCGAGCAGGGCGTAGCAGATGTCGATGGCGATGTTGAGCAGGAAGATCGTCACCGCGGTGAGCAGCACGGCCGCCTGCAGGATGGCGAAGTCGCGGCCGATGATCGAGTCGATCATCAGCTTGCCGATGCCGGGCCAACCGAAGATCGACTCCACGACCACGGCACCGTTGACCAGCCCGACCGCCAGGTCGCCGGCCACGGTCAGCGCCGGGGCAGCGGCGTTGCGCAGGGCGTGGTGCGCGACGACGCGACGGCTGTCGGCACCTTTGCTGCGTGCCAGCCGGACGTACGGCGCGGACAGGGCCGCCACCATCGCGCCGCGCACCACCTGGGTGAGCACGCCGACGGGGCGCAGCAGCAGGGTCGCGATCGGCAGGACCCACGACAGCAGCCCGGCGTCGACGCCCGAGGTCGGCAGCACTCCGAGCATCACCGCGAAGACCCAGACCCCCATGATGGCGAGCCAGAAGTCGGGGACGCTCGCGGCCGTCATCGACAGGAACGACGCGAACCGGTCGGCCAGCGAGTTCGGACGGTACGCCGCCCACGAGCCGATCACGACGGCGAGGACGACCGCGATGAGCATCGTGGTGATCGCCAGCTGGAGCGTCGCGGGGAAGGCCCGCAATGCCATGGCGGCCGCGGACTCACCCGTGCTCAGCGACGTACCGAAGTCGAGGCGGAGGATGCCCTGGAGGTAGTCGATCAGCTGCTGCCAGACCGGCAGGTCGAGGCCGTTGACTTCGCGGAAGGTCTCCTTCTGGGTCTCTGTGGCGTTCTCCGGCAGGTACAGGCTGGCCGGGTCGCCGGTGAGGCGGGCCAGGAAGAACACTCCGAGCAGCACCACGACGAGCGGCAGCAGCGAGGTGAGGGCTCGCTTGCGGAGGAACGTCACCATCGATGACCTCCTGGGTGAGTCGCGGCCGGGGTCACTTGGCCGGCTTCATCTCGGTCACGCGCATCTCGTCGCCGGTCGCCGAGTTGGGCTCGTACTCGACGTTGTCCGACTCGCCGATGATCCCGGTCATGTGCGCGATGTAGGCGAACTGGGAGACCTTCTCCGGCTCGTCGGCGAAGATGCCGGCGAACGCGGCCTGGCGGTCATCGCCCTCGGCCTTGTCGGCGGCCCCGATCTGGGCGTCGAACTCCGAGATGCCGAACGTCGACTGGGCGCCGTCGCTGAGCATGTACTGGTCGACGGAGAACTGGGCGTCACCGGCCTGGTTGCCGTGCTGGACGAGGATGATGTACGGCCCGGTGTTCTCGGGGAACGGGCGGGACTGGTACTCGACCGACGCGGCGGTGTCCATCATCTCGATCGAGACGTTGAGACCGATGTCCTCGAGCGCCTTCTGGACGACCTCGACGGTCTCGCCGACCTTGGGGAAGAGGCCGTTGCGGGAGATCAGCCGGATCTTGGTGTCGGTCGGTACCCCGTCGGCCTTCGCCTCGGCGATGAGCGACTTGGCCTTCTCCGGGTCGTACGGCCACGCCTTCAGGTCCGGGTTGTGGCCGACGACGCCCTCGGGCACCAGCTGGGAGGCGACGTCCGCGTAGCCCTCGAAGAGGCTGTCGACGATGGACTCGCGGTCGATCGCGTAGTTGATCGCCTGGCGCACCCGGATGTCGTCGAGCGGAGCGTACGTCCCGGTCGACCGCAGCGCAGTCGTCTCGTTGTTCGGGTAGCGGACCGCGGCGTCGCCGGAGAGGTCCTCGGGCGCGAGCCCGGTGGCGATGTCGGCCTCGTTGTTGGTGATCATGGCGGCGCGTACGCTGCCCTCCTCACGCCACTGGTACTCCGCCTTCTTGAAGGCGGGAGCGTCGCCCCAGTAGGTGTCGTTGACCGCGAGGGTCAGCTTGGTGCCGTTCTGCCAGTCCTCGATCTTGTAGGGGCCGGTGCCGATCGGCTCGCGCACCTTGGCGGTGTCGCTGGTCGACGGGGGCACGACCTCGATGAAGGAGAGACGAAGCGGGAGGATCGGGTCGGCCTCGGCGGTGGTCAGCTCGAGGTGGGTGGCGTCGACGGCCTTGACCTGGAGGTCGTCGTCACCGAAGACGTACCCCTCGACGTTGCAGCCGAAGGTGCCGTTGACCGCGCGGTCGATGGAGTGCGCGGCGGCCTCGGCGTCGAAGGCGGAGCCGTCGGAGAACTTCACGCCCTCGCGGAGGGTGAAGGTCCACTTGGTCGGCTCGGTCTGCTTCCACTCGGTGGCGAGCAGCGGCTGGAGCTCGCCGGAGGCGGGGTCGCGCTCGACCAGCGGCTCGGTGATGTTGGAGCGCACGACGACGCCCGTCGAGGTCAGGTTGGCATCGCACGGTTCGAGGGTCGGCGGCTCCTGCGGGAGCACGATCCGGACCGTGTCAGCGGCGGCGCCGGCACTGTCGGAGTTGGCGACGCCACATGCCGAGAGGGTGAGCGAGACAGCCATGAGCGAGGCGCTTGCGAGTCCGAAGCGGGACCGCAGCGAAGGACGAAAGTTCATGCGACTGTTCCTCCAGTCGATCGGCGACGTCTACATATGTGGACGTCGTTGTCATTCGTGGATGAACCGTACGAGCGAGTTTTGTGTGACGTCAAGCACGTCGGCCAATGCCCATGGGGCATCGAACGATGCCGTCACGATGTTGGACGCGTATCGCTTCCGCTACCTAGCCTCGGGATCTCCGACGTCATCGAACCCCCTGAGGAGACCCCATGGGCCGCTACTCCCCCACCGAGCTCCGTGACGCCCTCGGCGCCGGCCTGCTGTCGTTCCCGGTGACGCACGCGACCGCCGACTACGCCTTCGACGAGGACGGCTACCGCGCCCATCTGCAGCACCTCGGCGGCTTCGACGTCGCCGGCCTCTTCGCCGCCGGCGGCACCGGTGAGTTCTTCTCGCTGACCCACGACGAGGTGTCCCGGGTCCTCCGGGCCACCGTCGAGGAGGTCGGAGACAGCACCCCGGTGATGGGCGCGGCCGGCTACGGCACCTCCCAGGCCGTCGCGATGGCGCAGCGCGCCGAGGCGGACGGCGCCGACGGCATCCTGCTGCTGCCGCCCTACCTCACCGAACTGCCGGGTCGCGGACTGTACGAGCACGTCGCCCGCGTCTGCTCGGCGACCTCGCTCGGCGTGATCGTCTACCACCGCGCGAACGCCCGCTACGACGCCGACACCATCGTCCGTCTCGCCAAGGAGTTCCCGAACCTCATCGGCTTCAAGGACGGCGTCTGCGACATCGACCTGCTCGCCACCCTCAACGCGCGCCTCGGCGACCGTCTGCTCTACGTCGGGGGCCTGCCCACCGCCGAGACGTACGCCCTGCCCTATCTGGAGCTCGGCGTCAGCACCTACTCCTCGGCGATCTTCAACTTCGCGCCGCAGTGGGCGGTCGAGTTCTACACCGCCGTCCGCAACCGCGACCACGACGAGGTGCTCGCCCGGCTCCGCGACTTCGTCGTCCCCTACATCGCGATCCGCGACCGCGGAGCCGGCTACGGCGTCTCGATCGTCAAGGCCGGTCTCACCGCCGCCGGCCGTCCGGCCGGTCCCGTACGTCCCCCGCTGACCGACCTCACCGAGGACGAGCTGGCGGAGCTGACCACCCTCGTCAAGACCGTCATCTGACGGCCACCCGACCGACAGGAGAAACCGTGACCCGCCGCATCCTCCAGGTAGGACCGCTCAAGCCGTCGCTGGCCGCCACCCTCACCGACCGCTACGACGCCCTGGTGCTGCCCGACGACGACAGCCGCGCCGCTTTCCTCGCCGAGCACGGGTCCTCGATCGGCGCTGTGGTGACCACCGGGCGTGCCGGCGTACCGGCCGACCTGATGGCGCAGCTGCCCGCGCTCGGCGCCGTCGTCAACTTCGGGGTCGGCTACGACACCACCGATGTCGAGGCCGCGGCCGCACGTGACGTACTGGTCTCCAACACCCCCGACGTGCTGACCGACTGCGTGGCCGACACCGCGATCGGCCTCGCGATCGACACCCTGCGCCAGCTCAGTGCGGCCGACCGGTTCGTACGCCGTGGCGAGTGGCCGGAAGCCGGCAACTTTCCGTTGACCCGCAAGATCTCGGGCAAGCGGGTCGGGATCCTGGGTCTGGGCAGGATCGGCCAGGCCATCGCAACCCGGTTCGAGGCGTTCGGCTGCCCGATCTCCTATCACTCCCGCAGCGAGGTCCCCAGCTCTCCCTACACCTACGCCGCCTCCCCCGCGCAGCTCGCTGCCGACGTCGACATCCTGGTCCTCGCCACCTCCGGCGGCAGCGGTACGCAGCACCTCGTCGACCGCAAGGTGCTCGAGGCGCTCGGCCCCGAGGGCTATCTCATCAACATCGCGCGTGGCTCCGTGGTCGACCAGGATGCACTGGTCGAGCTGCTCCTCGAGGGTGGCATCGCCGGCGCCGGCCTCGACGTCTACACCGAGGAGCCCGCGGTCCCGGCTGAGCTGATCGACCTCGACAACGTGGTGCTCCTCCCGCACCTGGCCAGCGGCACAGTCGAGACGCGTGCCGCCATGGAGCAGCTGACCCTCGACAACCTCGACCGCTGGCTCGCCGACGGCACCGTCCTCACTCCGGTGCCGGAGGTGACGCCTCGGGGCGCAGCGCGATCTCGGTGATGCGGTTGCCGTTCCGGGCGGTCACCTCCAGGGTGCCGTCCCGGAGCGCCAGCACCTCCCCGACCTGCGGGATGTGCCCCAGCCGCGAGATGAGATAGCCCGCGACGGTCTCGTACGCGCCGTCCTCGAGCTCGATGCCGGTGGTGTCCGCGAAGTCCTCGATCGTCATCGCGCCGTCGATGCGGGACAGGTCACCGTGGTCGCGGATGCGGGCCTCACCGTGGTCGTACTCGTCACGGATGTCGCCGATCATCTCCTCGACGAGATCCTCGAGGGTCACGATGCCGTCGGTGCCGCCGTACTCGTCCACGACCATCGCCAGGTGGGTGCCGCCCTCGCGCATCGTGGCGACCGACGGGATCACCCGCTTGCTCCCCGGCAGCGAGAGCACCGGGCGGCAGATGTCCCCGATCGTGCGCTCGTCCGTCGCGACGACACCGAGCAGGTCGCGCACGTGCAGGAAACCGAGGATGTCGTCGAAGCCCTCCCCGGTCACCGGGTAACGGGAGTAGGGCAGGTCACGCACGGTCTCGGCAGCCGCGGGAAGCGGCATCGAGGCGGGCATGAAGGTGACGTCGCCACGCGGACGCATCACCTCCCTCAGCGTCGTCTCGGTGGTGGCGAACACGTCGCGCAGGATCCGGCGCTCGTCCTCCTCGAGGTCCCGGTTGGTGGAGACCATCTCGCGCAGCTCCTCCTCCGAGACCTGCTCGGCCGAGGCCTTGGGGTCACCGCCGAGCAGCCGTACGACGGCGTCGGTGGAGACCGAGAGCAGCCAGATCACCGGCCGCATCACGGTGGCGAACCTGTCCAGCACGGGCGCGACGGCCAGCGAGATGCCGGCGGCCTTCTGCAGCGCCAGTCGCTTCGGCACGAGCTCGCCCAGCACCAGCGAGAGATACGCGATGAACAGGGTCAGCACGATCAGCGCCGTGGTCTCGGCCAGCGCCTCGGTCAGGCCGAGTCGCTCGAGGTAGGGCGCGACGTCGGGAGCGATCGCCGACCCGCCGTAGGCCGCGGAGAGGAAGCCGGCGACGGTCACGCCGATCTGCACCGCGGCCAGGAAGCGGTTGGGGTCGCGGGCCACCTCCGCCACCCGTGCTCCTCGCGAGCCTTTGCGTTCGAGCGCGGTCAGCTGGCTCTCACGCAGCGACACCAGCGCCAGCTCGGTCGCGGCGAAGACGCCGCCGACCAGCACGAACACCAGCACCAGCCCGAGGCTGAGGAACGTCTGGCTGTCCATCAGGCCCGCTCACCAGCCGATTCGAATCCAGGTGAGCGGTGGGAACTTCGAGGCCTCTTCACAGAGAAGAATCTACAGGCACGCCCCGCCCTCGCTGGTTGCGAAGGGCCCGCTTGTCGAGCTTGCCCACCGTGTTCTTCGGCAGGGCGTCGAGCACATGGATCGCGGTGGGTCGCTTGTAGCCGCTGAGCTGCTCCCGACACCTCGACATCAGCGCCTTGACGTCGACCGTCGCGCCCGGGCGGGCCTGGACGAAGGCGACCACGACCTCTCCCCACTTCTCGTCGGGCAGCCCGATCACCGCGACCTCGAGGACGGTCGGGTCGCCGGCGAGGACGTCCTCGATCTCCTTCGGGTAGATGTTCTCGCCGCCTCGGATGATCATCTCCTTCGACCGGCCGACGATGGTGAGGTAGCCGTCCTCGTCGACGTGGCCGAGGTCGCCGGTGGAGAGCCAGCCGTCGCTGATCACGGCGGCGGTGTCGTCCGGACGGCCCAGGTATCCGCGCATGACGTTGGCTCCGCGGACGCTGACCTCACCGTTCTCGCCGGGCGGCACCGGCTTGCCGTCCGCGCCCAGGATGCGCAGCTCCTGGCCGGGGAACGGCAGCCCGACGGTTCCCGCCTTGCGCGGGCCGCCGACCGGGTTGATCGTGGAGCCGCAGGTGGCTTCGGAAAGTCCGTATCCCTCGATGAGCGGGAAGCCGAAGCGGTCCTCGAACCGGGCGAGCAGGTCGGCCGACGCCGGGGCGGCACCACAGACCGCGAACCTGACCGAGCTCGTGTCTGGTCGTACGTCGTCGGGAAGCGCGGCGAGCATGCTGTAGATCGTGGGCACCGCGGAGAAGAACGTCGGGCGCTCCTTCTCGACGGTGTCGAAGAACGTGTGCGGGTTGAACCGGTCCGCGATGACCACGCTGGCGCCGACGAGGAGTGGGGTGAGGATGCTGACGACGATGCCGTTGACATGGAAGAGCGGCAGGATCAGCAGGCAGCGATCCTCGGGACCGACCTCGAGCGCATCGCGCCCCATGGCGGTCATGGCCTCCAGGTTGGCGTGGTCGAGCATCACCCCCTTGGGTACGCCGGTGGTGCCCGAGGTGTAGATCAGCAGCGCCAGGAGCGCACCGTCCGCGACCGGCGACGCGACCTGCTCTTGCACGGGCTCCCGGCGCAGGTCGGAGACCGCGAGAGCGGGTACGTCACCGATCGGGCGGGCGCCGTCTTCGATGACGTGCAGCTTCGCGCCGGAGTCGTCGAGCTGCCGGGCGACCTCGGAGTCGGTCAGGGCCGGGTTGACAGGTGTGATGGTCGCTCCCAGTCGCCATGCGGCGAAGAGCAGCACGACGAACTCGACGCGGTTGGTGAGCTTGAGCGCGACGACGTCCCCGGCACCGACGCCGAGCTCGGCGAGATGCGCCGCACCGGCACGGACCAGGTCGAGGAGCTCGGCGTTGGTGAGTCGCTGGGACGAGTCGGCGATCGCTGGACCGGTCGGGTTGTCGGTGGCGCGCCGGTCGATGATGGTGGAGAACGTCATGGTTCAGGCCTTCAGGTGACGGGTGAGGAACTCGGTCTGGTCGGCGACGACGGTCTCGAACGCGTCACCGAGGTAGATGTCGAAGTGGCCGGCGTCGTACCGCTTGATCTCGCCGCGAGGCGCCGTGCGCGCGTAGGCGAGCGTCTCGTCGGGCGGCGTGACGGAGTCGTGGTCGCAGATGCAGAAGAGGATCGGCATCCGTACGTCCTTGGCGACCTTGCCCGGACGGTGCCGGGTGATCGTGGGGGCGACGCGGGCGGTGGCCTCGTTGACGAAGCCGGCGCCCTCCGGGACGAGGGCGAGGTAGCCGGGCAGGGCGTCCGGGGCGGTCATCAGGGCCTTCTCCCCCGGCGCCCCAGCGAGCGTGATGAGCACAGGGTCCCGCCGCAGGGTCGCGGCGACGAGGTCGCGAGCGACGGTGGGCAGCAGCCGCATCGTGCCGACCGGGCCGAGGGCCCGGGCCGACGCGAGGCCGTCGGTGAACGGGCACTGGGACACCGCCGCGCGCAGCTCGGGGTGGCGGGAGGCGACGACGATGGCATGACCGCCGCCGAACGAGCTTCCCCAGACCGCGACGCGAGTGCCGTCGACGTCAGAGCGCCCTTTGACGTGGGCGATAGCGGCGTCCCAGTCGGCCAGCTGCCGCTTGATCGACAGCAGCTGCCGGGGCTGTCCGGTTGAGTCACCGAAGTGGCGGTAGGTGAAGGCCAGTGCCGCGATCCCGGCCTGGGCGAACCGCTCGGCGAACGCGTCCAGGCGCATCTCCCGGGTGGCGCCGAGGCCGTGCCCGAGGATCACCACCGGAGGGTTGGTGACGCCGTCGGGCAGGAAGAGCCAGGCGGCGCAGGTGTCGCCGGCCGAGTCGAAGCCGACGTCGTGACGGGTGACGGTGTGGCCGCTCATCGCCGGGCCACCTTGTCCGCGGCACCGGCACCACGGGTGTTGCCCGCCTGGAGCACTTCCTCGAAGACTCCGGGCTGGTACAGGGGCAGCTCGCCGCTCGCGTCAGTGTTGGCCATGTAGTCGAGCATCAGCTCCTGGCCGATGTCGGAGAGCGCAGTGGCGAGGAACTCGGAGCGCTCGACGTGCAGCCCCTCCTCCAGCCCGGCCGAGCCGCCGAAGTAGACCGATCGCTTGATCGCCGCGCGCGACGTCTTCGGTCGCGATCCCAGGTGCTCGGCCAGCTCGATCGCCCGGTCGAGCACCTGGTCCGGCGCCACGACGTCGTCGACCGCGCCGATCTCCAGCGCTTGCGCAGGTGTGAACGGCTCGCCGGAAAGGATCGCCAGCAGCGCCTTGTGGTTGCCCACCAGCCGCGGAAGCCGCTGGCTGCCACCGCCACCGGGCATGATCCCGAGCAGGACCTCCGGCTGGCCGATGACGTAGTCCCCCGCGGCCATGACCCGCAGGTCGTTGGCCCAGCTGAACTCGGCTCCGAGACCGAGCGCCGACCCGTTCAGGGCCGCGACGAAGACGACGCCGCTGCGGTTCATCTTGAGGAACGTCTGGTGCACCCGCTCCAGCTGGACCGCCGGCCACAGCGGTGTCCTGCCGAACGCCGCCTTCAGCCCGCCGGCCCGGTTCACCCCGCGCGCCGTGTGGGCGAGGGCGGAGGCGCCCCGGACGCCGACCGACGGGACGGTGGCCCCGCCCTCTTGGAGCCAGCGCACCTCGGCGTGCGAGACGAAGCGGTCCGGGTGGGTGCCGGTGAACACGACCGCCTGGATCGCCGGATCGCCGTCCGCGCGGTCGATGAGCGTGTCGAGCTGCTCGGCGATGTCGTTGCCGAACAGCCCCAGCGGGCCACCATCGACGCGGGCGACCAGCACCGCGCCGCGGTCCTCGATCTCGAGGTTGCCTCGTACTTCTTCTGTCATGACCGGTCTCCGTTGCGAATGCGGTGAGGGCGTTCGTGCAACCCTTGTCCTCACAACGATAACGAAGTTATTCTGATGTCACAACCCCGAGGAGCCACCATGAACAGCACCACCCATCCCCCGCTGGACCATGATTGGGTCGTGGTCGGCTCGGGCTTCGGCGGGAGCGTCGCCGCACTGCGGCTGGCCGAGAAGGGCCACCGCGTCGCGGTCTTCGAGCGCGGCCGCGCGTACGCCGACGACGAGTTGCCCGCGTCGGCATCCGACAGCCGTCGCTTCGTCTGGGCGCCGAGGGTCGGGCTGCGCGGGATCATGCGCAACGTGCTCTTCCGCCACGTGTTCAGCTCCACTCAGACCGGGGTCGGCGGCGGAAGCCTCGTGTACGGCGGCGTCCTGTTCCGCCCGCACGAGGACTTCTTCGCCGACCCGCAATGGCCGCGGCCGGCCCGCTGGGAGGAGGTCCTCGAGCCTCATTACGTCACGGCGGAGCGGATGCTCGGGGCGAGCACGACTCCGTGGGAGTCGGTGACGAGCGGGCTGACCCGCGAGGTCGCCGACCGGTTCGGCGGCAGCTTCTCGGCGGCTCCGGTCGGGGTCTTCTTCGGCGAGCCGGGCGTCACGGTGCCGGATCCCTACTTCGGTGGCGAGGGCCCGGACCGCACCGGCTGCACCCGCTGTGGACAGTGCATGACCGGGTGCCGTACCGGTGCCGCCAACCGGCTCACCAAGAACTACCTCTGGTTCGCCGAGAAGCACGGTGCCCAGGTCTTCGCGGAGCGCGAGGTGGTCGACGTGACTCCGCTCGGGGCGGCCGATGGGAGCGACGGCTATCGGATCACCACCCGCGGTTCCGGAGGCCGGGGCGGCCGCCGCACGAGCATCACCACGCGCGGGGTCGTGTTCGCCGCCGGTGCGGTGGGCACCAATGCTCTCCTCGCGGACTGCAAGCACCGTGGAGCACTTCCCGCGCTCAGCGACCGCCTGGGCCACCTCGCGCGTACGAACAGCGAGGCCGTGCTCTCCGTCCTGCTCCCCGAGGACGTCGGCACCTGGCGCGACGTCACCGCGAGCAGCCGGGTGGTCCTCGACGGCGACACCCAGATCGAGTTCCTCACCTATGGGCCGCGAGGCGACTTCATGCGCCTGATGTTCACGGTCCTGGTGGGCGAGGGCCGGGGCGTACGGCGCCTGTCGACCTGGCTCCGCACCGTGGCGCGCCACCCACGCCGCTGGTTCTCGACGATGCGATCGGGTTGGTCGGCACGCACCTTGATGATGCTGGTCATGCAGCCGCGAGACAACGCGATCCGGTTCGTCGCGAGGCGGCGACTTCTGGGGAGGGGATATCGGCTCACCACCGGGCGCGACACCGAACGGCCCGCGCCGACGTACATCGACGCAGGCCACCGGGTCGCTGAGTGGCTGGCCCAGCGCACCGGAGGCGTCGCGCAGAGCAGCGTCTTCGAGGTGTTCGGCAACCGGCCGATGACGGCCCACGTGCTCGGCGGCGCCGTGGTCGGCACGAGCCCGGCCACCGGAGTCGTCGACGCCGACATGCAGGTGTTCGGTTACCGGAACATGGTCGTCTGCGACGCCGCCGCCCTTCCCGCCAACCCCGGTGTCAACCCTGCCCTGACGATCACAGCGCTGGCCGAGCACGCCATGTCGCACATCCCCGACGCCGGTTTGGGACGATGACGGCCATGTCGAGGAATTCCACGGTGACGGACGGCCCCTCCAACGGGATCCCGGAGCGACTCATCGCCGCCGCCGTCACGATGCTCGCCGAGGAGGGCCCCTCGGCCATCAAGGCCAGGACGGTCGCCGCGAAGGCCGGCATGTCGAGCATGGTCGTCTACAACTACTTCGGCGGCGTCCCGGAGCTGCTCGGTGCCGTGGTGGACCACGGCTTCGACCAGCTGGGCGAGGCATTCGCTCAGATCGGTGCCAGCGAAGACGCCATCGCCGACCTGTTCACGATGGCGCTGACCACGCTCTCCTACGCACAGGCCAACCCGCACCTGTACGACGCCATGTTCGGCCTCTCCACCCGGGCGACCTACCGGCCCACCCCGACCAAGGGCGAACGGCGAGCCGGCCACTCCCCCGCGTTCAACGCCGCCTACGCTCACGTGGTCGAGGCGGCCACGCGGCTGAGCACCACCGGCGACCTCACCATCGAGAACCCGAGAGCGGCCGCCGGAGCCATGTGGAGCTACGTCCACGGCTACATCACCCTCGACCTGGCCAACCACTTCGTCGAGTTCGCCGACCCGGTCCGAGAGGTGCTGGTCCCGATGGGCGTCACGTTCTGCGTCGGCCTCGGGGCCGATCCCGCCGCCGCCCTCGCCTCCCACGAGATCGCACTCGGCCGAGCCTGGCACCCAGGGCCCTGACCCGCAGGATCCCTCAGCCTCCGTTGAGCGCTTCGTCCAGCGCCGCGAGCTGGGCCTCGACGAAGGCTCGGGAGACGGGAGGCTTGGCTTCGATGGAGTCGAAGTTGTGGTACGCGCCCGGGACCACGTGCAGCGTGCAGTCGACTCCGGCCTCCTGCAGGCGCCGGGCGTAGGCGACGTCCTCGTCGTGGAACAGGTCGTTGGTGCCGACGCCGATCCATGCGGGCGGCAGCCCGGAGAGGTCCTCGTAGCGGGACGGCGCGGCCAGCGGGGAGACCTCGCCGCCCGGTGCGCCGAGGTAGGCACTCCAGCCGAACCGGTTGCTGGCCGGGCTCCAGATGCGTAGGCGCCGTGGGTCGATGTCGGTTCGGGTCGTGGTCCTGTCGTCGAGCATCGGGTAGGACATCAGCTGCAGGACCGGACGGATCTCGCCGCGTTCCTGCACCAGCAGCGTCAGCGCGGCTGCCAGGCCGCCGCCGGCGCTCTGCCCGCCGATGGCGATGCGCGCCGGGTCGATGTCGGGCTGGCCGGCAAGCCATTGCAGCGCGGTGTAGCAGTCCTCCAGCGGCGTCGGGAACGGGTGCTCGGGAGCGAGCCGGTATTCGACCGAGACGACCACGATGCCCAGCTCGTCGGCGACCCGGCGGCAGAAAGCCCGGTCCTGCCCCGCGTCGCCGAGCACCATTCCGCCGCCATGGATCCACAGCAGCGCCGGGGTCGCGGGCCGAGCCGTTGCCGGCCGGAAGACGTGCACCGACACATCGGCGTTCACGGCGACGACCTCCGCGTCGCGCCGCCGGGCACGAGCGGTGAGCTTGGTGAGGCGACGGAGCGTGGGCAGCGTACGAGCCGTGATGATCGTGCGCGGAAGGAACCGCGCGGCCCGCAGCTGCGGATGGAAGGTCTGCTCGCGGGTCATGAGCCGGCCTCGGCGTCCACCAGGGACAGGGCATTGCGGAGGCCCTGCTCGAGGAGATCGTCGGAGAGCTGCCGGTCGGCCACGGCGCGGGAGAGCTGGAGCGTACCGGCCATCAGGCCGAGGAGACTGAGCGCCTTCACGCGGGCCGAGGGCGGGTCGTCGGGTGCCATCCGCGCCGCGAGGCCGTCGATGACGACCAGCACGCCTTCGGTGTAAGCCTGCCTGGTCGCCTCCTCACTGCGCGCGATCTCGTCGAGGAGGGCGGCGTTGGGGCAGCCGTCGACCGGGTTGTCCCGGTGCTCGGCCGACAGGTACCAGCGCACGATCTGCTCTAGGCCGGCCCGGCCCGGCTCCGCCTGCTCGACGATGTTGGCGTGCAGCGTGTGCAGCTGGTCGGTGATCGCCTCCGCGACGAGGCTGTCCTTGGACTCGAAGTGGCGGTAGAACGCGCCGTTGGTCAGGCCCGCGTCCTTCATCAGCGTCGCGACCCCGGAGCCGTCGATGCCGTCACGCTTGAGCCGTCGACCGGCGGTCGCGATGATCCGCTGCCGGGTCTTCTGCTTGTGTTCTTCCGTGTAGCGCACCATCGTCTCAGCTCGGCATCCGGTTGTACCTGCGGATGACGCGGTCGAAGCTGCGCGCCGGGGCGATGCGGTGCACCGCGTTGATGTTCCGGGCGGTCGAGCCGGCCGTACGCCGCAGCTTCGGGTTGCGGTCGGTGGCCGCCCCGACGATCACCTTGGCGACGACCGCGGGGTCGTCGCCGCTGCTGAGGTTCTTCGTGATCAGCTCGTCGTAGTTGCGCCGCCCCGCCGCGTAGAGCGGCATCGGGGTGTCCGCCTCGACGCTGTGGCCCGCGAACGGAGTGTTGATCGGGCCGGGCTCGACGAGCAGGACCCGGACGCCGTACTCGCGCACCTCGTGGTCCAGCGACTGGGAGTAGCCCTCGACCGCGTGCTTGGTCGCTACATAGACGGTCATGAACGGGCTGGGGACGAACCCGCTGAGGGAGGAGACGTTGATGATGCGCCCGCTGCGCTGAGCGCGCATGTGCGGCAGGACCGCCTTGGTCATCCGCATGACGCCGTAGACGTTGATGTCGAAGATGTCCTGCGTCTGGCCGATCGAGAACTCCTCGCCCGCCCCGGTCGACCCGACGCCGGCGTTGTTGACGAGGACGTCGATGCGCCCGAACCGTTCGATGACCTGCTCGACCGCCGAGGCGACCGACTCGTCGCTGGTCACGTCGAGGTCGAGGTACGTCACCCCCGCGGGCGCCGTCAGTCGCGCGGTGTTGCGGCTGGTTCCGATCACCTGGAAGCCCGCCGCGACCAGCGCGATCGCTGTGGCCTTGCCGATGCCTGAGGATGCGCCCGTCACGAGCGCGACCTGCGGAGTGGTTGTCATCATGGGTTCCTGACGTTTGGGATTACGTTCGTACGACAATAGCACATGGGATGACGATCGTATTCCCAAACATCTGGGCCTGTGCCCGACTGGGCACGCGGCTGACGGCACAATGGCGGTGTGAGCCACGACTATCTGCCCCCTGAGGCCCTCGAGCGTCCTGCTGGTCGGCGCAAGGTCGACGAACAGCGTCGCTCCGATCTCCTGGCTCAGATCGAGGCGATCCTGCTCGAGGAGGGCTTCGCCAAGCTCAGCATGGACGAGCTCGCCACGCGGCTGCGTTGCTCCAAGTCGACGCTGTACGGCGTCGGTGGGTCGAAGAACGACCTGGTCTCGCTGGTGGTCAAGCGGTTCTTCGAGTCCGCGACGGAGCGGATCGAGGAGGAGACCGCGGCCGAGAGCGACCACCGCCGCAAGATCAAGGTCTACCTCCACGGCGTCGGCCGGGAGATGGGGCGCCACTCGGCCGCCTTCTACGACGACATGGTCACCTACCGCGCGGCGGCGGACATCTATGCCTTGAACTCCGCGGCCGCCGCACGCCGAGTGCACGAGATGATCGACGACGGCGTACGCGCCGGCCAGTTCCGTGCCGTCGACGCGGCCCTGGCCTCCGAGCTCGTGGTGCTCGCGATCGACGGAGTCCGTTCGGGGCGTCTGCTGCGGCGTACCGGCCTGACCGCCGGCCAGGCATTCGCCGAGATCGGCGACATCATGCTGGACGGGCTCCAGTACCAGTCGGAGTAGCCCCTGTGCGCCCGCCCGTGGGCAGGCGCACAGGGACCGTGGTCAGCGCTCGATGATCGGCAGCACCAGTCGGCTGGGCCGGGCGCCACCGTGGTGAACGGTGTTGTCGGCGACCGCCATGTCCTCCAGGGCCTCGGAGGAGATCACTCCGCCGGTGTTGGAGTTGCGGTCGTAGTGGGGGAAGTTGCTGCTGGAGATGTCCAGTCGGATCCGGTGGCCGGGGAGGAACACGTTGGAGGTCACCGACATCGGCACGGTCACCTCGTAGACCTCGCCGGGCTCCATGAGCTCAGGCTGGGAGAGGCTGTTGCGGTAGCGCAACCGCAGGATGCCGTCGCACAGGTTGATGGCACGGCCGTCGGGGAAGACGTCGACGAGCTTGGCGGTGATGTCGGTGTCTACCGCACTCGAGGACACGAACGCCTTGAGCTCCACGAACCCGGTGACCTCGACCGGCTCGGTCAGGACCGGGCTGGTGTAGCAGAGAACGTCGTCGCGACCGTCGACCACGCTCTGGTCGACCGGGCCGACCAACCCCGGCAGAGACGGGAGCAACGCACCACCCGCGGTCGGGACCGAGTCACGCGGGTCGTATCGGAACCCGTCGCTCCCCTCCCCGCTCGGCACCTCCCGTGTGAGCGTGCCGTCGCCTTTGCTCGTGTTGGCCGAGCCGTCGCTGTGCAGGTGGTAGTCGACGTACTGGGTGTCGGGCAGCGGGAAGTCCTCCTCGTCGCGCCACTGGTCGATGCCCATCACGAACAGACGAACCCGGGGTGCCGGAGTCTCGGGAGCGCGCCCGCGGAGGGTCTGGTCGTAGAAGGCGACATGCGTCTCGCTGAGGTCGCCGGCAGCCATGAGACCGAAGTAGCGATCGGGGTACTGTCCGGTCAGGTTGGTGTGATCCCACGGACCGACCACCAGCCGTGACTCCTCGCGGGCTCGTGGCGAGCCGCCCTCGGTGCGGACGCGGACGTAGTCGGCCACGCTCTCAGCAACATAGAGGTCGTACCACCCGGCGATGTTGAGCGACGGCACAGTCACTGATCCTGCCGACCCGGACCAGTCCTGGGCTGCCCAGTACTCGTCGTGGTCGGGGTGAGCGAGCCAGTCGTCGAACCAGCGCCCCTTGCCGTGCACCGGCAGGTCGGCGACGGGCGTGGCGTCGTTGAGAGACATCGGGTCCATCACGGCCGCCCCGAGGCGCATCAGCGCCGAGGGGTCGGAGGTCTCGCCGCTCTGCAGAGACCGCTGTTCCTCGGCGGCGTACATCATCGAGTTCCACCACATCACCAGGCTCAGCGACAAGGCTCCGCCCTGCGAGTACCACAGGCCCGTGTACCAGTTCAGCGCTGCCACGGTGGGCGCGACAGCGCCCAGGCCCGGGGTGTCGGTGGTCGCGAGCGCCCATTGGGTCATGCCCATGTAGGAGGCGCCGTACATACCAATGGTCCCGTCGCTCCAGCCCTGCTCCAGGATCCAGGCGGCGGCGTCCTGGCCGTCCTCGATCTCGTTGACCTTCGGAGTGAACAGCCCCTCGGAGGTGTAGGTGCCCCGGGCGTCCTGCCAGACCACCGCGTAGCCGGCGTTCAAGAGGGCGATCAAGGACGGCAGTGGGCTGTTGAGTCCGCCACCCATGAGGGCGTGCTCCTTGCTGTAGGGCGTACGCATCAGCAGGGTGGGCGCCTGCCCGTCCATCGGCCGCCAGACGTCGGCGTACAGGATCACGCCGTCTCGGGTCTTCATGGGGACGTTGCGCTCGTAGACATGCTTCATCGGACTCTCCTTTGAGACTTCATCGAACTACTTGATGTGACCCGAGGGGTAGGGGTGGACTGGGGTTCTCGTACGCGCACGATCAGTCGGCCGATCGCTCGGCGTTCGTCCAAGGCGCGGAGCGCGGAGGCGGTCTCCTCGAGGCCGAAGATCTCGCCGATCGGCGGGTCGATGGCGCCGGACCGGATCAGTGGCATCAGCTCGTTCCACTGCTCTGTGGCGTATCCCGCATCGAGGTGCCAGAACTCCTCGGAGGCCGCGCCCATGACGGTGGTGTTGGTGAGCAGGAGCCGGTTGACCTTGACGGTCGGGATCTCGCGACCGGTGAACCCGATCACGATCAGGCGTCCCTCAGGCGCGAGCGTGCGCAGCGAGTCGGTGAAGCGGTCTCCGCCCACAGGATCGATGACGACGTCGACGCCGCGGCCGTCGGTGAGCCGTGAGACCTGATCGCGGAACCCCGCTACCGGAACGACGTCGTGGGCGCCGGCGGCACGCGCGATCTCACCCTTCTCCGGTGTCGAGACGACCGCGATGACCCGGGCGCCGTACGCAGCGGCCAGCTGGCACGCTGCCGTCCCCACGCCACCGGCGGCTCCCTGCACCAGGACGGTCTCGCCGGCGAGGAGGCGGGCACGGCGTCTGAGCGCGAAGTGTCCGGTCAGATAGTTCAGCGGCAGTGCCGCTCCCTTGTCGAACCCGACGTCGTCGGGCAGAGGGAAGACCATCTCCGGGGTGACCGTGACGGTCTCGGCGAAGCCCCCGATGACCGGCATCGCGGCGACCCTGTCGCCGGCGCGGAACCCGCCGGAGTCCTCGCGGACCACGCCGGCGACCTCCCAGCCCGGCGTGAACGGCAGCGCCGGCCGCAGCTGGTATCCGCCGCGGGTCTGCAGTACGTCGGGGAAGACCACGCCGGCGGAGTGGACGTCGATCCGCACCCGCCCGGCCGTCGCCTCCGGCTCGGGCTCCTCACGGATCACGACACCATCAGGGCCGTTGAGGGCGGTGATGACCGCTGCTCGCACAGGAGCCTCCTCGGAATCGAATGAGGGGTTCTGTTGGCGTTGGGTGACCGCTCATCGGATCGATGATCCGATCCCGATGCCGCCGTCGACGTCGAGCACGACGCCGGTGATGTAGCGGGCCTCCGGCGATCCCAGGAAGGCGGCGGCTGCGGCGATGTCTTCGGGTTCGCCCGGGTGCTTGACCGGGACCTTGCCGATCAGCAGCTCACGGGCGGGGCCGTTCATCGAGGCGAGCATCGGGGTCTGGATCAGGCCGGGTGCGATCGCGTTCGCGGTGATCCCGTGCCGGGCCCCCTCGAGGGCGATGGTGCGGGTGAGGCCGACGATGCCGGCCTTGGCCGCGACGTAGTTGGCCTGACCGAAGTTGCCTCGCCAGCTCATCGAGGAGAACGAGATGATCCGGCCATAGTTCCGGCTCTTCATGTGCGGCAAGGCCGCTTGGATGCAGAGGAAGGAGCCGGTCAGGCTCACGTCGATCACCGCGTGCCAGTCCTCCACCGAGATCTTCTCGACGCGGTTGTCGCGGATGATCCCGGCATTGTTGACCAGGACGTCCACGCGCCCATCGCTCTCGGCCACGCCGTCGATCCAGGCGGCGACGGCGGCGGGGTCGGTGACGTCGACGACGTGCGGCACCGGCGGGACCGGCGCGTCCGCGGCGACCTTTCCGGCTGCCTCCTGGACGGCGTCCGCGTTGACGTCGGCGAGATGGACCCGGGCGCCTTCGGCGGCGAATCGGTGGACCATCGCCAGGCCGAGCCCCTGGGCTCCGCCGGTGACGAGGACTGTCTGGTCTGTGAACCGGTCAGGCAACGGTTCGCTCCTTCTTGGAGGTCGACCGCGGTGTGGAGCGGCCGAGGAAACGGATGAGATCAGTGGCCACGTCGGAGCCGTGCCAGTGCTCCTCGAACATGTCGAGCTCCCGCGTCAGCGCGGCCGCGGTCGCGGTCGGTTCGCTGACGATGAGTCGCTTGTAGCGGTGCTGGGCACCGGCGGGCCGGCTCGCCAGGACGGTGGCCATGGTGCGGGCGGTGTCGAGCAGGGCGTCGGGGGCGACCACCTCGTGCAGCCACCCCGTCCTGCGCGCGAGGTCCTCTGCGGGTACGAGCTCGCCCGTCAGCGCCAGCCACGCGGCCATGCCGGCTCCGAGCTTCGGCGGCATCCTCACGCTGGCTCCTCCCCCGGCGATGAGGTTGTTCTTCACGTGCCCGTCGCCGATCCGGGTGCCGGCGGCGGCGATGACCAGGTCGCACGCCAGCGCGATCTCCAGACCACCCGCTACCGCGAACCCGTGGAGCGCGGCGATGAAGACGATCGGGCTGGCCTCCATCGCGAGCGTGAGGTCGCAGATCTCGCGCAGATGTGGACGAGGCGAGTCACCGCGCTGGGCACATGCGAGCAGGTACGCCAGGTCGGCCCCGGCGCAGAAGCCCTCCCCCGCACCCGTGAGGATCACGACCCGGACCCCGTCGTCCTCGGCCCGGGAGAGCTGCCCCGACAGCGCACTCACCAGCGACGGGTCCAGCGCGTTGCGGGACTCGGGCCGGTTCAGCGTCCAGGTCTCGACGTCACCGGTCCGACTCGTCAGAAGGACGTCGGTCACCGGGCGCCCCCGACCTCGGCGAGCCGCTTGCGCAGCACCGCGCGCTGCACCTTGCCGCTCGGCGTCTTGGGCAGCTCCGCCACGAACTCGATCTGGCGGGGGTAGGCGTGCGCGGCGTACTCCTTCTTCACCCAGTCCTGGAGCTCCTTCACCAACACATCGGACCCCTCGCCCCCAGGGCTGAGCACGACGTACGCCTTGATGACCTCGCCCCGCATCTCGTCCGGCGCAGCCACGACTGCACACTCCGTCACGGCCGGGTGCGTGCCCAGCGCGCTCTCGACGTCGAACGGTCCGATCCGGTAGCCGGCCATCAGGATCACGTCGTCGTCGCGGGAGGAGAAGTGGATCAGACCGCTGGCATCGATCGTGATCAGGTCGCCGCTGAGGTAGAACTCACCATCGGCACTGAACCGGTCACCGCGATGGCCGCGATCCTGGCCATATCCGGTGAAGGTGAAGAACGGGCTCTCCGCGATCCGCACCGCCAACCGCCCGACCTCGCCGGGCTCGGCAGGTACGTCCTCGTCCAACCTGAGCGCGGTCAAGGACCACCCGGGGAAGCTGCGGCCCATCGCCGCCGGCTCGACCTCGGTGGCGGCGTAAGGGTGGTGGGCGAAACCGGCGGGCATGCCCAGCTCGGTCTGCCCGAAGTGGTCGTGGATCTCCAGCCCCCACTGCTGCTGTGCCCAGGCGAACACATCGGGCGTGAGCGGCTCACCGGCACTGGACAGCCGCCTCAACGCCGGAAGCTCCGCTCGCGTCTTCGCACCCCGCAGGCCCCGGAAGATCGTGGGCGCCGCCGCCAGATCGGTGACCTCGTACTTCTCCAGGATCCGCCAGGTGGTCTCCGCGTCGAACTTCGCCGTGCTCACGATGTTCGGGACGCCCACGCACATCGGCGCGATCACCCCGGCGTACAGGCCGTAGGCCCAGCCCGGGTCAGCGGCGTTCCAGTAGACCGCGCCATCCTCGACCCCGAGCCCGATCTCGAGATAGGCCTGCCAGCCCGCCACGTACGCGAGCGGGTGGATGACCGTCTTCGGCTTGCCCGTCGTGCCCGAGGTGAACATGTGCGTCAGCTCCACCTCGGGCCCGGTAGGCGCCGGCTCGCCCCACAGCGGCGCGGCCGCCGCAGCTGCCGCCAGGTCGATGCCACCCGCCGGCGGCGCGACACCGGCCTCGAGCCCGGCCACCAGCCTGACCCTGTCCTCGGGCAGCTTGCCGAACTGGTCGCCGTCGGTCACCACCACACGTACGCCGCCCTGATCCAGGCGGTCGGTCACCGCTGACGCGGCGAAGGCCGTGAACAGCGGCATGTAGACCGCCCCGAGGCGCCAGATCCCGAGGATCACGGCGGGCAGATCGACGTCCTTGCCCATCAATGTCGCCACCCGATCGCCAGCGGTCACGCCGTGCTCGCTCAGCACGGACGCGATCCGCCGCGACCGGTCGGCGAGCTCGCCAAACGTCAACGACACCTCCGCCAGATCCGCGCCGACGAACCTGAACGCGACCGCATCGCGCGGATGGCGATCGCACATCAGCTCGGGCGCGGCGGCAGTCGGCGACGCGAACGCGCCAAGGATCTCTCCGACCCGGTCATCAAGGTTCCTGATCACGACTTCTCCTTGGAACGGCGACATCTTCATGTCACCGTGGCTCACGGTACGAATTAGGAAACGTTTGTACCGTGACAGTAGTCACAGCTACACAAAGAAACAAGGGGTACGCAGAAACAAGTCTGCGTACCCCTTGAGTGGTGGTAGCTATGCGTTCGCGCGCCGCGCCTCAGGCAGCTGCGGATAGGGCGGCTTGTCGATGCCCAGCGTCCCGGTGCAGGCCAGCGGCCGGGCCTGAAGGAAGACGCCGACGCGGTGGGTCTTCTCCTTCAGCGCATGGCTCATGGCGCTGGCATGGCCGCCCTTCTTGTAGGCGAAGTCACGGGCCAGTGCGTAGGTCTTCCAGAGGCTGATCGAGGTGTGCTCGTAGGGCAGCTGAGCCGAGATGTCGATGCTGCCGCGGTGACCGGGGTGGTGCGCGGCGCGGCTCGCCGCGTGCAGGTTGTTGCGCATGAACTCGACGAGCCGGCCGTGCCGGAGGATGCCGTGGACGATGGCGACCATGGGCTCGCCGTCGACGAGCGGCTCGGCCCCGTCGGCACTGGGTTTCCAGCCGTGCCAGTGGTCGTGTTCGGAGTGGGAGTCGATCCTCACCCGCACGATCTCGCTGTCGAGGCTGAACCGTCCAGGGCCGTCGATGGCTCGGCGCAGCGGGCCGGCGAAGGCGGCCTCGGCCGCCTCCGCCGACTCCCACGCGGCGACGAGAGCACAGCCGCCAGGCAGTAGGTTCGGCGCTAGGGAGTGGGTGCCGTTGTTGGCGTAGTTCACCGTGACGCCACGCAGGCCGTCGACGCCGGCGTCGATCGTGTGCCTGAGGTCGTGCCGCCACCTGATCCGCCCGCCGGGCGGCCGATGGAAGGCGTCGACGGTCAGAAAGTCCGGTCGGCTCATCGCTGCCCGCTCAGGAAGCCGCGGACTCGGTCTCCGGGCCGAGGAAGTCCAGGACCTCGGGGACGAACTCGTGGTGGTACTGGAACACGCCGCCATGGCCGGAGTTCGGGTAGATCCGCAGCCGGGAGTCGGGCAGCCGGGCAGCCATGTCCTTGGAGTGCTCGCTGGCGACCATCAGGTCCTTGTCGCCGTTGGCGACGAAGACCGGGATCTTGATCTGCTCCAGGTCGTCGGCGGGATGCATCCCGGCGCTGGTGATCGCACGCAGCTGGGCCAGGCCCGCCTGCGAGGAGATCGGCCTGTCCCGACCCGTCGTACGCTCCGCGAGCCGCTCGAAGTAGGCGTTGGCCGCCTTCTTGCCCTCCGCGGTGCGCGGGAAGAACAGGAAGTGGCGCGGGTCCTTCCGGGACAGGAACGCCTTCGTGTAAGCGCCACCGACGATGAACGGCATCTTCCAGATGCCGCCGCCACCGCGCGGGCCGCTGCCGGCGACCACCATGCGGCGTACGAGATCGGGCGCCTGGAGGGCGACCATCTGGGCGACGGCACCGCCGAGCGAGAAGCCGATCAGATCGACGTGCTCATACCCGAGCGTCCGGATGAAGGCGATGGCGTCAGCGCCCATCTCCTCGATGTCGTTCGGCACCCGGCCGCCGGTCGCGCCGACGCCGCGGTTGTCGAAGGCGATCACGTGGTGCTGGGAGGCGACGCCGTCGAGGACCCGCGGGTCCCAGTCATCGAGGACGGCGGTGAAGTGGTGCAGGAACACGACCGGTACGCCGCCGGGCTTGCCGAGCTCGCGGTAGGCGAACGAGGTGCCGCCGACGTCGATCGTCTTGTTGGGCGTCGTCTTCCAGGTGGTGGTCATGGCTTGTTCCTTCGGGATAGTGCCGCCGGGACGGCGATGGGAGGCGTGGAGAGGCGGGCGTCGAGACGGGCGAGGACGTCGAGGATGCGGCGGTCGCGGGCGAAGCGGGAGTCGAGCGCGGGCCCCAGGAAGCCGCGCCAGGCGGAGACCGGGCGCCACAGGTTCGGCAGGATGACGCGGGCCGCGCGGGCCTCGAGCCCGTCGGCAATGCCGGCCGCGGCCTGCGCCGGGGTGATCCGCTTCAACATCGCCTTGGGCAGCGCGCCGAGCAGCTCCATGACGACCGGGTCCTCGTCGACGCCGCGGGCGATCATGTCGGTCTGGACCAGCGAGAAGTACGCCGTGAGGACCGAGACACCGTGGTCGGCGAGCTCGACACGGAGGCCGCGGCCGAGCTGCTCGACGGCCGCCTTGCTCATGGCGTACGGAATCGTGCCCATGCCGTTGAGGAAGGCGAACACGGAGCTGATCAGGACGACCTGGCCGCGCTGCGCGATCACCTGGGGCAGGGCGGCCGAGACCGTGTTCGCGACACCGGTCACGTTGACCGCGAGGGTGGCCTCGATGTCCGCTGTGGGCGTGTTGCGCAGCGTGGCCGCTTTCGCGAGGAGACCGGCGTTGGCGATCACGACGTCGAGCCGGCCGAACCGGTCGACGGTCCGGGTGACCGCCGCCTCGAGCGAGGCGGGGTCGCGGACGTCGGCGACGCATCCGAAGGTATCGGTCGCATGCAGTGCGCCGGCCCGCTCAGGCGTCGTCGGGTCGATGTCGGCGACCGCCACGCGGGCTCCCCGCTCGAGCAGGGTGCGGACCGTGGCTCCCCCGATCCCGCCGTTGCCACCGGTGACCAGGACGACCTTGTCAGCGAGGTCGTACGCGAGGCGGCTCATTTCAGGCCCCGGCGCGGCGCGAACGACACCCGGCCGTTGCGGCGCACCATTGCGACCGCGGTGCGCAGCACACCACGGTCGAGATCGGGCTCCTGCCCGCGGGCGAGCCGGTGCATCTGGTCGGTGTTCCAGGCGAGGTTGAGGACTCCGTCGAGAGCCTTCAGATCCGCGAACCGGCCGAGCAGACCGCGCATTCCGGCGCCGATCTCGTGAGTGCTCAGCTCCGCTGCGTGCCCCCGGAGGATCGCGTCGGCGGAGTCGGTGGTCGTCACCGTCGGGCGGCCGATGCCGATGAGGTCGCAGTCCCCGGCGGTGAGCGCCTCCTGCATCCCGGAGCGGGACCGGAACCCACCGGTCACCGCGAGCGGTACGTCTCCGGCCGCCTCCCGGACGGACCGCGCGTAGTCGAGGAAGTACGCCTCACGTGCCCTGGTCGAGGAGGCGGCCGTGCCGGACATCGCCGGTGACTCGTAGTTGCCGCCGCTGACCTCGATCAGGTCGACGTCCTCCAGGGCGAGAGCCTCGACGACAGCGCGCGAGTCGTCCTCGGTGAACCCGCCACGCTGGAAGTCGGCGGAGTTGAGCTTGACCGACACCGCGAACCCGGGACCCACCCGGCCGCGCACGCGGCGTACGACCTCGATCAGGAAGCGCATGCGCCGCTCGGCGTCGCCGCCCCATTCGTCCTCGCGCAGGTTGGTCAGCGGCGAGAGGAACTGGGTGGCGAGGTAGCCGTGAGCCGCGTGGAGCTGTACGCCGTCGAAGCCGGCATCCTCACAGACCTTCGCCGCGACGGCGAAGCGCTCGATGATCTCCTCGATCTCCGCGCCGGTGAGCTCGCGGGGAACGGCCGCACCGGGAAGGGCGAGCGGCACGGCGCTCGGCGCCACCGGCTGGTGGCCGAGGTCCATCAGGTTGGACTGACGGCCGGGATGGTTGAGCTGGGCGAAGATCGCGGCGCCGCCGTCGTGCGCGGCCTTCGCCCACGCGGTCAGCTGCGGAAGGGCGCGGTCGTCCTCGATCACGATGTTTCCCGGCTCCCCCAGGTGCCGGCGGTCGACCATGACGTTGCCGGTGATCAGCAGGCCGTAGCCACCCTGCGCCCAGCGACGGTAGAGGGTGACGATGCGCTCGTCGGGCGAGTTGTCCGCATCACCCAGAGCCTCGCTCAGCGCTGCCTTGGCGATGCGGTTGGGCAGGCGTACGCCGGACGGAAGGTCGAGCGGATCAGCAAGCGAGGCCATGGAATGCTCCAGTTCGTGGATTGCAGTACGTTCGTAATAGTATGGTCATAATGCTAAGATACTGACAACCCCTGGAAGGAGATTCACCTCATGGCGAGATACAGCCCGGAGCACAAGGAAGCGACGCGGCGCCGGATGATCGAGACCGCCGGCCGCCGGTTCAAGAGCAACGGCATCGACGGCTCGGGCATCGCGACGCTGGTCGCCGACGCCGGACTGACCAACGGAGCCTTCTACGGTCACTTCGCCTCGAAGGAGGACCTGGTCGCCTCGGTCGTGACCCAGCAGCTCACCGACCAGGTCGCCGTCGTAGACGCGCTTCCCGCCGGCCTCGCATCCGTCGAGGCATTCCTTCGCGAGTACCTCTCCGCCGCGCACCGCGACGATCCCGCCGAAGGCTGTCCGTCGGCCGCCCTTCTGGACGAGATCGGTCGCTGCGACGCGACGACCCGGGACGCCTACACCGAAGGCGCACGCTCGATGATCGAGGCGATCTCGCGCCACCTCGACGAGGGCGATGCCCAGCAGACCGACGAGCGTGCGATCGGCATCTTCACGCTCCTGGTCGGCTCCCTGCAGCTGGCTCGCGCCGTCACCGACGCCGAGCTCTCCGACCGCATCCTCGCCGCGGCCTACACCCAAGCCATGACCATCGCGGGAGCCCGTCCGGGTCCCGCGACAACACCCACCCAGGAGTCGCCATGAAGGCGTTCGTCGTCACTCACTACGGTCCGGACGGGCTCGAGGCAGCCGATGTCCCGGCGCCGACGGTCGGACCTCGCGACGTCCTGGTCGACGTCCGCGCCGCGAGCATCAACCCGCTCGACAAGATGGTCCGCAACGGGGAGCTGAAGCAGCTGCTGAAGTACAAGCCGCCCTTCACCCTCGGCCACGACGTCTCCGGCGTGATCACCCAGGTCGGGTCGGAGGTCCGTGACTTCAAGGTCGGCGACGAGATCTTCGCCCGGGCGCGCGACCTGCGCATCGGCACCTTCGCCGAGCAGATCGCCATCGACTCCGACGACATCTCGCTCAAGCCGAGGTCCTTGTCGTTCGAGGAGGCCGCGGCCGTACCTCTGGTCGCGCTCGCGGCATGGCAGGCCCTGGTCGGCCTGGCCAGCGTCAAGCCCGGCCAGAAGGTCCTGGTCCACGCCGGCGCAGGCGGCCTCGGCTCCACCGTCATCCAGGTCGCCAAGCACCTCGGTGCCTACGTCGCGACCACCGCCCACAGCAAGGACGTCGAGAAGGTCCGTGCGCTCGGCGCCGACGAGGTCGTCGACTACACCAGCACCGACTTCGCCGAGGTCCTGTCTGGCTACGACGTGGTGCTCGACTCTCTCGGGACCGCCAGCCTCGAGAAGTCGCTGACCGTCCTGAAGCCGGGCGGTCTGGCGATCAGCGTGGTCGGACCACCCGACCCGCACATGGCGGACCAGCTGGGCAAGCCGCTCCTCAAGCCCGTCATGGCCCTGTTGAGCCGCAAGATCCGGTCCCGCGCCAAGAAGCTCGGCGTGCGCTACTCGTTCCTCTTCATGGAGGCGAACGGCACCCAGCTCACGACCCTCGCCGCGCTCTACGACGACGGCATCCTCAAGCCGGTCCTCGACCGCACCTTCCCCTTCGCCGACACGATCGAAGCGATGGCGTACGTCGAGCAGGGCAAGGCCAACGGCAAGATCGTGGTGACCCGATGAGCATCCCCGACAACGAGCCCGTGATCACCTCCTACGAGCAGGCCCCGACCCGCTCCGTCACCGTTGGCGACGTGACGTACGCCTACCGCGAGCTCGGCCCGAAGGGCGGCGTACCCGTCGTCTTCTTCGTGCACCTCGCAGCGACCCTGGACAATTGGGACCCACGCATCGTCGATCCCATCGCCGAGAAGCGACACGTCATCACCTTCGACCAACGCGGCGTCGGTGCCTCGACCGGGAACGTGCCCGACACCATCGAGGAAGCCGCCGATCACGCCTACGAGTTCATCGCGGCGCTCGGGTTCGAGGAGATCGACATCTTCTCCTTCTCGATGGGCGGCATGATCGCCCAGGATCTGATCCTCGAGCACCCCGGCCTGGTCCGCAGGCTCGTGCTGACCGGGACCGGGCCCCGGGGCGGCAAGGACATCGAGAAGGTCGCCGGCGTCACCTACCGAGACATCCTCCGGGCGACGCTGACCAGGTCGGACCCCAAGGAGTTCCTCTTCTTCAACCGCGACGCGGCCGGGAAGTCGGCCGCGAAGGCGTTCGTCAAGCGGCTCCAGGAACGCACCGTCGACCGTGACCGGCCAGCCACCATCAAGGCGCTGCGGACCCAGCTGAAGGCGATCCAGAAGTACGGTCGCTCCGCCCCGTCGGACCTGTCGGCGCTCACCCTGCCGACGCTGATCGCCAACGGCGACCACGACCGGATGGTGCCCACGGCTCTCTCCGAGGACCTCCACCGCCGCATCAAGGGCAGCCAGCTGATCATCTACCCCAACTCCGGTCACGGCGGGATCTTCCAGTTCCACGAGAAGTTCGCCCCGGTCGCCGCCGACTTCCTCACCGACTGACCTCGTCGCCGGCGCGGCTACGGGCTTGCCGCAGCAGATTCTCCGGCGCCACGACGACCATGCCTGCCGTACGGCGCTCACCAACTGGTCGTTGTCACTGTACGAAACCGGGCTGTCACGACGACGCGGATCGCGACGCCATGACAGCCCGGACGGTTGCCGATCAGGTTCAGCTGAACTGGGTCCGGAGCTTGGCCCGGGCCAGGGCCCGGGGTGCGGTCTCGGGCAGCAGGCAGAGGCAGATCAACGAGAGCGCGCACGTCGCGGCCAGGTAGTAGCCGACGTACGTCGCCTCGCCGGTGCTCGCGATGATCCGGTTCGCGATCAGCGGCGAGATGCCACCACCCAGCACCGCGCCGACGTGGAAGGAGACGCCCATCCCCGACTGCCGCTGGTCGCGCGGGAAGAGCTCGGTGAAGAAGGTGTACATCGGTCCGAACAGGATCCCGGTGGTGGTGAACCCGATGATCATCGCGGCGGCCACGCCGGCCACACTTCCCGCCTCCGCGAGGTGGAAGATCACCAGCGCCGACGCGATCGAGCCGGCCGCACCGACCATCATCACCGGCCGGCGACCGAGCCGGTCGGCGGCCCAGGCGGACAGCACGTTCGCGACCGCGTGCATCACCAGGGCGGCGATGCTGGCGTTGACGATGGGCTGACGCGGCAGACCGAGACCCTCGGGGGCGGCCGCGGTGGCGTACGAGAGCATGAAGATGGCGAGGGCGAAGGTGCTCGAGTTCAGGCCGATGTTGACGCCGGCGGCGAGCACGACGCGACGCCAGTTGGTCTTGAGCACGGCGAAGACCGGGAGCTGGTTCTTCAGCGTCTCGCCCTCCTCGCGCATCATCCGCTGGAAGACCGGGCTCTCCGAGACGCCGCGGCGGATCCAGATGCCGAGCAACAGCACGACACCACCGATGAGGAACGGGATCCGCCAGCCCCAGCTCTCCACGCTGGCGGCCGGGAGGAGCAGCACCGCCGCGAAGGCGAGGTTGGCCAGGATCGACCCGATCGGCGACCCGAGCGCAACGAAGACGCCGTACCTTGCCCGCTTGTCGTCTGGGGCGTGCTCGATCGCGAGCACCGCCGCACCGCCGGTCTCGCCGCCCCGGCACAGGCCGTGCACCATGCGGAGCAGCACCAGCATGATCGGCGCGGCGACGCCGATCTGGGCGTAGGTGGGCAGCATGCCCATCACCATCGTGGCGACGCCCATACCGATGAACGTCATCAGCAGCGCGGACTTGCGGCCGTAGCGGTCGCCGACCCAGCCGAAGAGCACCGCACCGACCGGTGCCATCAGGAAGCCGATGGCGAAGGTCGCCAGGCCCATGAAGGTGCTGAACCAGGGGTTGTCGGTCCGGAAGAAGGTGTCGGTGAAGACGAGTGCGCTCGCCGTTCCGTAGATGGCGAAGTCGTAGAACTCCAGAGAGGTCCCGACGCCGCTGGCGAAGGCGAGGCGGGCGACGCCGCCCTTGGTGGAGGTCAGATCCGATCCGTCGGTGTCGACGCGGGATGTCGTGGTCATGACTGTCCTGTCGGTAAGGCGCGAGGGGCAGATCATCCCTCAACCGCACGGCATCGTGCGACTGCGGATGTGCTCCGACCCTCGCGAGGGGGTGGTTCCACGCTAGGAACGTTGACGCCAGGGCTCCATTGGCATTGACCGCAGCCCGTTGAGGGTTTCCCCTACCGGCGATGGCGTCAGTACAGCTCGATGACGAGCTTCGGGCTCTTCGCCCGGGAGACGCACAGCGCCATCTGGTCGCCGGCTTGCTTGTCGGCCGCGGAGAGGCAGTTGTCCCGATGGTCGGGGACGCCTTCGAGGACTCCGGAGACGCACGATCCGCAGATCCCCTCCTCGCAGGACTTGAACACGTCGATCCCGTTGTCGGTCAGCACCGACAGGATCGAGCGGTCGGCCGGGATCTCGAAGGACTCCCCGGTGTCGAGCTCGACCGTGAACGAGTCGTCCTCGGAGGTGTCGATCTCGGCAGCCTCGAAGTGCTCGACGTGTACGTTGCGCTCGCCGACCACGGGCGCGGCCACCGCGGTCACCTGCTCCATGAAGCCGGTCGGCCCGCAGGTGTAGACGTGGCTGCTCGCGGTCGTCGTCTCGAGCGCTTCGCGCAACAACGTGCGCTGGTCGCCACGAGGTACGCCGAGGTGGATCTCGACGCGGGCAGCGAAGTCGGCGACCTCGAGGAGGTCCACGAAGGCGCCATGCTCGCGGGACCGGGCGAAGTAGACCAGCCGGAACTCCTCGCCACGCTCGTGCAGCTCGTAGGCGAGGCTCAGCATCGGGGTGATCCCGACGCCTCCGGCGACGAGCAGGTGCTGGTCGGCGCCCTCGACGACGGAGACGAGGTTGCGTGGCTCCCCGATGGCGAGGACGTCACCCTCGCCCACCTGATGCAAAGCGGCGCTGCCGCCGCGCGAGTCCGGTTCGAGCTTGACCGCGATCAGCTGTGACTCGCTCTCGGCGGGCGGGCTGCACAGCGAGTACTGGCGCAGCACGCCGGTCGGGCCGACCACGTCGATGTGGGCACCGGCTCGGTAGGGCTCGAACCTCCGGCCGTCCTCACGGACGAGCCGCAGCGTACGGATGTGCGGGGTCTCGACCCCGATATGAGTGACACGCACCTTGATGTCGGTCATCGATCTGCTCCTCTCGGTGGTGATCAGCGCACGTAGAGGCCACCGTTGGCGTCCCAGCACGCTCCGGTCACCGAGGCCGCGCCCGGCGAGGCCAGCAGCGCGACCATCTCGGCGATGAACTCGGGGCTGCCGAGCCTGCCCACGGGGATGGTCTCGGCGAACCGGTCGACGTTGTCCTCGCCGACGATGCGGCGTACGACGGGGAGGTCGAGCGGTCCGGGTGAGACGGCGTTGACGGTCACTCCGGAGCTCGCGAGCTCACGGGCGAACACCTTTGTGGCCGCCAGGACCGCGCCCTTGGAGGACGCGTAGTGTCCGCCGGTGGCGGTGCCGCCGTTCTGTCCGGCAAGGGATCCGAGGTTCACGATCCGGCCGTAGCCGGTGGCGGCCATGCGCCGTCCGAAGACCTGGCAGGCGGCGAAGGTGCCGCCGATGTTGACCGCCATCACCGAGGCGAGCTCCTCGGACGAGATCTCCAGCAACGGGGTCGACTGGGTCCGGGCAGCGTTGTTCACCAGGACCTGTACGTCGCCCCAACTCTCCAGCAGCGCGGCCAGCAGGCCTTCGATCGCCTCCCGGTCGGTGACGTCGAGGCCGTACGCACGGGCGGTCTCGCCGGTGCCGTCCAGGTCGCCGGCCACCGTCTTCGCGGCGGCTTCGTCGATGTCCACGACGGCCACGCGGTGACCGGTGCGGTGCAGGTGAGCGGCGATCACCGCCCCGAGGCCGTTGCCGGCACCGGTGACGACCGCGACCGGCCGACTCTCGGATCGCGAAGTCACAGCAGGAACCCGGCCGCCGGGACGGCGGCCTCGCTGTCGACCAGGCGGATGACCTTGAGCACGATCAGGTCCTCCTCCGGGGCGGAGCCCAGCCGGATCCGGTACTCCACGTCGCCGGCCCACAGGTCATGCCGGCCACGCTTGAACGCGACCAGCACCTGGGAGGCGCGCAGCACGACCTCGGCGTCGGAGACCTCGACGGGTACGAACCGGGAGACGGTGCGGGTGGTCGTCGCCGAGTCGACGGCGGCGAGGGCGTACCCCTCGGTCATCCGGGTGACGCGCATCGCGCGCATCCGGGCGTCGTCGTAGACCATGTTCAACGTGTTGGCGAAGTCGGTCGTGGTCGGGTCGATCGGGATGACGTAGTGCCCGTCCTCGGCGTAGAGCGCGTTCCACGCGTCGTACTCCTTGCGGTCGAGCAGGTCGGCTTCCCGCCAGGCCAGCTCGATCCCGCGCAGCACGCGCGGGTCCGCCAGCGACGTGGCAGCCGTGTCGGTGCGGGTGTCGGGGAGGGTCTCAGTCATCGCTCATCATCTGCTTCCACTGGGCGTACGCAGCGCGCATCCCGGTCTCGTCGGTGACATGTGAGGTCGGCCAGCCCTCGGGGCTCGGCTTCTCCCGAGCCGCACCGCGGTTGACCAGGATCGGCATCTCGGGTGCGCCCTGCGCGCCCCGCTGGACCCGGTCCCATCCCTCCGCGTCGTCGGGGGTTCCGAAACCGAACGGCCCCTGGAAGTGCTCGTGCACCCGCAGCCGGGCGCGGTTCACCGGACCGACGACCTCGTCGGGCCCGTCGGGGCCGATCGCGACGTGCTCGATGACCGTCTTGTCGACGGAGATGGGCCGCAGGACCCGGAAGAACGCGGCGGACATGGAGACGTTCGGGAAGAGGTTGAGGTTGAACCCGGTGCCGTGCATGGCCAGGACCACCTTGCGGATCGCCGAGTCGGACAGGCCGGCCGCACGCAGGTCGGCGATCAGCCCGTCGAACCGGTCCTGGAGCTTCTCGGTGCCGTCGTCGGCGTCGAGGTCGGAGTGCTCGGGCACCATCTGCATGACGCTGTGGCCGTTGCCGAGGTCGTGGGTGGTCGCCTCGGGGTCGGTCATGAACGACATCATGTCGGCGGTCTCGGCATCGACCGACGCCATCCAGGAGCGGTGCACGATCGGGAAGTGGTAGCCGTCGGTGGTGTTCTCCAGCTGGATCTTCCAGTTGCCTCCGAAGGTGAACTGGTGGGTGCCGAGCACCTTGACCGGGTAGCCGCCACCCTGCTTCATGAACCGGTCGATCCACACCTTCACGTCGCCGAGGAACTCCTCGAGCGGCTCGATGTCCTCGTCGAGGGTGGCGAAGACCATGCCGCCGTACGCCTCGGTGCGCAGCCGCTTGAGCGAGAGCTCGCTCTTGTCGAGCACACCCTCGTAGCCCTCGGGGTAGGGGATGCCGCGCAGCTTGCCGTCGAGGCTGTAGGACCAGGCGTGGTAAGGACAGGTGAACCCGTTGGCCTCGCCGGTCCGCTTCTCGCACAGGCTCGCCCCGCGATGCCGGCAGCGGTTGACGAGCGTGTGGATCGCGCCCTTGCGGTCTCGCGAGACGATGACCGGCTGACGGCCGACGTACGTCGACTTGAAGCTGCCTGGCTTGGGCAGCTCGCTCTCGTGCGCGACCCAGATCCAGGTGTGCTCGAAGATCCGGGTCATCTCCTGCTCGAAGATCTCGGGGTCGGTGTACATCCGGCCCGCGACCCGGTCGTCCTGGACCAGGTCGGCGGGAGCGAGGTCGTACACGTTGGCTGCGGTGATCTCGGTGGTCATCTCAGTTCGCCTCCACGGGCTCGTAGGAGCGCGGGGTGAGGGCTCTGCCCATCCGCGCCTCGACCTTGGCGTATCTCCAGAGCTTGAAGCCGCCCTCCCCCACCGCGATGGTGCGGAACAGGTTGCAGGCGGCCCTGACGGTCTCCTGGGTGTCGACGTCGGCCAGCAGGTAGCAGGTCCACGGCCAGGAGTCGGAGGGGCCGACCAGGTGCGCGTCGTCGTCGATGTCCCCGATGAAGTCGACGCCCGGCAGCGCCTTGATGCTGTCCATCATCTCGACGAAGGCCCTCCAGACGTCGTCGACGGTGACGCCGGCGCTGGGCAGGTCGAAGAAGTTCTGGTTGATACCGATGCAGAACAGGACGCGGAGTGGTGTTGGCTCACTCATCGGGTCTCCTTGGGGTCGTGGGACGGGCGGCTGGTGGGTCCGCTCACATGAATCCGGGGACGGTCGGCTCCTGGCCGAGCAGCACCGCACCGGCGGCGTCGTACATCGAGGGGCCGAGGAAGGCGTGCACCTGTGGGACCTCGGCGTCGCGACGAAGCCGCTGCAGCGGGTGCTGGTTCGCGATGGTGCCGGTGCCCGAGATGGTGCAGAGGTCGGCGACGATGCGGGCCGCGGTGGACGCCAGGTGTGTTGCGGAGAGCCGGATGCGGGCATGCTGTTCGGGGCTGACCTCGTCGCCGGCGACGACGCTGCTCCAGACCTCCTCGGCCACCTCGTAGTAGAAGGCGCGCGCCGAGCGCAGCGCGGCGTAGCTCTCGGCGTAGGACGTGCGGTAGTAGGCGCGGGCGGCCAAGGGCGGTGCGCCGGTCACGCCCGTGCGCGAACCCGCCTGCTGGGCGAAGTCGAGCGCCGCCTGCGCGACCCCGAGGCCGACCGCGGCATGCACCTGCGCCTGGTAGCCGATCGTGGGATAGCGGAAGAGCGGCTCGTCGACGGTCGGCTCCCCACCCCGGACGAACGTCCACTCGCGGGCGACCTCGACCTCCTTGACGACCAGGTCGAACGAGCCCGATGCGCGCATCCCGGCGACGTCCCAGTCCTGCACGATCTCGACCTGCTCGGGTCGCAGCAGAGCGCTTCGCGGCTTGCCCCTGGAGGCGTCGTCGCTGGGGATGCCGACGCCCAGTACGTCGGCTCCCATGCAACCGCTGGCGAACTTCCAGCGCCCGTCGACGATGAAGCCCCGCTCGGTGGGGGTCACCGGCTGGACCGGGAAGAGTCCGCCGGCGAAGACGACATCGGGGCCGTCGGCATAGATCTCGGCCTGGGTCTCGAGCGGGAGCGCCGCCAGGTAGGTGAGGGCGGACCCGAAGGCAGCGACCCATCCGGTCGAGCCGTCGACGGCCGAGATCCGCTCGACGATCTCGAGGAACTCGGCAGGGGCCATCGGCTCGCCTCCGAACATCCGCGGAGCCGAGCTCCGGTAGACCCCGACCTGCTTGAGCCGGTCGACGAACTCACGGGGAACGTAGCTCTGCTCGTGGAACTCACCCCGCCGGGCCGCCAGCTCCGACAGGACGTCCTCCAGGGTGGGCGGCGCAGCGGCCGTCTCCGGCTGGATCTCCTGGGTCTGGGCCATGTCGGCTCCTCTGGGTTGGATCGGATGAATCGGGTCGGATGTGTCGGACTGGCCGGTGCCGACCGCCGGGTTCGACGCTATGAGCCCGCCCGCGCGGCGGGAATTGGGAATGCCCGGCCCGGATGAGGGGGCCTCACTGCCCCACGTAGGGGATTTCTTCAGCGCCCGCGCCTCATTCGGCGACCTATCCTGACCAGATGCAGGTCGACCCACAGGCGCCCGAGCTGGTCCATACCGACTTCCTCGCGATGATGAACGCGACGTCGCTGTGCGTGCTGATCCACGACGCCGAGACGCAGGACATCATCTGGGCCAACCCCGCCGCCTGCGAGCTGCTCGAGTGGAGCGTCACCGAGCTGCGGCCGCTCAAGGCCGACCAGATGAGCAGCTCCGCCCAGGAGTACGACCGCGTGATCGGCCGGGCGTGGTTGCAGGAGGCGGTCGAGAAGGGCCGCAGCAGGATCGAGTGGCACTACCGCTCGAGCACCGGCCGGGTGGTCCCGACCGAGGCGGTCGCGACCCGCGTCGAGCTGGCCCAGGGCCCCGCGGTGATGGTGCAGTTCCGCGACATCGAGCGCGAGCAGGCGGTCGAGCGCGAGCTGCGGCAGACCACGGCGTACGTCGAGACGCTGAGCCGGCACACCGCCGCAGGGGTCGTCGTGCTCAGCCCGGACGGCGTGGTCCAGCACGTGACCGACCAGGCGCTCGCCCAGTTCGGGGTGTCCCGCACGGACATGGCGGGGCACCGTCTGGACGACGTCGCCTCGGTCCAGATCGACCGTCGCGGTGACCGCGAGCGCACCGGCTGGTCCGCGGCGGTCGGCGCGGCGGACCCGATCGCCACCGTCCGGCTGCGGCTGCGTCGCCGCACCGGACCCGGCCCCGCCCGGTCCGCCTGGCTCGGCGGGACGCTCGAGCGGATGCACCAGCCCGGGGTCGCGGAGTTCGTGCTGACCGTCTACGACATCTCCGAGCGGGTGCGGGCCGAGCAGGCGTACGACCAGGAGAACTACCTGGCCCGCTACAACGCGATGGGTGACATGGCGATGGCGATCGCCCACGAGCTGGGCCAGCCGCTGGCCGCGGCGAACAACTTCCTGGCCGGCGTCCGCGCCCGGGCGCGGACACTCGAGGGCTGCGCGGAGATGGCGGGCGCCACCGAGATGCTCGCTTTCGGGCTGGACGGCGCCGAACGCCAGATAGAGCGGGCGGCGACGATCGTCAGCTCCGTACGCTCCTATGTCGGCCATCTCGAGCAGGTCTCGGGCCGCGTGGACCTCAACGACGTGGTCGAGGAGTGCCTCTACTTCGTCGGTCTGCGGGCGGACCCCGCGGGGATCGAGGTCGAGCTCGACCTCTCCTCGGACCCGGTCCACGTACGCTGCGAACGCGTGCTGACGGGACAGGTGGTGCTCAACCTCTGCTTCAACGCCGTCGACGAGCTGAGCCAGTGCGGACCGGGCAGCCGGGTGCTGCGGATCAGCACCGGCACCGCGACGTACGACGGGAAGACCTCGGGGATGGTGACCGTCGAGGATCGGGGGCGCGGCCTGACGCAGGACCCGTTCGCCGAGTCGTTCACGTCCAAGGAGCGCGGGAGCGGGATCGGGCTGGCCCTGAGCTACCGGATCATCACCCGTCAGCACGGCATGATCTGGGCCGAGTCACGCGAGGGCGGCGGCACCCGATTCGCGTTCACGCTGCCCCGCGCGTAGCCGCGCCGGCGTAGGGGAAATCCTCATCCTCCGTCGAGGAACTCTCGATTCCGCGTCGGGGCGACACTGCCTACGGTCGAGGTATCCGACCCGGTAGGAGGCCCAGGTTGTCCACCACGACCCATCCCGAGCTGACCCCGACCCAGCGCGCCTTTCGTGCCGCGATGTCGAATCTGTCGGCAGCGGTCAACATCGTCACCACCGACGGCCCGCGCGGGCCGGCCGGCATCACCGTGAGCGCGGCGTGCTCGGTCACCGACAGTCCCCCGACGATGCTCGTCTGCGTCAATCGGTCCAGCTACACCCACGACTTCTTCGTCGAGAACAAGCGGGTCGGCATCAACGTCCTCGGCGCCGAGCACGAGCCGATCGCGATGCGCTTCGCCGGTGCGAGCGACGTGTCCATGGGCGACAGGCTCTCCGAGCCGGAGTGGGAGCACGACAGCCACGGCGTGCCCGTGCTGCGCGATGCCGTCGCGACGGTCATCGGGCGGGTCGCGGACCACCGTTCGCACGGCTCGCACACGGTGCTCTTCGTCGAGGTCGACGCCGTCAACAGCCGCGACGACACCGGCGGCCTCGTCTACTTCCAGCGCCGCTTCCACACCCTGCACCCCACCGAGCTCTCCGCATGAGCCGAAGGAGCGCGATGATGATGGAGGCGGGGGCTCGGATGACGCTGATGTGCTACACCGACACCCACGGGTACGGCTGGCAGCACGTGGACCTCTTCGTCCACGACGCCGCCGGCCACGAGCTCAACTGGGTGCACTGGGAGGTCCCCGGCGACGGACCCGAGATCGCCGACGAGGTCACCTCCCGGGTCGAGCCGACCCTGCGGCGCACGTCCGAATGGCGCCATGCCGTGTCCGCGACCGGGATGGACTACTGGACTGCCGACGCCAGCTGGGAGGACGCATGAGCACGTCGCTGTGGCAGCCGTGGTCGCTGCGTGACCTCGTCACCGACCTCGCCCGAGGCGCCACCACCCCGGCCGAGGCGATGGCCCGCTCCGCGGAGCGGATCGCGGCGACCGAACCCGAGCTCGAGGCCTGGGTCGTCCGTCAGGACCCGGATCCCGTCACCGGCCTCGGCCCCCTCGCAGGTGTGCCCCTCGGCGTGAAGGACATCATCGACGTCGCCGGCCTGCCGACCAGATGCGGCTCCGGGCTCCGGGCGGACGTTCCGCCCGCCGACAAGGACGCAGCGATCGTGACGGAGTGGCGCCGGACCGGTGCGGTGCCGGTGGGCAAGACCGTGACCACCGAGTTCGCCTTCTTCTCCCCCGGCCCCACGGCCAACCCGGCCGCGACCGACCACACCCCCGGCGGCTCCTCCAGCGGCTCGGCAGCCGCCGTCGGTGCCGGCCAGGTGCCGCTCGCCCTGGGGTCGCAGACCGCCGGATCGGTGAGCCGCCCGGCGGCGTACTGCGGGGTCGCGGCCCTGGTGATGAGCAACGGTCGTTTCCCGGTCGACGGCGTCACCGGGCTGAGCCCGAGCCTCGACAGCCACGGCGTGTACGCCGCCACGGCCGGTGATCTCGCGCTGGCCTGGTCTGCATTGGGCGGCGGCGTCGACGTCGCCCGGCCCGGCGCTCCCGGGCGAGGCGAGCCGCTGCGCGCGCTGCTCTGGTCGGCCTCCGCGATCGGTGTCCTGGACCCGGCGATGCGAGGCGCCCTGGAGACCACCCGGGCGGCGCTGGAGGCGAGCGGCGCCATCGTTCGCGACTTCCCGGAGGAGCAGCTGGTCGCCGACCTCGCCGCCGCGCACCCCGTGGTCATGGCGTACGAGGCCGCCCGCGAGCGCTCTGCGGAGCTGGCCGCGGCCGACCAGCTGTCCGACCCGTTGGCCGGGCTGCTGCGTACGGGTGCCGAGACCAGCCGGAGCGACTACGAGACAGCCCTCGACGTGATCGCACGGGGTGGTGAGCGGGTTGCCGAGCTCCTCGGGGCGTACGACGTCGTGGTCGGTGCCGCAGCCCCTGGCCCCGCTCCCCGCGGACTGGGCGCGACCGGTGACCCGGTGCTGAGCCGGCCGTGGCAGGCGCTCGGCCTACCCGTCGTGACCGTCCCGGGGCTACGGGATGCCGCGGGCATGCCGCTCGGCATCCAGGTGGTCGGCCGCCGTCTCGGTGAGGACCACCTCTTGGCCGCAGCGTGCAACGTCGAGCAAAGCCTGGTGTCCTGATCCTGGGCATATGGCCCGGGTCACACCACGAGGGATGAGTGAAACACGATGACGAAACGGCCGGGTAACAGCGACGACGTAGCGTCGACGACCATCCCCACGAACAAGGCGACACCGATGAGCATCACTGAACTCCCCCGGACGGACACCGCCGCCGCCACGCGCACTCCGGTCGTCCACATCGTCGACGACGACCACGACCTGCGACAGTCGCTGGTCTTCCTGCTGGAGACCGTCGGCATCGAGGCACTGACCTATCCCGACGCCACCACGTTCCTCGACGAGTACGACGCGACCGAACCGGCGGTCCTCATCGTCGACGTCCGGATGCCCGGCGTCAGCGGCTTCCAGCTGCAGGAGACGCTGCGCCAGCAGGACTACCCGGCACCGGTCATCTTCTGCTCCGCGCACGGCGACGTGCCCATGTCGGTGCGGGCGATGCAGCACGGCGCCGTGGACTTCCTGGAGAAGCCCTACGACTCCCAGCAGATGCTGGAGGTCGTCCAGGAGCAGCTCCTCGAGGCGGGCAGGCGGTTCGCCGCCGATGCCGTACGCCGCGAGGTGCAGACCCGGGTCGACCAGCTCACCCCGCGCGAGCTCGAGGTCCTGCGTCTGGTCATCGACGGCCTGCCGAGCCAGCACATCGCCCGGGAGCTCGGCACCAGCGTCAAGACGGTCGACGTCCACCGGGCCCGGATCAAGGCGAAGACCTGCTCCGACAGCCTCGGCACCCTCGTACGCGACGTGCTCCTCTACCAGGTGACCGTCTGAGCTCTGCTCAGGGGGCCATCAGCACCGACTCCGACGGGTAGGACTCCGCCCAGGTCGGCGAGAGCGGTGCGATGAAGACGTTCTCGGTGCGGGTCCGGCTGATCCGCCAGGTTCCGTCGACCCGGCGGAAGGCGTTGTTCAGCCGGCTGGAGCGGAGCATCGCCTTGCCGTCGGAGAAGAGCCATGGCTGCATGTGGATCCACTGGCCCTCGGCCTCGTCACCGTCGACGTGGATCTGCTCGGAGGTCAGGTAGTGGGCGTTGAGCAGCAGGGCCGGGTCCTGCTGCTCTCCCCAGAACCTCTCGAAGTGCGCGCGGATCGCGGCCTTTCCCTCGGCCTTCCCGAACTGACCGTCGTAGTACTCCCCGACGCCCTCCCAGACCGCGTCCTCGGTGTAGAGCTCCATGATCAGGTCGACCCGCTGGGCGTCATCGCTGACACCGAACTCCGGGCAGGGCGTGTCGCAGAGGAACATGTAGCGCGCCTCCAGCCGTCGGATCTCCGCCTCCGACTCGAGGGCCTCCACCCGGCGCAGCAGGGCCGTGATCGTGTCGGCGATCGTGTCGGTGTCGGGGGTGCTGGTCATGCTTCTCCTCGGGTCCATGCCTGTGGCGGCTGAACTCCCACGCTAGGAAGCCCTGCCGAGCCGCTCAAGTGGCAATGACCGCAGGTTGCTGAGGTAATCCCCTATCCCACCGCCACGGCGTCGGTGCCCTCCAGGTCGAGATCGAGCCAGCGGACGCCGCCGTCCTCCCGCACTCGAGTCCCATCCTCGACGAACCGGCCGCTGACCATCAGTTGCTCCGCTCCCGGACATGCATGCGCTGCTGCTCGCGTGCCACGTCCTCGGCGAAGTCGCCCCAGTCGTTCTCGCACCGGAAGCTGCTCGCCTCCGTGGTGGGCCCGGCGCCGACGTACCCTGCGATCTGGGGGTAGGGACACAGCGGCCTCGTCATCACGACCCGGTTCTCCGGACGGTCGTTCTCGTACTTGGTGGCGACCATCTGCTTCGGCGCGGTCCCCTGCTCGACCCAGGCCCGCACGGCCGACGTGTCCGCCTCCGGGGATCATGAAGAGCCGGTAGAACTCCTGTACGTCTCGGAGAGCCGAGCGCACGGTCGAGCCGTCCTGCTCGAGGAGGACTCGCGTGTCGTACATGATCAGCTTGCCGCCCCGGTCGGCAAAACCGGAAAGGTCGGTACTGGCGATCACCACGGTCATACGGGAGAAATCCTTATCCGAGTAAGGCCTTCGAACCGGCGCGATCTCTCCCCAGAACGGTGTGCTCATGAGAGGTCGCGCGACGAGAGATTCAGCCCGGAAGATGGCGACAGGCAGACGTTCCAAGACCGGAACAACAGATGCGCCTCAAAAACGATCAAGCCGTGTTCTCAACCTTCGGTGAAGGTTCAGAACACGGCTCTGATCAGGTGTTTCGGTGGAGGTGAGGGGACTCGAACCCCTGACCCTCTGCATGCCATGCAGATGCGCTACCAGCTGCGCCACACCCCCTTGGCGTTGTCCCGGTGATCAACCCGGGCAACGAGAAGAACAGTAGCGGAATGCTCCCGCGATCACGAAATCGGGGTCCCCATTCCGTACGTCGCGAGTCGCCAGGGCGCCGACGGGATGAGTCCGTGAGCGGACTCCCGGGCGGTGAGCTCGATCCAGGCGCAGTTCGTCAGCGGAGCGAGGGTGGTGACGACGGACGGGTCCCAGCCGAGGAAGGCGGCCAGACCCTGCCGGATGGCACCGCCGTGAGCGACGACCACGACGGTCTCGCCGGGCGCGACGGTCTCGGCGACGTCGTGGAGCGCACCGCTGAAGCGTGCCGCGACGGTGGGCCAGGACTCCCCGCCGTGGGGCTCCCAGCTGGCCGGCATCTCACCGAAGCGCTCGAGGATCTGGGCGCGGTTCATCCCTTCGGCCTCCCCTGCGCAGACCTCCCGCAGCCGCGGGTCGTACGCGGCCTCGAGGCCGGTCTCCTCGGCGACGTACGAAGCGGTCTGCCGGGCCCGCATCAGGTCCGAGGAGACGAGGCGGGTGACGGCGAAGGTCGTCCCGAGCGCGCGAGCAGCGGCCTTGGCCTGCTGGTGGCCGGTCTCGGCCAGCTCGATGTCGGTCTGACCCTGGTAGCGGCCGTCGGCGTTCCAGCCGGTGACTCCGTGGCGGAGCAGGATGAGTCGACGGATCTCCGCAGGCTCGACCACCGGACCTCAGCCCTCGGAGACGATGTCGGCGGGCAGCGAGATCGCGGGGCAGTCACGCCAGAGCCGCTCGAGGGCGTAGAACTGGCGCTCCTCCTCGTGCTGGACGTGCACGACGATCTCGCCGTAGTCGAGCAGCACCCAGCGCCCCTCCTTGTGCCCCTCGCGGCGCAGCGGCTTGGAGCCGAGGTCGCGGAGCTTCAGCTCGACCTCGTCGACGATCGACTGCACCTGCCGCTCGTTGGGGGCGGAGGCCAGCACGAAGGCGTCGGTGATGGCCAGCTGGTCGCTGACGTCGAAGGCCAGGATGTGCCCGGCCTTCTTGTCCGAGGCCGCCCGGGCGGCGGTGATGGTGAGCTCGATGGCGTGCTCGGTCGCGGTCATACGCGGTCCTTATTTCGGGGAGTCTTGGATTGAGGGGCCCTGGATTCCCTGGGCCGGTAGAGGTCGTGCTTGCCGATGTACTGCACCACGCCGTCGGGGACGAGATACCAGACCGGCTCGCCACGGTGACGCCGCTCGCGGCAGTCGGAGGAGGAGATCGCCAGAGCGGGGATCTCGAGCATGGTGATGCGGTCGGAGGGGATCTTCGCGATGACCTCGGGATCCATGTTGTAGCCCGGGCGCGTGCACCCCACGAACTGGGCGAGCTCGAAGAGCTCGTCGGTGTCGCGCCAGGTGAAGATCTCGGCGAGCGCGTCGGCCCCGGTGATGAAGTAGAGCTCGGAGTCGGGCAGCGCCTTGGCGAGGTCGCGCAGCGTGTCGATGGTGTACGTCCGGCCGGCCCGGTCGATGTCGACCCTGCTCACGGTGAAGCGCGGGTTGGCGGCGGTCGCGATGACCGTCATCAGGTACCGGTGCTCGGCCGGCGACACGTCGCGATCGGCCTTCTGCCAGGGGTCGCCGGTGGGCACGAAGACGACCTCGTCGAGGTCGAAGAACGACTGCACCTCGGAGGCCGCCACCAGGTGGCCGTGGTGGATGGGATCGAAGGTGCCGCCCATCACCCCGACGCGGCGCTTGCCGATCAGGCCCTCCAGACCTGGCTCGGGCGCTCCCCCGCTGCCCATCGGATCAGCGCTCAGGAGTGTTCACGGCCGCCGGCGAACCAGACCAGGACCAGGAGCGCGAAGACCAGGATCGCCAGGGCGCCGCCGCCGATGACCCACTCGATACCAGAGGTGCCGTGCTCGGCCCCGTGCTCAGCGGAGGTGATGATGCTCGACACAACAGAGTTCGACATGGCGCACAGATTACCTTGCCCCGTGCCAGGTCAGCGCACGTGCCCGTCCCCTGTGACCACATACTTCGTCGAGGTCATCTCAGGCAGCCCCATCGGGCCCCGGGCGTGCAGCTTCTGGGTCGAGATCCCGATCTCCGCGCCGAAGCCGAACTCACCGCCGTCGGTGAACCGCGTCGAGGCGTTGACCATGACCGCCGCGGAGTCGACGGCGGCGGTGAACCGCCGGGCCGCGCCCAGGTCCTCGGTCAGGATCGCCTCGGTGTGACCGCTGGACCAGCGCCGGATGTGGGCGATGGCGGCGTCGAGATCGGGTACGACCGCTGCGCTGATCTTCAGCGCCAGGAACTCGGCCGCATAGTCCTCGTCGGTGGCGGGCTCGACGAGGTCGTACGCCTGGAAGGCCTCGTCGCCGTGGATCTGCACCCCACGCTCCTGCAGCGCGGGGACGATCATGGGCAGGAACGACTTGGCGATGTCGGCGTGCACGAGCAGCGACTCGGCGGAGTTGCACACGCTGGTGCGCTGGGTCTTGGAGTTGACCACGATCGAGACCGCCTTCTCGAGATCGGCTGCCTTGTCGACGTAGACGTGTACGTTGCCCACCCCGGTCTCGATGACCGGCACCGTCGACTCCTCGACGACGCTGCGGATCAGCCCGGCGCCACCGCGCGGGATGAGCACGTCGACCAGGCCGCGGGCCCGCATCAGCGCCTTGACCGAGTCGTGGCCCTCACCGGGCACGACCTGGATCACGTCGGCCGGGAGGCCCACGGAGACGACGGCGTCGCGGAGCACGGCGGCGATCGCCACGTTGCTGGACGCGATGTTGGAGGAGCCGCGCAGGAGCGCCGCGTTGCCGGACTTCAGGCAGATCCCGGCCGCGTCCACGGTCACGTTGGGGCGAGCCTCGTAGATCATCCCGACGACACCGAAGGGCACCCGCACCTGGCGCAGCTCGAGGCCGTTGGCGAGGGTGCTGCCGCGTACGACGTCTCCTACGGGGTCCGGGAGGGCTGCGAGCTCGCGGAGCGCGGCGGCGATGCCGTCGAGCCGCTCCGGGGTCAGGGTGAGGCGGTCGATGATGTTGGCCGGGCTTCCCGAGGCCTCGGCGCGGGCGATGTCGGCCGCGTTGGCCTCCAGCACCTCGTCGGACCGCTTCAGGAGAGCGTCGGCCATCGCGTGCAGCGCCGCGTCCTTCACGCTGCGCGGCGCGACCGCGAGCTCGTAGCTCGCCTCTCGTGCCTTCGCCGCCACGTCACGGATCAATGCCTCTGCGCTCATGCCAGAAAGCCTATGCCGTTCGGCGTACACAGCCACCACCCCTTTCGCCGTACGGACCGGACCGCACGGCGAAGGGTCACTCTTCCTCGCCCAGTCCCAGCAGGACGCCGAGACCCCCGAGCGGGTCGAACGGGCTCTCGGACGGCTCCGGAGTCGCCATCGGCTCGCCGCTCCCCGAGCCCGAGGCCGAGGGCCGGACCTTGCGGGGCGCCTTCACCGGCGTCGGGTCGGCGGGCGCGCCCGTCGGTCGCGTCGAGGGCGACTCGCGCCGGTCCTGCTTCGGCGGCGCGGACGACGAGGCCTCCGCCGCCGGCTCGGACTCGTTCATCGCCGGATAGTCCACCGGAGGCTCATAGGTCTTCCGCACGAACGCGATCCCCGATGTCGCCCCTGCGAACAGCGCCGACAGCACGAGCGCCGAGATCCAAGGCGTCCAGCCACGCCACCAACCTCCGGCGGGGCCTCGAGCCCCGTCGAACTCACTCACTCCCACAACCATTCCCCCAGGTTGCGCCGGCACCGTCCGGCGCGCTCCGATCTTAGCCGCGATGGGAGCCTTCCGGGGCGGTGTGGACATCCCCGGATCGAGCGATCTCGAGCAGGAGGTCGTGCGCCCGGGCGGCCACCGGATTGGCGGTACGCCGCGCCCCGAGCTCGACCAGAGCGATCAGGTCCGCGGCGCGGGCCAGCTCGAGAGCCTCCGTGGCGCTGCCCCCACGCACTGCGACGTAGCCCTCCAGCACCCCTGAGACGTACGCCGCCTCCCGATCGAATCGCAGCAGGTTGCCGAGGTCGGCGAACGGCGAGCCGGCGTGGGCGAACTCCCAGTCGAGGACCGCGCGGACACGCAGCGTCTCCGGGTCCACGATGATGTTCTTGGCGTTGAGGTCGCTGTGCACCAGGCTCACCCGGGCGACCGTGTCGAGCAGGTCCTGGGCGTCGGCGGCCACGTCCCGCAGGCCGTCCAGGTCGGCTGGTGACCAGTCGAGACGCTCGGCGTACGACTCGACCCACTCGGTCAGGTCCAGGGTGAACGCCTCGACCCGCAGGTCCTTGTCGGCGAAGGTCCCGGCGGTCAGGAACGGCATCCCGGCCAGGGTGCCGGCGATCTCTCCGAGGCAACGTCCGAGCCTGCCCTGCTGCGCCTCGTCCAGATCGGGGAGCTGCAGGTCGCCGCGTACGCCCTCGACGAACTCGGTCACCAGCAGCGCGGGCGTGCCCGTGGCCGGGTCGGCGCGGCGTACCTCCAGGACGTCCGGGACCGGGACGAGGCCCCGCACCAGACGGTGCAGGGCCTCGTGGACCTCCGCGGCCTGCGGGTGGTGGCGCGGGTCGGCGAAGACACGCACGACCGACCTCTCCCCGCCTGCCTCTGCCAGGAACGTCTCGCCCGACCAGCCGCCGTCGAGTGGCCGAAGGCCCCCACCGAGTTCACCGAAGCTCACCCGGCGAGGTTAGCGCCCCAAGCGTCAGGCGCAGGGCCGGGACTTCGGCTCCAGGTAGATCCGGTGCGTGGCCCGCGGGCTGTCCCACATCTTGTTGAACCGGGCGGTGTAGGCGGTGTAGTAGCTCTTCGAGGTGAACCGGAAGGTGACCTCGTCGTTGCTGAACGACGGCGGCGACCAGTTCTCCGAGCCGGTCCAGACGCTGTAGGTGCCCCTGTCGGCGTAGCGGCCGTTGACGCTCATCCACTTGTAGTGGGAGTAGCAGCGCGAGCCGTAGACGATGTTGTCGCCGCTGGTCGACTTCTTCTGGCCCCAGTCCCAGGCGGCGTCGCGCGCCGGGATGCCGACTCGTCGGAGCTTGCGGTAGACCACGTCGCTGGTGACCGAGCCGATCACCCGGACCACGCAGCCGCGCTTCTTCAGCCGGACGACCTCGTCGGCGATGCGCTCGCCACGGCGGCCGTACCACGCGTACATGTGGATCCGCAGGATCGTCTTGCCCTTGGTGCCGTAGCCGCTCGGCGCGCTGCAGCCGATCAGCCGCAGCCGGTCGATCACCCGGTCGCCGCTGCCGCGCGCGTAGATCTCGTCGCTGGTCGTTCCCGGGCGCTGACGCTGGAAGCCGACGGACGTGCCGCCACCGGACCACGACACATAGCGCGGCGAGGCCTTCCTGTCGGCCTTGAGCTCGTTGAACATCCGCAGCCACGTCTTCCACAGGCTGTCGTTGGCGTAGATCGTCTGGGCGTCGTTCCACTGCGAACCAGCCGCGCCGCCACCGAGGTTGCCGGAGCTGTTGATGATGACGTTGCGCTTGGTGCCGATCTGGGTGAACGAGTGGATCTTGATGTGCAGGTTGCCCGTGTCATACCCGCGGCAGGCACCGGCGCAGCCGTAGATGAAGCTAGGGCGGGAGCGCGTGGTGCCTAGACGGCCGGCCAGCTTCCGCTCTCCGCTGCTCCACATCTTCCGATTGACCAGGATCTGCACGTGCACGCCACGCTTGTGTGCGGCGATGAGGTGATCGACGGTGTCGGCGCGGTCCAGGTTGTAGGTGACGAACCGGATGTAGGAGCCCTTGACCGCGTACCGGATGCTGTTGTTGATCCGGTGGACGATGAAGTTGCGCTGCCCCGAGTCACCGGTCGGGTTGTTGAAGAACGGCCCCGCCGGCGGCGACCAGGTCGCCGCGGTCGCCGGCGTCGAAACCACGGACATGGTCGCCACGACCAGGGCAGCCACGCAGCCAGCCACAGCCGAAGCGATCGAGATCTTCCGGGTCGTCCTCGACCTCAGCGCATTCACCCACATGCGGCCGGACTATACCCAGCGACGTATGGCCCGCAACGACAATTCCCAGAACAAGATGCCAAACCGAAAGAAACCCGCCTCCGAGCCGTGCTCGGAGGCGGGTTTTCGGGACGAACGTCACATGCACATGAGGTCGGTCTCGACCCGCGGTCACAGCCTCGCAAGCTCGGCTGTGCGCTCGCTCGACCCCTTCGGGTTTGCCCGGCGCAAGCGCCGGACAACCTCAGGCCTTAGCGGCCTTCACAGCCTCGGTGACGGCCGGGAGAACGGTGTGCAGATCGCCCACCACACCGAAGTCGACGAGCTCGAAGATCGGTGCCTCCTCGTCCTTGTTGACCGCGACGATGGTCTTCGAGGTCTGCATACCGGCACGGTGCTGGATCGCACCGGAGATCCCGTTGGCCACGTAGAGCTGCGGGGAGACGGTCTTACCGGTCTGGCCGACCTGGAAGGTGTGCGGCATCCAGCCCGAGTCGACCGCGGCACGCGAGGCACCGACAGCGGCACCGAGCGCGTCGGCGAGGCCCTCGACGGCGGAGAAGTCGCCGCCGGTGCCACGACCACCGGAGACCACGATCGCGGCCTCGGTGAGCTCGGGGCGGCCGGAGGCCTTACGCGGCTGGGAGGCCACGATCTGGGCGGTCTTGGCGGCGTCGGAGATGGTCACCTCGAACGGGGTGACCGCGGCGGCGCCGGCCTTCTCGACCGGAGCGGCCGAGTTGGGCTTGACCGTGATGATCGGGGTGCCCTTGGTGACCTTGCCCTTGACCGTGAAGTTGCCGGCGAAGACCGACTGGGTCGCCACACCGGACTCATCCAGGTCGACCGCGTCGGTGATCAGACCGGAGTCGAGCTTGATCGCCAGACGAGCCGCGACCTCCTTGTTCTCCGCGGAGGAGGGCAGCAGGATCGCGGCCGGGGAGGCGGTGCCGGCCAGCTGCGCGAGCGCCTCGGCCTTCGGGGCCACCAGGTAGCCCTTGATCTGGGCGTCGTCGATGACGTAGACCTTCTCGGCGCCGTAGCCCTTCACGGCCTCCGCGGCACCAGCGGCACCGTCGGCGCCACCGATGTAGACGGCGGAGGGCTCGCCGAGCTTGGCGGCCAGGGTGAGCAGCTCGTAGGTCGGCTTCTTGACCTGACCACCAACGTGGTCGATGAGAACGAGAACTTCAGCCATGATTCAGAATCCTTCCCGGCCTCAGATGAACTTCTTGGACGCGAGGAACTCGGCCAGCGCCTTGGCGCCCGAGCCGTCCTCGTCGGTGACGATCTCACCGGCGGTGCGCGGCGGGCGGGCCGCCGTCTCCTCGACCGCGGTGTAGGCGGCACCCAGACCGACCTGGCCGGCGTCGACACCGAGGTCGGACAGCGACCACGTCTCCAGCGGCTTCTTCTTGGCCGCCATGATGCCCTTGAAGGACGGGTAGCGGGCCTCGCCGGACTGGTCGGTGACCGAGAGGACCAGCGGCAGCGTGCCGCCGATGACCTCGGTGGCCACGTCGCCGTCACGCTTGATGCGGATCTGGTCGCCCTGGGTCTCGACGACCGAGGCCAGGGTCACCTGCGGCAGGCCGAGGCGCTCGGCCAGCATCGCCGGGACGACGCTCATGCCGGCGTCGGTCGAGGCCAGACCGCCGACCACGAGGTCGACCGGACCGAGCTTCTCGATCGCCTTGGCCAGCACCAGCGAGGTGGCGATGGAGTCCGAGCCGGCGATCGCGTCGTCGACGACGTGGACGCCCTTGTCGGCACCCATCTGCAGCGCCTTGCGCACAGCAGCCTCGGCAGCCTGCGGACCAACGGTCAGCGCGGTGACGGTGATCTCCTCACCCTCACGCTTCTCCTTGATCTGCAACGACTGCTCGACGGCGTACTCATCGAGCTCGGAGAGCAGACCGTCGACGTTCACGCGATCGACGGTGAAGTCGTCCTCGAACTGCCGGTCCGCGGTCGCGTCCGGCACGTACTTCACAAGCACAACAATGTTCATGATGGTGCGGCCTTGCCGGCCCCTCCTGGAATGGTCGTAGTTCGCCAGCGATGTTACCCGTCAGTCACATACGGATGACAGGTGCCTACGCGTTGAGAATGTCACATGGGCTCAGGGCCGGATCACACCGGCCACGATGCGACCGACGATCAGCCACGCCAACGCACCGATGCCCCAGTTGAAGAGCGCGTTCTTGATCTCGGCGTCCTCACCGCTGAACTGCTTGATGCCGTTCTCCCGCGAGAACAGGCCGAGATCGGCGATGTCGGCGAGGTCGAGGATGAACGCCACGAGGGTGTTGTCCTGATTCGCGTTGAGCGCGATCAGCAGCGCCCCGATCGCCAGCGCCAGCGCGGCGAGCAGCGCGATCGCCCAGACCACCCGGGAGGCGTAGGACCGGATGGTGTGGACCATGCCCGGGCCGGTGGACGTCTTGGTGTCGGACACGAGATTCACTTCCCTTCGAAGTTGGCTTTGCCGGGGCCGTTCTCCAGGAACGATGCCATCCCGGTCTGGGAGTCCTTCGTCGCGAACACGCCGGCGAACTGCTGCTGCTCGATGGCCAGCCCGGTGGCGAGGTCCACCCCGAGCCCCTTGTCGATCGCCGTCTTCGCCGCCGCCAGTGCGTACGGTGCCGCCGTCTTGAACTGGCTCGCCCACGCGAGCGCCTCCTCATAGACCGAGGCCGCCGGTACGAGCCGGTCGGCCAAGCCGATTGCAAGCGCCTCGTCTGCCTTGACGAAGCGGCCCGAGAAGATCAGATCCTTGGCCTTGGACGGCCCGACCAGCCGTGCCAGCCGCTGGGTGCCACCGGCACCCGGGATGATGCCGAGCAGGACCTCCGGCTGACCGAAGGTCGCGTCGTCGGCGGCGATCCGGAAGTCGGCCGCGAGCGCCAGCTCGCAGCCTCCACCGAGCGCATAGCCGGTCACCGCGGCCACCACCGGCTTGGGGATCTCCGCGACGGCCGTCACCGCGGTCTGCACGCCGGCGACCCGCTTGGCCATCTCGGAGTAGGAGAGGCCGGCCATCTCCTTGACGTCGTTCCCGGCGGCGAACAGCCGCTCGCCGCCGTAGACCACGACCGCGCGTACGTCATCGTCGGCTGCCGCCTCGGTCGCGACCTCGAGCAGCTCGGCCTGCACCTGAAAGCTGATCGCGTTCATCTTCGGCCGGTCGAGCCGGATCGTGCCGATGCCGTCCTCGACGGTGAGGTTGACGAAGTCACCCATCGTGGTGCTCCCCTGTCTGTCGGGACCGTGTGTGCCGGCCCGTCTGTGAAGGCGGTTACATGTGTCCGGAACACTATCGGGTGCCTTCCATGTCTCGTGCGCCGGTTCGCGGTACAGGCGTTGCGTGTATCGCGTAACCGGCGCAGGTAAAGGGACGTTGGTCCCATATGACCGAAACACGTTCCAGTCGCAGCCGGGTGAGCCTCGGTGCCGCGCTGAGCCTCGCCCTCGGCGCATTCGTGCTGGTGACGCCGGTCTCGGGTGCCGCGCTCTCCACTACTGATGACACTGCAAACACCAAGGCTGAGACGGCCCGCTCCGGCGGGCTGCTCGGTCACGAGGCCGATGCCGGCCTGGACGTACGCGACCGCGTGCTGCCCACCTCGACCCAGCAGTCCGCGGCCCAGGCCCTGGACGCCGTCGACATCCGCTGGAACGCCCACGGGACTCCGACCTCGCTGATCTCCTCCGACGGCGTGCTGGCCACGGCCGGCTCCGCGGACCCGGTCGCCGCTGCCCGAGGCTTCCTCGACGACAACGCGGCGGTCTTCGGGCTCAGCGCAGCGCAGCTGGCCGACCTCGAGCTCGTCAGCGACCAGAAGCTGGCCGGCGGGGGCGGTCATGCGGTGCTCTTCCGGCAGACCTACGACGGCCTGTCCGCCGCGACCGAGGGGATGGTCACCGTGGGTGTGGCCGACGGCGCCATCACCTACGCCTCCTCCTCGCTGTCCAAGGTGACCGGCACCCCGGCGAAGGCCGAGCTCACCCCGACCGAGGCGTGGCTGAAGGCGGCGGCATCGGCCGGGCGCCCGATCTCCGGGTCGAAGGTCGGAGAGATCGTCACCGACGCCGCCGCGAAGCTGACCGACTGGACGAAGCTGACGGTCCCCGGCCTGGCGACCGACCAGCTGGTGCGGCTGCGAGCCCTCCCCGTCCCCGGCGAGGGCGTACGTCCCGTCTTCCAGGCCACCGTCGTCGACTCCGCCGCCGCCACCCTCCTGGGGCAGACGGTGCTGGTCGACGCGGTCACCGGCGAGGTGCTCCTTCGTCGGGACAACGTCGACCACGAGAACGACGTCGAGGGTCCGTTCACCGGCACCGCGCTCGGCACCTGCGGCCCGAAGCACAGCTTCGAGATCTCCGACGACAAGACCCGCACCCTGGCCGCGGTCGCGATCGGGCTGCCGACCGACGACTTCACCGTGAAGCTGTTCGCTCCTGACGGGAAGCTGCTCGTGGAGGGTGACCTGCTCACCAGCCCCGAGACCGCGACCTACACCGCCGAGAGGATCGCCCCCGGGACGTACGCGGTCCAGGTCTGTCCCTTCGACGACTCGCTCCTCGTCGGCAGCTACACGGTGACCGTCGCGTCCTCCGACGCCGGCGCGGAGACCGGTGACCTGCCGGGCAGCAACCCGCGTTGGTCCTACTTCCCCGGCACTCCCGACGCCGCCTCGACCGGCGGCGAGGCGGTCCCGGCCAACGACGTGATCGCGTGCTGGACCAAGGTGGCCGAGTGCACCGGGCCGGAGCTGAAGAGCCTGGCCAACGCCGGTCCGTGGGACACGCTGCTCAACACGACCGTCGGGGTGCCGAGCCTGACCACGATCGGCAACAACGCCAACACCCACGAGGGCTGGCTCTCGCCGCTGGCCGCCGGTGGCCTCGAGCAGGCGCCGATCTCGCCGGTGCGTGACTACACCGGCACGTTCACCGACGCCTGGAACAACTCCAAGTGCGCGCCGACCAACCTGGTGCCGGGCGGCAACGACGTCAACTACGTCGTCGGCAACCTGTTCGCCAGCCACAACCGGATGCACGACTGGTCCTACTTCCTCGGTTTCACCGAGGAGAACTACAACCTGCAGACCGACAACCTCGGCCGTGGCGGTCGCGGCCTCGACGCCGAGGTCGGCAACGCGCAGGCCGCCGCGCTCGACTCGCAGGTCGTCGAGCAGACCGGGCTGCTGACCGGTCGCAACAACGCCAACCAGCTCACCCTGATGGACGGCGTTCCGGGAGTCACCAACCAGTACCTCTTCCAGCCCGCCGCCGGCGCCTTCTACGCGCCCTGCACCGACGGGTCGCTGGACTTCGGGATCGTCGGCCACGAGTACACCCACGCCATCTCCAACCGGATGGTCGGTGGTCCCGACGACGGCCTGACCTCCGAGCAGGGCGGTGCGATGGGTGAGTCCTGGAGCGACCTGGCCGCGGCCGAGCACATGTTCGCCCACGACCTCTACAACGGCGGCAGCCCGTGGGCCGTCGGCTCCTACGCCACCGGCAACACCGACGTCGCGATCCGTGACTTCGCGATCGACAAGAACCCGCTCAACTTCTCCGACTACGGCTTCGACAGCACCGGGCCCGAGGTCCACGCCGACGGCGAGATCTGGAACGGGACGATGTGGTCGGTGCGGCAGGCGCTGGTCGACAAGTACAACGCAACCTACCCCTACGCCGACAAGGCCCTACAGCGGCGCTGCTCGGTCGGTACGACGACTGCCTCACCGCTGGCCGCCGACAAGTGCCCCGGCAACCGCCGCTGGATCCAGCTGGTCTTCGACTCGTTCCTGCTCCAGCAGGGTGCGACCTCGATGCTGGACGCCCGCGACGCGTTCCTCGCCGCGGACCAGATGCGCTTCGGCGGCGCCAACCGCCAGGTGATCGCCGATGCGTTCGCCCGGCGCGGCATGGGCCAGTACGCCACCACGACCGCCGACGACCACGAGCCGACCCCGAGCTTCGCCTCGCCGGCCTCGCGCAACGTCAAGGTCACCTTCAGCGCGCCGGCACCCGGGAAGGTCTATGTCGGCCGCTTCGAGGCGCGGGCGACCCCGATCGCCGACACGCTCTCCGGCACCGCGCTCGGGTCGGTGGCTCACTTCGTGCCGGGGACGTACGAGCTTCTGTACGTCTCCGCCACCGGGGGCGCCCAGCGCAAGACGGTCACGGTCTCCCCCACGGAGATCGCCAAGACCGTCTCGTTCGCGACCGGGACCAACCTGGCCGCGGCCGCCAACGGTGCCAAGGTGCTCACCACGACCGAGGGCTCCCGCAACCCGGGCGCCCTGATCGACGGCACCGAGAGCACCAACTGGGGTGGGGTGACCGCGGAGAACGTGGACGCCACCACGCCCTCGATCGCCGTCGACCTGGCCGGCGGAACCCGCACGGTGAAGACGGTCAACGTCAGCGCGTACCTGTCGCCGGCGACCGACACGGACGCCGACTCGGGGTCGCGCTTCACGGCACTGCGGAAGTTCGCCCTGGAGGCGTGCGTCTCCGCCTGCGACACGGCCGGCGCGACCTGGAAGCGCTTCTACACCTCGGCCGACGACGCCTTCCCCGGAAAGCGCCCGAGGCCGGTCGCCCCCAACCTCAACCTGCGCACCTTCGACGTCCCCGACACCTCCGCCGCGGCGGTCCGTCTGGTGGCGTTGGAGAACCAGTGCACGGGCTATGCAGGCTACGCCGGTGAGCAGGACGCCGACCCGCTCACCACGACCGACTGCAAGACCGGCTCCGACCGCGGCACCATCGTCCACGCGGCCGAGCTGCAGGTCTTCGGGCAGTAGCCGGACCCGCGTCTACCCTGGCGTCTTCGCGGACGCCAGGGTAGAACGGGACGCAGCGGCGGGCGGGGGTCCTGCCGGTCTGGAGATCGACGATGAAGGCTCTGAGGTACGTCACGATCGGCGCTGCGCCGGAGATCAGCGAGGTTCCGGTGCCGGAGCCGGCACCGGGCCAGGTGCGGGTGAAGATCACCGCGGCCGGCGCCTGCCACTCCGACTCCTTCCTGATGGGCCTGCCGGAGGATGCCTGGCATTCGTTCGGCTACCCGCTGCCGATGACGCTCGGGCACGAGGGCGTCGGGGTTGTCGACGCCCTCGGCGACGGGGCGCACGGGATCGAGCCCGGCGAGCCGGTGGCGATCTACGGGCCGCAGGGCTGCGGCCGCTGCTACCCCTGCGCGCAGGGCAAGGAGAACTACTGCGAGCGCGCCGCCGAGCTCCACATCAGCCCGCCAGGGCTCGGCACGGACGGGACCATGGCCGAGTACGTCCTCGTGCCGGACGCCCGCCACCTGCTGCCGCTCGGCGACCTCGATCCGGTCGCCAACGTGGCGCTCACCGACGCCGGCCTGACGCCCTACCACGCCATCAAGGGCTCGCTGCCCAAGCTGGTCGCCGGCTCGACCGCCGTCGTGATCGGCGCGGGCGGCCTCGGCCACGTCGCGATCCAGCTGCTGCGGGCCCTCTCCCCCGCGACCGTGATCGCGCTCGACCTCAGCGAGGACAAGCTCGCGCTGGCCACCGACGTCGGCGCCCACCACGCCTTCCCGTCCGACAAGACGGCCGCCGACAACATCCGCAAGGTGGTCGGCGCCCGCGGCGTCACCGCCGTCTTCGACTTCGTCGGCGCCCAGCCGACCGTCGACCTGGCCTCGTCCGTGATCGGCGTGGAGAGCGACCTGGTCATCGTCGGCGTCAACACCGCCAGCGCCCAGGTCGGCACGCTCGCCAAGCCGTACGACGCGGTGATCCGGGCTCCGTACTGGGGCTCGCGCTCGGAGCTGATGGAGGTCTTCGACCTCGCCCGCGCCGGGCTCGTGCACGTCGAGACGGAGCAGTTCTCCCTGGACGAGGCACCGGAGGCGTACCGGCGACTTCACGAAGGCACGCTCCGCGGACGCGCCGTTGTCGTCCCCTAGTCCCTCTCGGACAAAGCCCAGAGGGCTGAGTCACCGTCGCCCGAACGACGCCAACGCGCTCCCGGCAAGCAATGCAGCAACGAGGACAGTCCCAGCAAGCACCCAGTAGAGCGCGTCATACCCGCCCAGCACGGTAGCGAGCGCAGCCCCCACAGCAGGAGCAAGCGCACCAGCAACCCCAGCGGGAGCCGAGTAGACACCGTTGAGCGCGGCGTACCTCTCCGGCCCCCACACGTCACTGACGACGGTCGCTGCGATGAGCGTGTAGAGCCCGCGAGCAGTGCCGGTGAGCACCGAGACGACGATCATCACCCAGCCGACCGCGGGCAGCAACGGCAGCAGGGCGATGGAGGCGGCGAACCAGAGCACTCCCCCGATCATCCGCGCCCGGACACCGAAACGACGCGCCAGCATCGGATAGAACGCACGTCCCGCGACCTGGCCGGCGCCACTGAGGCCGAGGGCCCAGGCGGCGGTGGTCGCGCTCAGCCCGTGCTCGACGAGGAACGGAACCAGGTGGACGATCGAGGCGAACACGGCCAGCGAGACCAGGGTGCCCGCAAGCGTGAGCAGCACGAACCGGCTGCTCCGCAGCACGTCCCGGTCCCGCACCGGTCGACCGTCCTTGCTCGGGGCCGCCGGCTCCCAGGCGAGATCGAGCACGACGATGCTCGGCACGAAGGTCAGCACAAGGAAGGCACCGGCCAGGATCACGTACGTCCATCGCCACTCCACCCAGCCAGCCAGCGCATCGGTGAGCGGCGCGAAGATCGTCGAGGCGAACCCGCCGGCGAGGGTGAGGGTGGTGATCGCATCGACCCGCCGCGTACCGAACCAGTGGGTCAGCGCCGCGAAGGCCGGCGGGTAGAAGGTGCCGGCGGTCGAGAGCCCGACCAGCAGCCAGCCCAGAACGAAGATCCAGTACGAGGGCGCGGCAGCGACCACTAGCAGCGACGCCGCCCCCAGCAGGCTGGCCCCGGCCATCACCCACCGCGGCCCGAAGCGCTGGATGAACCGCCCGACGGGGATGCCCGCCACGGCCCCAACGAGCGTGCCCGCGGAGAAGGCGGTGGTGATCGCGGCCGCCGACCATCCGGTGGTGTCGACGATCCGCGGCTGCAGGACGGTGAAGGCGTAGTAGAGGACGCCGTACGCCGCGGTGACGGTCACGCAGAGCGTGACCAGCACCGCGAGCAGTGGCCGCCCGTCGACCCGCTCTTCCATCGCCAACCTCCAAGCAGCAGCACGTGGGTCGTCACCTTCCCACGCGCCACCTCAGCGCCGGCGGCAGCCTCAACGTTCCAGATGGACCTGCTCGACGACGCCGCTGAGCTTGGAGGGGTTGCGTACGTAGTAGAGGCCGGTGACCATGCCGTCCTCGACGTGCAGGGTGACGACGCCGTCGACCTCGTCGCCGAAGTAGATCAGCATCCCGGGCGCGCGGTTGACGCTGGTCAGCTCGAACCTGGGGATGCCGTACTTCGTGGCCAGCCCCGCGAAGAACCGCAGCACCTTCTCGGCGCCGTGGATCGGCTTGCGGGCGGCCTGCACCACACCGCCGCCGTCGGAGAAGAGCACGACGTCGGGGGCGAGCACGTCCAGCAGCGACTGCAGGTCGCCGCCGGTCGCGGCGTCGCGGAACCGCTCCAGCGCGTGCCGCGCCTCGGCCGCCGAGACGGACTCGCGCGGGCGCCGCTCGGCGACGTGATCGCGCGCCCGGTGGGCGATCTGGCGCACCGCGGCGGGCGACTTGTCGACCGCCGCCGCGATCTCGTCGTAGCCGAGCGCGAAGACCTCGCGCAGCACGAAGACCGCCCGCTCGGTCGGCGAGAGCGTCTCCAGCACCAGCAGCACCGCGGTCGAGAGCGAGTCGGCGAGCTCGGCGTCCTCGGCGACGTCCGGCGCGGTCAGCAGCGGCTCCGGCAGCCACGGACCGACGTACGTCTCCTTGCGGCGCGAGAGCGTCCGGATGCGGTTGAGCGCGAGCCTGGTCGTGATCCGCACCAGATAGGCGCGGTGGTCGCGCACCTCCTCCAGCGGCACCTCGGCCCAGCGCAGCCAGGTCTCTTGGAGCACGTCCTCGGCGTCGGCGGCCGAGCCGAGCATCTCGTAGGCCACCGTGAAGAGCAGGTTGCGGTGAGCGACGAAGACCTTCGTCGCGGCATCGTCGCCGGTCGGCTGGCTCATGCGTGCGACCCTACCGCCGGTGCGAGCGGGATCTCGCAGACGTCGGAGTAGCCCTGGCTCTGCAGCCCGGCGGCCGAGTTGAACCTCGAGCGCATGTTCTCCACCGCGATCATCTGGGTCAGCTCCACCATCGCCTCGGTGCCCAGCTCGGCCAGCAGGGCCGCGACCATCTCGTCGGTGACGGTCATCGGCGTGGACGACATCGCCTCGGCGTACTCGATGACCTTCCGCTCGGTCTCGTCGAAGACGTCAGCGATCCGCCACACCTGCACCTGGCTGATCTTCTCGAGGTCGAGGTCCTCGTTGCGGGCGAGGTAATAGCCGAAGTCCAGGCACCAGCTGCACCCGATCGTGCTCGCTGCGGCCATCTCGGCCAGCGACTTGTACGTCGGGTCGAGCGCCTTCCACTTCCCCACCTTGGTCTCGAACCCCATCACCGCGCGCAGCAGCGGCTTGTGGTGGAAGTAGACGTAGCCGACGTCGGGGACCTCGCCGTACATCTTCCTGCTCACCCGCCGCACCACGGCGCCGTAGAGGCCGGTCAGATCTGCCTTCGGGATCCTGAACGTGCTGGGCATCGTTGCCCTCCTGTGTCGTGCGGAGCATCTCGTCACCATCCAGACACCGGCACTCATCAGGTTGTGACACTAGGGTTGTCGCCGTGAGCGAGCCAGAGACGACGACGGTGGCGGAGGGCGTTGCCCGGATCGAGTGGGCCGCGGGCGAGGCCGTCGATGTCGTACGCCGCGAGGTTGCCGCCGCGCTGCTCACCCATCATCGGGTGGAGGCGCTGGTCGACCCGGACGACCCGACCGAGCAGCGCACCGCGACCTGGTCGGGTCTCCACCGCGAGGGGCTGCTCCGCGGGGTGGCGGGCGGCAAGGACCGGATGCTCTATGCCCGGGTCGCGAGCGATGCCCCGGTGGAGGCACCCGAGGGCTTCCGGGCGCTGCTCAACTCGTTCCTCCCGCGCAAGCGCGCGATCGGGCAGATGCTGGTGCGCGACGCCGAGGAGCGCGTCCTGATGTGCCAGCTGACCTACAAGAAGGACTGGGACCTGCCCGGCGGCATCGTGGAGGTCGGTGAGTCGCCGAAGCTCGCCACCACCCGCGAGATCGAGGAGGAGCTCGCCCTCGTCCTCCCCGCCGGCGACCTGCTGCTCACCGACTGGCTGCCCCCGTGGGGCGGCTGGGACGACGCCGTCTGCCTGGTCTTCGACGGCGGCGTCCACCCGTCCACGATCATCGAGCGCACCACCCTCCAGCCGCGCGAGATCCGCTCAGTGGCGTTCTGCACCCTCGACGAGGTCCGCGAGCGGGCCGCCGACTTCACCGCGCGCCGGGTCGAGGCCGCCCTCGCCGCGCTGCGGGGCGGCCCCGGCTACACCGAGTCGGGGCGCGCGTAGCACTCCCTGAGCGACGAGCGCCCCGATCACCAGGAGGGCGCCACCGGTGAGCTCGCCGGCGCTGGGCACCTCCCCGAGCAGCAGCCAGGCCGAGCCGATCGCGACCGGCGGCACCAGCAGGATCCACGGCACCACCGACGACGCCGGGTGCTTCGCGAGCAGCGAGTTGAAGATCCCGTAGCCGACGAACGAGGCCAGCACCACCGTGTAGGCCGTGGACACGAGCGCCTCCCAGCCGAAGGCGGCCACTCCCTCGCGGACCCCGTCGGGCCCGTCGAGAACCAGCGAGAGCGCCAGCAGCGGGAGCGGAACGACCAGGGCCGACCAGACCGTCAGCGAGAGCCCCCCGGGCACCTTGGCCGCCCGGGAGATCACGTTGCCGATCGCCCACGACAGAGCCGCGAGCAGGCAGAGCACCAGCGCGACGACGGGCACGTGACCGCCTCGCCCGAGCGCCACCACGACGAGCCCGAGGGCGCCGGCGGCGACGCCGACCACCTGCAAGAGGGTCGGCCGCTCGCGCAGCACACCGGCCGCGATGACGATGGTGAGCACGACCTGCGCCTGGAGCACCAGCCCGGCGAGCCCAGGCGGCATCCCGGCGGCCATGCTCGTGTAGAGCAGCCCGAACTGGCCCAGGCTCATGAAGATCCCGACCGCCGCCACCACCCGCCACGACGCCTTCGGCCGTGGGAGCAGGAACACCGCCGGGAAGGCGACCAGGACGAACCGCACCGCGAGCAGGAGCAGCGGCGGCACCGCATGCCCGTCGCGCGCCTCGAGGCCCCAGTCGATGACGACGAAGTTGAAGCCCCACAGGACGGCGACGAGGACGGCGAGCAGCGAGTCACGGCGGTTCACACCATCAACGATGACCCCAAAGACAATGAAGCACCAGCGAATGATTCTTCATCCGATGACGTAGCATTTCTTCATGATCGACCTCGCCTCGCTCGTCGCCCTGCGCACCGTCGACACCCACGGCTCGGTCGTGGCGGCCGCCGACGCCCTGGGCTTCACGCCCAGCGCCGTGTCACAGCAGGTCAAACGCCTCGAGCGGCAGGTCGGCGTACCTCTGCTGGAGCGGATCGGGCGCGGCGTCATGCTCACCCACGCCGGCAGGCACCTGGTCGAGGAGGGGTCGCGGCTGCTCGCCGACATGGAGTCGCTGGAGTCCGGGCTGCACGAGCAGGCGACCACCGTGGCCGGTCGGCTGCGGCTGACCGCCTTCTCGACCGCGATGCGCGGGCTTGTCGCACCGGTTGCGGGCCAGCTCCGCGTCGCCCATCCCGAGCTCGCCCTCACCCTCTCCGAGCGCGAGCCGTGGGACACCGTCGACCTGGTCGCCACCGGTCACAGCGAGATCGGCGTCGTGCACTCATGGGGCGACGTGCCGCTCTCCATCCCCGACCATCTCGTCACCACCGAGCTCCACCGCGACATCGCCGACGTGATCGCCCATCGCGACCATCCGCTGGCTCAGCTGGCCAAGGTGACCCCGCACGACCTCGTCGCCGAGGACTGGATCGCGACGCCGGACGGCACGATCTGCCGACAGTGGCTGAACCGGATGTACGCCGGCACCGGCCATCTGCCGCGGATCGCGCACGTCTCGATGGAGTTCGACAGCCATCTGGCTCTCGTGCGAGCCGGCCTCGGGATCGCGCTCATCCCACGCATGGGCCGGGCGGCACTGGGTGAGGACCTGGTCGCCGTACGCGTCGTCGACCCGGTCCCCACGCGCGAGATCCTCGCGCTGCACCGGCGCACGATGGCCGCCTCACCGGCGGTCACCGCCGTGCTGACGGCCCTCGCGGCTCAGAACAGCGCCACTCAGAACAAGGCAGAGGCCAGCGACTGACGACCCTTGAGCACCCGCTCGTCGTCGTTGCCGACCGCGGCGAAGAGCCCCAGCAGGTGCTCGCGCGCCTTGTTGCGCTCATCCCCAGACGTACGCCGCACCAGCTCGACCAGCCGGATGAAGGAGTCCTCCACGTGGCCACCGAGCAGGTCCAGGTCGGCGACGAGCGTCTGCGCGTCGACGTCGTCGGGCGCGCCCGCGGCGGCGGCACGGGCGGCGTTGAGGTCGACCCCCTGCGTACGCTGCAGCACCTTGGCCATCGCCAGCCCGGCGGCGGCCTCGGAGTCGGCGGGGTTGGAGGCGATCAGCTTCTCGTACTCGGCCACGGCGGCGTCGATGTCGCCGCGCTCCAGGGCGTCCTGGGCCGGGGCGTAGCGCGGATCCATCGCCGGCTCGTCCCCGTCCTCGGTCGCCACGGCACCGCCGAGGGCGTTGGGCTTGTGCCGCCCGCCGATCCCCTGGGTGGTGAGCTGCTGGCCGAGCTGCTGGAAGACCGTACGCAGCTCCTCGAGGTTGAGCGCGCCCGGGATCGGCTGGGTGACCGGCCGGCCGTCGAGGAGGATGTAGAGGAGCGGCACCTGGGGCACCTGCAGCGCCTGCGCGATCTGCGGGTTCTTGTCGATGTCGACCAGGCCGACCAGGAAGCGGCCGTCGTACTCCTCCACGACCGTCGACACGTCGCCCGCATAGGTGACGCTCTCGGGCGCGCGGGAGGCCGAGTAGAAGACCAGGACGACCGGAGCGGTCATCGACGCCTCGAGCACCGACTGGAAGATCTGCTCGTCGACCTCGACGGTGTAGGAGCCGGCGCTCCGCCCCTGGGCGGGAGCCGCATCGGCCGGACCGCCGAAGGCGGCGTCCTGGGCGGGCGAGGTGCTGGCGAGCCCGGAGAGGTCGACGGCTCCGGGACGGGAGAACGGCTGCTGCGTCATGTGGTCAATCCTAGGAGCAGGCACCAGCGTGGCGGGCACCCGACGGGGTTTATCCCACGCTGCCGCGCAGGCCGGCGCGCTGGACGACGCGCTGGATGGTCAGATCTCGCTCGTTCGGCCGGCCGACGAAGTAGATGTTGTTGAGGCCCTGCTCCTGGGCGGCCGACTCGAAGACGAAGTGGCCGTAGTTGAAGATCTGGCCGGTGAACGACTGCTTCACGGTGATGTCGAGGACTCGCGCCAGCGGCATGGTCGCCAGCTCGCTCGAGAGCACACCGTGGACGCGGAAGATGCGCATGTTGGTGACCACGAACCGGTCCCGGCTGACCACCAGCGCCCGCCAGAACGCGTGCCCGACCAGCGCGAAGGCGAGCAGCACGATGATCCAGGCGACGTTCATGTCGATCGTCGCCGCGACGATCATCAGCGCCAGCCCGAGGATCGCCTCGCCCACCGGACGGAGGTAGGAGACCCAGTGATGGGTGACCTCGTCGACGACGACCTCACCTTCGTCGCGAAGGAGGTGCTTGGAGATGTCGACACCGAAGAGGTTCACGCAGCCAACGATAGTGACTCCACAGAACCGGTGGCGAGAGAACAGGCCGTACGCCGGGACAACCTCCCCCGAGAAGTCAGTTTCTGAGCGCGAAAGGTCAGTTATTGACGCCGAGACGGCAGTTTTTGACAGCGAGAGGTCAGTCCGCGACGTACGCCCTGCCTACTCGCCGGCAACAACTGACCTCTCGACGCCGAAAATCGACTACTCGGCGTCAGAAACCGACTATTCGGCGAGGAGTGTGTCGGCGGCTGCGTAGGGGTCTCGTACGCCTTTGACCACGTCCGCCGCAAGGGCGTCCAGGTCGCTGGCCGAACCGACCGTCGACCATCGCGCGCGCAGGGTCTCGACGGCGATGGCCTCGACCTCGGCCCGGGCGCGACGCGTACGCCGCAGCTCCAGCGTCCCGCTGGAGCGCAGCCAGTCCCGGTGCTCGTCGAGCGCGCCGACGACCTCGGCCAGACCCTTGCCGGACTGGGCGACGGCGGTGAGCACGGGTGGGGTCCAGGCCCCCTCGGTGCGGTCGGTGAGGCGCAGCATCCCGCGCAGGTCGCGCTGGACCTTGGTCGCACCGTCGCGATCGGCCTTGTTGACGACGTAGAGGTCGCCGATCTCCAGGATCCCGGCCTTCGCCGCCTGAATGCCGTCACCCATGCCGGGCGCGAGCAGCACCACGGTGGTGTCGGCGAGGCCGGCGATCTCGACCTCCGACTGGCCGACACCGACGGTCTCGACCAGCACGACGTCGAACCCGGCCGCGTCCAGCACCCGGATCGCCTGCGGCGCCGACCAGGCCAGCCCGCCGAGATGACCCCTGGAGGCCATCGAGCGGATGAAGACACCCGGGTCGGTGGCGTGGTCGGTCATCCGGATCCGGTCGCCCAGCAACGCGCCACCGGAGAACGGCGAGGACGGGTCGACGGCCAGCACCGCCACAGTGCGCCCCGCGGAGCGCAGCTCGCGGACCAGCGCGGAGGTGGTGGTCGACTTCCCGACTCCGGGCGCGCCGGTGAGCCCGACGATCTGGGCGTGCCCGCCGTGAGGCGCGAGCGCGGCCATCACCTCGCGGAGCCGCTCTCCCCCACCGACCGGGGCGTTCTCGACGTACGACACCAGCCGCGCGACCGCCCGGGGCTCACCGCCCCGGGCGCGCGCGACCAGGTCACTCACATCAGCGATGGCTCAGGCCTTGGGGACACGCACGATCAGGGCGTCGCCCTGACCGCCACCGCCACACAGCGCGGCGGCACCGGTGCCACCGCCGCGGCGCTTGAGCTCGTGCGCCAGGTGGAGCACGACCCGGGTCCCAGACATGCCGACCGGGTGGCCGAGGGCGATCGCGCCACCGTTGACGTTGACCTTCTCGGGGTCGAGGCCGAGCTTCTTGGTGGACTCGATGCCGACGGCCGCGAACGCCTCGTTGAACTCGACGAGGTCGAGGTCAGCGGCGGTGATGCCCTCCTTCTCGAGGGCCTTGGCCGTTGCGTTGGCCGGCTGCAGCTGCAGCGAGGAGTCGGGGCCGGCGACCATGCCGTGGGCGCCGATCTCGGCCAGCCACTCCAGACCCAGCGACTCGGCCTTCTCCTTCGACATGACCACGACGGCGGCAGCGCCGTCGGAGATCTGCGAGGCGGAGCCGGCGGTGATGGTGCCCTCCTTGGAGAACGCCGGGCGGAGCTTGCCGAGCGACTCGGCGGTGGTGTCGCCGCGTACGCCCTCATCGGCGCTGATCACGATCGGGTCGCCCTTGCGCTGCGGGATGGAGACCGGGACGATCTCGTCGTCGAAGAGGCCGTTCTTCTGCGCCGCGGCGGCGCGCTGGTGCGACGTGGCGGCGAACGCGTCCTGCTCCTCGCGGGTGAGCTTCACACCCTCGGAGTTGATCTGCTCGGTCAGCCCGCCCATCGCCTGCTTGGTGGCCTGGTCGTAGAGCGCGTCGTAGGCCATCGAGTCGACCAGCGTGGTGTCGCCGTACTTGAAGCCCTCGCGGGACTTCGGCAGCAGGTGCGGCGCGTTGGTCATCGACTCCATGCCACCCGCGACGATGACCTCCGCCTCACCGGCACGGATCAGCTGGTCGGCCGTGGCGATGGCGTTGAGGCCGGAGAGGCAGACCTTGTTGATGGTGATCGAGGGCACGTTCATCGGCAGCCCGCCGGCGATGCCCGCGGCACGCGCCGGGTTCTGGCCGGCACCGGCCTGGATGACCTGGCCCATGATCAGGTAGTCGACCTGATCCGGCGAGACGCCCGCCTTCTCCAGGGCGCCCTTGATGGCGATGCCGCCCAGATCGGCCGCGGACAGGCCCTTGAACCCGCCGAGCAGGCGGCCGATCGGCGTACGTGCCCCGGCGACGATGACGTTGGACATGGGTCCTCCAAGAATGTTGGGTGGTGCTGATCTGCCTTGAGGTTACTAATTAGTAACCTCAGTGGGAAGAGTGTTGAGCGCAGCCTGGTGTGGCTGTCATCACACATTGTGCCCGTTGAGCCCGACCTCAAGGAGAGTAGGCCCATGACATCCGTGGAAATCCCATCGCACCTGTTCACCCAGATCGACCACGTCGGTCTCGCCGTCGCCGATCTGGACGCGGCGATCGACTTCTACGAGAAGACCTTCGGCATGAAGCTCGCCCACCGCGAGACCAACGAGGAGCAGGGCGTCGAGGAGGCGATGATCGCGATCGGCGACTCCGACAACAAGCTCCAGCTGCTCGCCCCGCTCAACGAGAACAGCACCATCGCCAAGTTCCTCGACCGTAACGGCCCCGGCATGCAGCAGCTCGCCTACCGGGTCACCGACGTGGAGCAGGTCTCGGCGATCCTCAAGGAGCGCGGCGTACGTCTTCTGTACGACGCACCGCGACGCGGCACCGCCGACTCCCGGATCAACTTCATCCACCCCAAGGACGCCGGCGGCGTCCTGGTCGAGCTCGTCGAGCCGGCCGCGAACCCCGCCCACTGAAGCCAGGCCCCACCACGGCACGTGAACGATCCAAGAGTCATGTGTCACATCAGGCTGGCCATTGCGGTTACTCACCAGTAATGTCCAGCGAACTAGAGTCAACCGCGACCCCTACGACGACGCAGGAGCCGACCATGCAACACATCCTCGACGCGATTCTCGCCGGCGATACGCCCGGCGAGGAGTTTGCGAACCTCGAGATCCCCGACCACTACCGCGCCGCAACCGTCCACAAGGACGAGGTCGACATGTTCGAGGGCGTCGCGACCAAGGAGAAGGACCCGCGCAAGTCCCTCCACGTCGAGGATGTCGCCCTGCCCGAGCTCGGTCCGGGCGAGGCCTTCGTCGCGGTGATGGCGTCCGCGATCAACTACAACACCGTGTGGACCTCGATCTTCGAGCCGGTCTCCACCTTCGGGTTCCTGGAGCGCTACGGCAAGGAGTCCGAGCTCGGCGCCCGCCACAACCTCGACTACCACATCGTCGGCTCCGACCTGTCCGGCGTCGTGCTGGCCGTGGGCGCCGGCGTGACCAAGTGGAAGCCCGGCGACCGCGTCGTGGCCCACTGCCTCTCGGTCGAGCTCGAGGCCCCCGACGGCCACAACGACACGATGATGGACCCCTCCCAGCGCATCTGGGGCTTCGAGACCAACTTCGGCGGCCTCGCCGACGTGGCGATGGTCAAGGCCAACCAGCTCATGCCGAAGCCCGAGCACCTGACCTGGGAGGAGGCCGCCTCCCCCGGCCTGGTCAACTGCACCGCCTACCGCCAGCTCGTCTCCGCCAACGGCGGCAACATGAAGCAGGGCGACAACGTCCTGATCTGGGGCGCCTCCGGCGGCCTCGGCGGCTTCGCGACGCAGTACGCCCTCAACGGCGGCGCCAACCCGGTCTGCGTGGTCTCCAACGAGGAGAAGGCCAAGATCGTGCGCAACATGGGCGCCGAGATGGTCATCAACCGTTCCGAGATGGACTTCAAGTTCTGGAACGAGGAGGGCACCAAGCAGAACCCGAAGGAGTGGCTGCGCCTGGGCAAGGCCATCCGCGAGCTCACCGGCGGCGAGGACATCGACATCGTCTTCGAGCACCCGGGCCGCGAGACCTTCGGCGCGAGCGTGTTCGTCACCCGCAAGGGCGGCACCATCACCACCTGCGCGTCGACCTCGGGCTACATGCACGAGTACGACAACCGCTACCTGTGGATGAACCTCAAGAAGATCATCTCGAGCCACTTCGCGAACTACCGCGAGTCGTGGGAGGCCAACCGCCTCATCGCCCAGGGCAAGATCCACCCGACCCTGTCGCGGACGTACACCCTCGAAGAGGTCGGCCAGGCCTCTCTCGACGTCCACCACAACAAGCACCAGGGCAAGGTCGGCGTGCTTTGCCTGGCTCCCGAGGAGGGCCTCGGCGTCCTCGACGAGGAGAAGCGCGCGGCTCACATCGACAAGATCAACCTGTTCCGCGGAATCTGAGACGTCGAGCCCGGGTAAATAGCCCATTTGAGACTGGATTCACGGCCGGTCTCCCCTTGCGCGAGGGGTGACCGGCCGTAGTCTTGCCCTTTGGGAGCAGAGGGCAAGACACAAACCCCCCTAAAGTGTGAGGAATCCGCCACAAATGACGAATGAGGGACTATCCATCTTCAACGAGGCTTCCGAGCCTCGGAAGAAGCCCGACCAGGACTCGACGGAGACGCAGGTTCTCCCTCGAGTTCCTGGCGCGTCCGGATCGCCCAGCTCCGGCCACAACTCGGCTCCACCGGCTCCAGGCTCACTCCCAGCCTTCCCGGTCGTGCGGCGTGGCGGATACGACCCCGGCACGGTGAACGCGCGGGTGCAGCAGCTGCTCCAGGCCAACGGCCAGGGTCAGTCGGCCCTGCGCAACGCCCAGCGCCGCATCGCCGAGCTCGAGCGCAAGGTCACCGACCTCAAGGCCGCTGCCACCCAGGGCAACGAAGCCCCCTCCTACGCCTCCCTGGGTGGTCGCGCGAGCGCGATGCTCCGGCTGGCCGAGGAGGAGGCCGCCGCGGTCAAGGAGTCCGCTGAGAAGGAGGCCGCGGTCATCCGCGAGGCCGCCCAGCGTGAGGCTGCCGCGACGAAGGCTTCCGCCCAGCGTGACATCGAGGCGCTGCGTACGACGCACTACAAGGAGATCGACGATCACCGTGAGAAGGTGACCTCGGAGGTCCAGCAGGCCCGCAAGATGGTGCAGGCCGAGAGCGACGAGCTGCTCGCCGCCGCCAAGCGCGAGGCCGACCAGATCCGGCTCGCCGTGCAGCAGGAGGTCACCCAGCTGCGTACGTCGACCCAGCGTGAGGTCGAGAAGGCACGCGCCGGCGCGGACCGCGAGGTCCAGGAGGCCCGGCGGATGCTCGCCGTCGAGCGCGAGCGTCTCGCCCGCGAGGCCGCCGACCACCACGACCAGGCGATGGCCGAGACCACTCGCATCGTGACCGAGGGCGAGACTCGCGCCGCGGACGCCGAGGAGCGAGCCCGGATCGCTGCCCAGCACGTCGCCGACCAGCGCGCCGAGCTGGCCAAGGAGTCCGAGGGGATCATCGCTCGCGCCCGCCGCGACGCCGAGGCGATCCTGTCCAAGGCTCGCGCCGAGGCCGACCACCTCGCCTCCACCGCGACCGTCGAGGCCGAGAAGGGCCACGCGATCATCAAGGCCGAGGTCGACCGCCTCACCAAGCGTCGCGACGCGATCGCGGCTCAGCTCTCCTCGCTCACCGACCTGGTCTCCGGGTTCGGCAAGACCGAGGACCCGGCCGAGCTGGAGGCGCCGAAGCCGATCACCGAGGACGAGGACATCGTCGACGGTGAGCTGGTGGCCGACGAGAGCGTCACCCTGGTCGACTCGGACGACGACCTCGACGACGACTACGACGACTACGACGAGCCCTCCGAGAAGACCGCCATCCGCGAGCCCGAGACTGCGACCGAGAGCCGGTGAGCGGGGCCGCTGCCGACCGTCCTGCGGACGGTCCGGAGACGACGTCTGCCCAGACCGACTCCACCGACGACGCGACGGTCGACAGCGAGGCCGCGATCGCCGTCGAGGAGCCGGAGCCTGAAGAGAGCGAGCGCGACAAGAAGTTCGGCAAGCCCGGACCGCCGTTCGACCGGAGGTCGCCCTACCTGTTCGGGCTGCTTCTGGGCCTCGGCCTGCTGACGGCCTACGCAGCGGGCAACCTCCTCACCACGATGGGGAGCGTGATCCTCCAGGTGGTGGTCTCGCTCTTCATCGCCGCGGGGATCAACCCGATGGTGGTGTTCCTGCAGCGGCGTGGCTTCCCACGTCCGTGGGCGGTCCTGAGTGTCATCCTCGGCGTACTGGGCGCCCTCGTGCTCTTCTTCGTGGCGCTCGTGCCGGTGATCAGCGACCAGGTCGCCAAGATCTCGGCCAACGTCCCGGACTGGATCGACGAGCTCCAGCGCAACCAGCGCATCCAGCAGTTCAACGAGGACTACCAGATCCTCGACAAGGTGCAGGACTACGTCGCCAGCGGCGACTTCGTCAGCAGTGCGTTCGGTGGAGCGCTCGGCGTGGGCCTGGCGGTGATCAACGTGCTCGTCACGGGCTTCATCGTCATCGTCCTGACGCTCTACTTCATCGCCGCCTACGACCAGACGAAGAACGCCATCTACCGTCTCGCCCCGGCCTCGCGCCGCGAGCGGGTCGGCAAGCTCGGTGACCGGGTCTTCGAGGGCATCGGGGGCTATGTCTCCGGGGCGTTCATCGTCGCGCTGTGCGCCGGTCTGTCCACCCTGGTGCTGCTCTTCGTCATCGGGATGGGCGAATACGCGGTCGCTCTGGCCTTCGTCGTCATGATCACCGACGTGATCCCGATGATCGGGGCCACCATCGGTGCGATCATCGTCTGCGCGATCACCTTCGCGACGACCGACCTGAAGACCGGCCTCATCGCGGTGATCTTCTACATCGCCTACCAGCAGTTCGAGAACTATGTCGTCTATCCACGGGTCATGTCCCGCTCGGTCGACATCCCCGGCGTCATCACGGTGATCGCGGCCCTCATCGGTGCCTCGCTCCTCGGTGTCGTCGGCGCCCTGCTGGCGATCCCGACGGCCGCCGCCATCCTGATGCTGATCCGCGAGGTCTACGTCAGGGCCCAGGACGAGCGCTAGTCCCAACCGCCTGTGAAGCGCCGCACGCAGCTGATGCGTGCGGCGCTTCGCGTTTGGTCAGGAGGCGGTCGTCGACTGCTCTCCCTGCTGGACCGCGATGATGCCGACCAGCACGACCAGCCCGCCGATGAGCTGAATGAGGCCGGGCGCCTCGCCGAGCAGCAGCCAGGCCACGACGACGGCCGAGACGACCTCGAGGAGCCCGACGAAGGACGAGAGCCGCGAACCGAGGGTGCGGGTGGCGGCGATGCCGGTGGCGTACGCAACCGAGCAGGTCAGCACGCCGAGACCGATCAGCGGGCCCCACCACGGCATCTCCAGGCCCGCCAGGACCACCGGCGTGGTCTCCATCGCGAACGGGATGGCTCCGACCAGGCAGAGCAGCGCGAGCAGGACCGTGGCGCCGGTCAGGCCGAGCCAGGCCAGCGCGAGCGGCGGCAGCGTGGTGCTGGAATGGGCGTTGAGCACGTAGTAGCCGGCCAGTCCGACGGCGGCCGCGGAGCCCCACATGATGCCGAACGGGTGCACGTTCGCGCCGCTGACCAGATCGAGGACGAGCACGAGCCCGACGATCGCGACCAGCGCGCCGATCATCGTCAGCCGCGAGGGCCGCTCGCCGTGCCGCAGCCACATCCAGGCGACGACGAGCACCACCCCCATGTACTCCAGCAGGAGCGCCGGCCCGACCGCCATCCACTGCACTGCCGAGAAGAAGGCGAACTGCGGCACCACGATGGCCAGCAGTGCGTACGCCGCCACGACCCGCCAGCTCGCGGCAACACCCCGCCACCGGCCGGCGAGCGCGCGCAGCGCGAAGGGCGCCAGCACCACCGCGCCGATGCCGACGCGGAACACCAGCACCCCGCCCGTCGACCAGCCGGTGTCGAAGAGGCCGCGTCCCAGCGGGCCCGAGAGGCTGAACGTGACCGCCGAGACGACCGCCATGAGCAGTCCGGCAGCCACCAGCGGCGTCTTCTGCGTGCTCTGCGGCACTGCCTCGTCATTGGTCAAAGTCGTCATGACACATGACGATCCCAGCGACGCGGTAATGTGTCAACATGGTTTTCACCCATGACACCGACGTAGGCCTCCAGGCAGCCGCGGCGCTGGCGAACACCCTCGCCCTCTCCCCCGGCTCGGTCGACGAGCTGGAGACCGTGGCGGCCCTCGACGAGTTCTTCGTGACGTACGACTACACGGGGAGGCACGACCGCGACCGCGCCGAGCTCGACGAGGTCCGCGCCCTCCGCGTCCGGCTCCGCGACCTGCTCACCGCCGATCGCGACGAGGCCGTGCGGCTGACCAACGAGCTGCTCGCCGAGCACCGTGCGACGCCTCAGCTCGTCCGCCACACGAACTACGACTGGCACATCCATGCCACCGAGCCCGACGCCCCGCTGGCCACGCGGATCGCCGTCGAGACCGCGATGGCCATGGTCGACGTCATCCGCGCCGACGAGCTGTCGCGGCTCTCGATCTGCGCCGACGAGGGTTGCGCAGGCGTGGTCGTCGACCTCTCCCGCAACCGCTCCAAGCGCTACTGCTCGCCGACCTGCACCAACCGCAATGCGGTCGCGGCTTACCGCGAACGTCAGGCGAGCACGAAGTAGCGGAGGGCGACGTAGACCCAGGCGACGGCCAGGGTCACGATGGTGACCACGATGCCATACCTGGTGAACTTCCAGAAGCTGATCGGGTGGCCGGCCTTGGCGGCGAGGCCGAGCACCACCACGTTGGCGCCGGCGGCGACGGCGGTCGTGTTGCCACCGAGGTCGGCGCCGAACACGAGGGCCCACCACAGCGGGCTGTCGGCGCCCGAGGACGGCGTCGCGGCGACCATCTCCTCCACGATCGGCACCATCGCGGCGGTGTAGGGGATGTTGTCGACGAACCCGCCCACGATCGCCGAGCCGATCATCAGCCCGGTCACCCCGGCGAGCTCGTTGTCGCCCATCAGCTCGGCGGCGTACGTCCCGAGGGACCCGATCACACCGACCTCGACCAGACCGCCGACCAGCACGAACAGCGCCATGAAGAAGGCCAGGGTCGACCACTCGACCTCCTCCAGGAACGCCTCCGTCCGTGTCTGGGAGACGATCACCATCGCCCCGGCACCGAGCATGGCGACCAGCGACGGGTCCAGGTGGAGCTCGGTGTGCAGGCCGAAGGCGAGCATCACCAGGGCCAGGACGGCCAGGCAGCGGTAGAGCAGCCCGCGGTCGTGGATCGCCGATGCCGGCGGTTCGATCAGTCCGTCCAGGTCGACCCGGCCACGGAAGTCACGCCGGAAGAGCACCCGGACCAGCCCGATCAGGACGACCAGCAGGATCAGGCACAGCGGCAGCGAGTGGATCAGGAAGTCGTCGAAGGTCAGGTTGGCCCGGCTGGCCACGATGATGTTGGGCGGGTCGGCGATCAGCGTCGAGGTGCCGCCGACGTTGGCGGCCAGGATGAGCGAGATCAGGTAGGGCATCGGGTTCAGGCCGAGTCGCTCGCAGACCGACAGGGTCACCGGCGTGACGAGCAGCACGGTGGTCACGTTGTCGAGGATCGGCGAGAGCGCCGCGGTGACCAGGATCAGCAGCGTCGCCAGGCGTGCCGGGCGGCCGCCGGAGTGCTTGACCGCCCACAGCGCAAGGAACTCGAACAGGCCCGTCTGTTTGAGGACACCGACGATCACCATCATCCCGAAGAGCAGGAAGATGACGTCCCAATCGACCCCGGTCTCATGACTGAAGAAGGCCGACTCGGCATCGATGATCCCGAGCGCGACCATCGCGGCGACGCCACCCAGGGCGGCTGCGACGCGGTGGACGCGCTCGGTGGCGATGAGGCCGTAGGTGACGATGAAGACGGCCACCGCTGCGTACACGATCATGCGTTGAGCTCCATGCCAACGACCCTCCGTTACCGGAGACTCGATCCGAATGGGTGCTGCCACCCATAAGTCCTGACCAGAGGACATGTCAGGGTTGGTGCATGAGTCATCTACCGCTCTACTGGCGGGTCTGCCTGACCAACGGCACCGTCTTCTGCGTCGGCACCCTGGTCCTGGCGCTGTCCCCGGTCCGGGTCTCTGAGCGCGTCCTGGCCTCGGAGGCGGTGGTGCTCGCGGTCGGGCTGGTGGTGATGGCGACCCTCAACGCGCTCCTGCTGCTGCGCAGCCTGGCGCCGATCGACCGGGTGATCCGCACCATGGACTCGGTCGACCACCTCTCCCCCGACCAGCGTCTACCGACCCACGGCAAGGGCGCCGGCGCACGGCTGGTGGCCAGCTACAACGCGATGCTCGAGCGGCTGGAGACCGAGCGGAGCACCAGCAACGCCAAGGCGCTCGCCGCGCAGGAGGCGGAGCGACACCGGATCGCCCAGGAGCTCCACGACGAGGTGGGACAGTCGCTCACCGTCGTACTCCTGGGGCTCAAGGGACTGGAGCGACAGGTGCCGGAGGAAGTGCGCCCCGAGCTCGCCGCCGTCCGCGAGTCCGCGCGCACGGGCATCGACGACGTACGCCGCGTGGCCCGCCAGCTGCGGCCGGGCGTGCTCGAGGATCTCGGCCTGCACGCCGCCCTGGCCTCGCTGGCCACCGACGTCGGCGCCCTGGGCCGCACGACCGTACGCCGCACCATCGGCCGCGGGCTTCCCGAGCTGCCCCAGGACCGCGAGCTGGTGATCTACCGGGTCGCCCAGGAGGCGCTCACCAACGTCGTACGCCACGCCCACGCCGCGACCGCCGAGCTCTCGCTCTGCAAGGTCGGCGACATGGTCGCCCTAACCGTCTCCGACGACGGTCGCGGCAGCGCCGCCCTCGTGGCCGGCGCCGGGATCAGCGGCATGCGGGAGCGTGCCCTGCTCGTCGGTGCCGACCTGAGCGTGACCAGCACCCCCGGCCGCGGCACCACCGTCCGCCTGGAGGTTCCGCTGTGACTCCCACGCCCGCGAAGATCCGGATCCTGCTGGCCGACGACCACACCCTCGTACGCCGCGGGGTCCGCCTCATCCTCGACGCCGAACCGGACCTCGAGGTGGTCGCCGAGGCGGCCGACGGAGCCGAGGCCGTCGCGGCGCTGCGCGACGTCGAGGTCGACCTGGTGATCCTCGACGTCGCCATGCCCCGCATGACCGGGCTGCAGGCCGCGCGCACGATCGCCCGGATGCGTACGCCTCCGAAGATGCTGATGCTCTCGATGCACGACAACGAGCAGTACTTCTTCGAGGCGCTCAAGGTCGGCGCCAGCGGGTACGTCCTCAAGTCGGTCGCCGACGAGGACCTGGTCAACGCGTGCCGCACCGCTATTCGGGGGCAAGCCTTCGTCTATCCCGGGGCGATGAGTGCTCTGGTCCGCGACTATCTGGACCGCCTCAACCGTGGCGAGAGCCTGCCGCGCACGGTGCTGACCGAGCGCGAGGACGAGGTGCTCAAGCTCATCGCCGAGGGCCATTCGACCCGGGAGATCGCCCGCGAGCTGACGATCTCCTACAAGACCGTCGAGCGGCACCGCGAGAACATCCTCGCCAAGCTTGGCCTCCGCGATCGCACCCAAGTCACGCGATATGCCATCAGAGCAGGTCTCATCGAGCCCTGAGAAGGCCTACCGTCGAAGGATGGACCCACGGCTCGACACAGACCTCGCCGGGATGACCGATCTCCTCGGCGCGATCCAGGACTACGCACAAGAGATCATCGCCGGACTCGACCACAGGCCGGTGACCTCTCCGTTCCGGCCGCCCTCCGTCGAGCGGCTACCGGTCCGGGGCGCCGGTGGCCAGGCCGCTCTGCGCCATTTCGAGACCCGCTGGGCGCCAGGCCTCTCGGCGAGCGCCGGCCCCCGCTACCTGGGCTTCGTCACCGGCGGCGCGACCCCGGCCGCGGTCGCCGGCGACTGGCTGACCTCGGTCTTCGACCAGAACACCATCACGGTCCAGGACTCCGCCGCCAGCGACCTGGAGCGCGAGACGGTGCGCTGGGTCCTCGACCTGCTGAACCTTCCCGGGGACTTCAGCGGGGCGTTCGTCACCGGCGCGACCATGTCCAACCTGACCGGGCTGGCGCTGGCCCGCGAGTGGCTCGGCGACCGGCTCGGAGTGTCGGTCTCGACCGAGGGCGTCGCCGCGCTCGGTGGGGTCGTCGTGCTCTCCGGCGCCGCCCACTCCACCGTCTCCAAGGCACTCTCCGTGCTCGGGCTGGGTCGCGACAGCCTCCAGCCGGTCGCCCTCCTCCCCGACCGCGATGCGGTCGACGTCGACGCGTTGCGGACCGCGCTGCGCGAACAGGACGGCCGGCCCGTGATCGTCGTCGCCAACGCCGGCACCGTGAACACCGGCGACTTCGACGACCTGGACGCCATCGCCGACCTCCGCGACGAGTTCCCGTTCTGGCTGCACGTCGACGGCGCCTTCGGCGCGTTCGCGGCTCTCTCCCCCGCGCACGCCCACCTCGTCGCCGGTCTCTCCCGCGCCGACTCGATCTGCGTCGATCTGCACAAGTGGCTCAACGTCCCCTACGACTCCGCGATCCAGCTCAGCCGCCACCAGGACCTCCAGGCCCGGGTCTTCAGCAATGCCTCGGCCTACATCGGCCTCCCTGGCACCTCCCCCGACTTCGTACACCTGACCCCGGAGAGCTCCCGCCGCCTGCGCGCCCTGCCTGCCTGGTTCACCCTGTACGCCTACGGCCGCGAGGGCCACCGCGAGATCGTCGAGCGCACCATCGCGCTCGCTCGCCGGGTTGGGAGTCGGCTCGCCGAGATCGACGGGGTCGAGCTGCTCGCGCCTGTCCGGCTCAACATCGTCTGCCTGCAGGTCCCTGGCGACCCTGCCTTGCTCGCTCGCCGGGTCGCCGATACCGGCGTGACCTTCGTGACCCCTACGGTTCATCACGGCACTCCCGCCTTGCGGTTGGCGTTCAGCAACTGGCGTACGTCCGAGGCGGATGCGGATCGCATCGTCGAGGTCTTCCGGCGGCTCTTGTCATAGCCATGCGCAGCTGGTCAAGCCGCGGGAGCAACCGAGCTGGTCGCCAGATCCGCCATCATTGCCAGCAGAGCTCAGGCTGCCTGCCACGACACCGACGGCGAGGTCGACCCCATCGAGCCCGGCGTTGCCCGCCGTCCTAGGGCTCAGGCGCCGAACTCCCGAGCGCGTATCCGCGCGAGGTGGGCGTGCACCAGTGGGAGCACCGAGGCGCCCTCGCCGCTCGCAGAGGCGACCCGTTTCATGGATCCGGCGCGCGCGTCACCGACAGCGAAGACGCCCGGCACGGTCGTCTCCAGGCTCGCAGGCGGGTTCCCCTCGACCCACGCCTCTCGCGGTACGTCGCGGCCTGTCAGGACGAACCCGTGCTCGTCGAGCGCCACCGCCTCCGCCAGCCACGCACAGTCGGGTTCCGCTCCGAGCAGGCAGAAGAGGCCGTCGGCAGCGGTCTTGGTGTCCTCGCCGGTGTCCAGGTTCTCCAGTCGCAACCACTCCAGCTGGCCCTCGCCCCCGCCGTCGGCGACGACCGTGCGGGTCCGGACCTGGATGTTCGACGTCGCCTCGATCTCACGCACCAGATAGGCCGACATGGTCTCCGCGAGCTCATGACGGCGGACCAGGATCGTCACCTCGCTCGCGAACTTGGCGAGGTGGATGGCCGCCTGCCCGGCCGAGTTGCCCCCGCCGATCACGAAGACGGCACGGCCCTGCATCTCGCGCGCCATCGACGTCGCGGCCCCGTAGTAGACCCCCGCACCCACGAGGTCATCCACACCGGCGACCCCGAGACGCCGGTAGGTCACGCCCATCGCGAGCACGACCGTACGGGCGCAGAACTGCGCGCCGCGCACGTGCACGTGCTGGTGCTCGGGCTCATCGGCCGGGCCAGGCTCGATCCGGGTCACCGGGCGTCCGGTGAAGAAGCGCGCACCGAACCGTCCGGCCTGGATGCGGGATCGCTGGGCGAGGCGCATGCCTGAGATCCCGCGCGGGAAGCCGAGGTAGTTGCGGATCATGGAGCTGGAGCCCGCTTGGCCGCCGATCGCGTCGCGCTCCACGAGGACCGTCGCCAACCCCTCAGACGCCGCATAGACCGCCGCCGCGAGGCCCGCCGGTCCGCCGCCCACGATGGCGACGTCGGCGATCACGCCGTCCGGAATCTCGTCGAACCCGCCATAGATGGCCTCGGCGGCCGTCGCCGCCGTCGCCCCGGAGACCACGCGTCCCGTGAAGGTACGAACCAGAGGCAGCCGTGCGCCCGGGCCGGCGGCCTCGATGAGCTCCTGCGCCTCGTCGTCGCTCGGCCCGAGCGAGCGATGCGGGAAGCCCATGCGTTCCAGCAGGTCGCGCACCGCCGCCGCGTCGCGGTCGCCCGGCTCGGCCACGACGTCGGTCACGGTCACCAGGGGCCTGCCCACCGACCACCCCCACTCGGAGAGCAGCTCGATCAGCGCGGTGTGGAACTCCTCGTCCCGCGGGGCGCGCGGGATGAGCACGAAGGTGTCCATCTCGCGCTGGAGCGCCGCGGCGCGCAGGTCGTCGAGCGCATCGGCGAAGTCGTCCCACGAGACCAGCGCCACCCGGCGCGCCGTCGCCACGATGGCCGGTACGAGGTGCAGGAGCTCGATCGAGGTGCCTCCGTCGAGCACGTGCTCGGCGGCGACCATCGCGATCTGCGCACCCTCGGCCACGAGCCCGCGTGTCCTGTCGAGGCCCGCGGCGAACCCCACCACCGGCTCGATCCGGTAGTCACGGTCGTACCGTGCCCGGAACTCCTGCTCGAGGACGTCGGCGTGCTCGCCGCCGACCAGCACGATGACTGGCCTGTCGCGTTCCATGCCGCACAGCGTAGACGCCGCCCGGCCGGCGCTCGGTCCGTTTCCGGTGTCTCAGTCGCCGAGGAACTGACGCAGGGCCGCGAGGAAGGTCTCCGGCTTCTCGGAGTGGACCCAGTGCCCGGCGCCCTTGATCGTCACCTTGCGGTAGCGCGGGAACCATTCCTTCATCGCCGGCGCGTACTCGTCGGTGACGTAGTTGGACAGCTCGCCGGCCACCCACATCACGGGCCCGTCGTACGGGTCGTACGCCTTCAGCTCCTCGGCCGGCCAGTCGCCGATGCGGTCCAGGTCGCGGCCGAGGACGGGGAGGTTCATGGACCAGCGCCAGCTGTCGCCGTCGCGGCGCAGGTTCTGCAGCAGGAAGCCGCGGACCGTCGCGTCGGGGACCGCCTCCTGCATCCCGGCGTCGGCCTCCTCGCGGCGGGTGATGCGGTCCAGGTCGAGGCTCTGCATGGCGTCGACGTACGTCTTGAAGCCGCCGACGCGCTCGTAGACGACCGGGGACATGTCGGCCACGACGAGCTTGGCGACCAGCTCGGGGCGGGTGATCGCGAGCAGCATCGCCACCTTGCCGCCCATCGAGTGGCCGACCACGGTTGCGGGGTCCTCGGCCGAGAGCAGCTCCGCGACGGCCGCGGTCACCTCGAGGTAGTCGAAAGTGTCAGGCTGCGGGGAGCGACCGTGGTGAGGCAGGTCGACGAGAGTGACGCGATGCTTGTCGGCCAGCTGCTTGCCGAGCGTGTTCCAGTTGCGTCCCTGGCCGAAGAGTCCGTGCAGGAAGACAACACGACTTCCGGCTTCGCCGAGCTCGAGCGTATGAAGTGGTGGCACTCCGGAAGCGTACTCAGAAGTCGAAGCCGTCGAACATGTCGCCGATGCCGTCGCCGATCCCGCCGAACATGTCCCCCATGCCCTCGCCGATGCCGCCGATCGCGTCGCCCATGCCCTCGCCGATCTCACCGAAGGCATCGAAGCCGCCGAACGCGCTGAACATCAGCCCGGCGAACATCCAGTCCATCGGCGAGAAGGCGCCGAAGTAGCCGGCGGCGTAGGGCCGGTAGGCCGGGCCACCCTGCCAGTAGGGAACGCGCTCGTTGCCGACCATCACCTTGCGGGTGTCGGGCTCCGCGCCGACCTTGACGCGCTCGGCGTCGAGCGCACAGGCGGGTACGTCGCGGGTGGTGCCGCCCGGCGGCGCCCAGGCCACGTCCTCGACCGAGAGCCCGTGGCGGGGGTCGAAGAAGCACGGCGGGCGGCGCTTCGGCAGCGGCTCGCCGGCGACGCGTGCCTCGACGCAGGCGATCGCGTAGCGGCCGTCCTCGACGATCGTCGTGATCTTCTTGACGTCGTCGGGCACGGTCATCTTGTCGACTGTGCGCTTGGCGGTCTCGTACTCGTCAAGCGCGCGCTGGTAGTCGGCGTTGGCGCCCTCGTCGAGCTCCTTGCCGGCCATGTCCAGGTCGAGCCTCTGCAGCTCTTCACCGAAGGCGGTCACGTCCTCGAAGGCGAGCTGCTTGACCGGCTCGAGGTCAGCGCGCTGCTTTTCCAGCGCTCGCGCCTGCGAACGCTTGCTGGTCACTACCACGGTCCCGATCACCGCGACGACGATGAGAAGTGCGATCAGAAGTCCCACGTCTTTCAGCGTACTGCCACGGTGGTCGGGCCGGGAGGGACCTCTTGTCAGGAGTAGTCGCGGAAGCCCTTGCCGGTCTTGCGGCCGAGGTAACCGGCGGTGACCAGGTGCTCCAGCAGCGGCGCGGGCGCGAAGCCCGGCTCGCGGAACTCCAGGTAGAGCTCGCGCTCGATGGCCAGCGAGACGTCGTTACCGACGACGTCGAGCAGCTCGAATGGACCCATCGGCAGCGCACAGCCGAGCTTCATCGCGGTGTCGATGTCGTCGGCGGTCGCGTAGTGACCCTCGAGCATCTTGACCGCGTCGTTGAGGTAGGGGAAGAGCAGCGCGTTGACGATGAAGCCGGCCCGGTCCCCGCACGAGACCGGCGACTTGCCGACCTGCTTGCACAGGGCGCGGACGGTCTCGGAGACCTCCTCGTCCGTGGTGACGGTGGAGACGACCTCGACCAGCTTCATCACCGGCGCCGGGTTGAAGAAGTGCATCCCGACGACGTCCGACGGCCGCTTGGTCACCTTGGCCAGCTCGATGACCGGCAGGCTCGAGGTCGTGGTCGCCAGGATCGCGCCCGGCTTGCAGATGTCGTCGAGGTTCTCGAAGAGCGTGGTCTTGATGGCCAGGTCCTCGGCGATCGCCTCGACGACGATGTCGACGTCGGCCAGGTCGTCCAGCGAGGTGGTGCCGGTGAGCCGGCCGAGGATCTCCGGCTTCGCCGACTCCTCCAGCTTGCCCCGTCCGATCGCCTTGTCGAGGCTCTTGGTGATCCGTGCGGCGACACCGTCGACCTTGTCGGGGCTGCGCCCGACGTACGTCACGTCGTAGCCGCCCTTGGCGAAGACCTCGACGATCCCGGAGGCCATCGTGCCGGTGCCGACGACGCCGACCTTCGAGATCGGGCGGCGCAGCTCGTGGGTGGCGTCGGCGCTCGGGGTCAGCGCGTCCGGGACGACGACGGGCGAGTCGGCCGCTTCGTAGGTGTAGAAGCCGCGGCCCGACTTCCGCCCGAGCATCCCGGCGGTGACCATCTGCTTGAGGATCGGTGCGGGGGCGTGCAGCCGGTCGCGACCCTGGCGGTACATCGTGTCGAGGATCTCGTAGGAGGTGTCCAGGCCGATCAGGTCCAGCAGCGCGAGCGGTCCCATCGGGTAGCCGCAGCCCAGCCGCATCGCGGTGTCGATGTCCTCGCGGGTGGCGTAGTGGCCCTCGAACATCGAGACCGCGTGGTTCAGGTAGCCGAAGAGCAGCGCGTTGGCGATGAACCCGGCCCGGTCACCGCAGACCACCGGCGACTTGCCGACCTTGCCGACGACCTCGCGCACGTCCTCGAGCACCTCGGGCTCGGTGACCACGGTGCGTACGATCTCGACGAACTTCTGCACCGGGGCAGGGTTGAAGAAGTGCACGCCGACGACGCGCCCGGGGTGGTTCGAAGCGGTCGAGATCTCGGTCACCGACAGCGACGAGGTGTTGGTCGCCAGGATCGTCTCGGGAGCCACGATCTCGTCGAGGGTGGCGAGGATCGACTTCTTCAGCTCCAGCGACTCCACGACCGCCTCGACGACCATGTCGACGTCCTTGAGCGCCGTCGGGTCGGTGGCGAAGGAGATCCGGCCGAGCAGCGCCTCCTGCTCCTCCTCGCTGAGCTTTCCGCGCTTGACCGCGCGGCCCGTCGAGTGCGCCAGGTGGGCCTTGCCACGCTCGAGGCCCTCCTCGTCCCGCTCCACCCCGACCACGGTGAACCCGTTGCGGGCGAACACCTCCGCGATCCCGGCACCCATGGTGCCCAGGCCGACGACTCCGACTGTCTCGATCGTGCGCTCACTCATGCCCCGCATCCTGCCATGGGGTGACGTCCGGCACGCCGGTGATGCCGCTAGATTCGGGCGCTGTGACCGACCAGACCCAGGCCGCCGAACGCATCGAGGCCGAACGCATCGACGCCGAGCGGATCATCCCCGCCTCCCCCGCCGACATCTTCGCCGTTCTCATCGACCCCGACGGCCATGTGGCCATCGACGCCGCCGGCATGCTCCAGTCCGCGGAGGGGTCGCCGGTGAGCGCGGTCGGCGACCGGTTCATCGTCCACATGGACCGCGAGGCCCTCGGCGACTACCCGCTCGGCAAGTACGACGTCACCGTGATCGTCACCGGGTTCGAACCCGACCGGGCGATCGAGTGGACCATCGAAGGCACCGTCAAGCCGCCGATCGGCCACCGCTTCGGCTACGAGCTCGAGCAGCTCGACTCCGGTGACACCCGTGTCACCTCGTACTGCGACTGGTCCACCGCCCTCCCCGAGTGGAAGGCGATCTTCCCGGTGATCGACCAGAAGTCCATCCGGGCCACCCTGGGAATCCTGGAACGAGCCGTACGCCGCGGCTACCCCCGCCCCTGACCGAAGCGTCGCCCCCGCAGGCCGAGGCGTCACTCGCGCGAATCGAGTCGGCATCGCAGTGCCGACTCGATTCGCGTAGGTGACGCCTCGGCCGACGTACGTGACGCCTCGGCCGACGTACGTGACGCCTCGGCCGACGTACGTGACGCCTCGGCCGGGCCGGGATCAGTAGGTGTGGAAGCCCTCGCCGGTCTTGCGGCCGAGCTTGCCTTCCTGGACCTTCTCGACCAGCAGGGCGGCGGGGTCGAAGCCGGGCTCGCCGAACTCGTTGCGGAGCTCGGACTGGATGGCCAGGGAGACGTCGTTGCCGACGACGTCGAGGAGCTCGAAGGGACCCATCGGGAAGCCGGCGGTCTCCTTGATCGCGGCGTCGATCTCGGCGATGGCGACGCCGGACTCGTGCAGCTTGACCGCGTCGTTGAGGTAGGGGAACAGCAGCGCGTTGACGATGAAGCCGGAGCGGTCGCCGCAGGAGACCGGGACCTTCTTGACCGCGGTGGACAGCGCGCGCACCGTCTCGTCGACCTCGGGCGAAGTGAGGTCGGTGGTGACCACCTCGACGAGCTTCATGACCGGCGCGGGGTTGAAGAAGTGCATCCCGATGACGTCACCGGGGCGGGCGGTCACCTTGGCGAGCTCGGTGATCGGCATCGAGCTGGTGGTGGTGGCCAGGATGGCACCGGCCTTGGCGATCCGGTCGAGATCCTTGAAGAGCTCGGTCTTGACCTCGAGGTCCTCGGCGATGCCCTCGACGATCAGGTCGGCCTCGCCGAGATCCTCGCGCGAGGTGCTGCCGGTGAGTCGGCCGAGCACGGCGGCCTTGGTCTCCTCGTCCGAGCGGCCCTTCGCGATGGCCTTGTCGAGCGACTTGGTGATGCCGGCGACGACCCCGTCGAGCTTCTCCTGGGAGCGGCCGACGAAGACGACGTCGTACCCGGCCTGGGCGAAGACCTGGACGATGCCCGAGGCCATCGTGCCGGTGCCGACCACGCCGATCTTCTCGATCGTGTGGCGCAGCTCCGGAACCTTTGCGTGGTCCCCGGCCACCGCGGCGAACGTCCCGGTCTCGCCGGCGACCTTGGTGAGCAGGTCGGCGGGCTTGTGCAGGTTGTCGCCGGTCTCCTCGAAGCGGGCGAGCAGCGCGTCGCGTACGGCGGCGGCGCCGATCTCGTCGGCCGTGGCCAGCGGCCCCTGGGGGTAGCCGCAGCCGAAGCACATGGCGTTGTCGATGTCGGTGGCGGTGGCGTAGCCCGACTCGAGCATGCGAATGGCGTGGTTGAGGTAGGGCAGCACGAGCACGTCGTGGATGGAACCCTGGGTCGAAACCGTCATGCGACGGAAGACTGCCAAATTTATTACCCATGAGTAACCCCTGGTGGCGTGACGCTGCTCACACGGGACCATGCGATACGTTCTCCCGGTGAGACTCGTCGTTGCCACCTGCCAGGTCGACTACGCAGGGCGGCTCACCGCCCACCTTCCGATGGCCACCAGGGTGTTGATGCTCAAGGCCGACGGATCGGTGCTGGTCCACTCCGACGGGGGCTCCTACAAGCCCCTCAACTGGATGTCGCCGCCCTGCACCCTCTCGGAGGGCAAGTCCGAGGACGGCCGCGTCGAGTGGACCGTCACCTCCAAGACGGACGACACCCTGCGGATCCTGATCGACGAGATCCACCACGAGACCTCGCATGACCTCGGCATCGACCCCGGCCTGCAGAAGGACGGCGTCGAGAAGCACCTCCAGGAGCTCCTCGCCGACCACCCGGCGACGCTGGGCGAGGGCCTGACCCTCGTACGCCGGGAGTACCCGACCGCGATCGGGCCGGTCGACCTGATGTGCCGCGACGCCGACGGGAAGTCGGTCGCGGTCGAGATCAAGCGGCGCGGTGAGATCGACGGCGTCGAGCAACTGACGCGCTATCTCGAGCTGCTCAACCGCGACCCGCTGCTGGCCCCGGTACGCGGCATCTTCGCTGCTCAGGCGATCAAGCCCCAGGCCCGCGTGCTGGCCGAGGACCGCGGTATCACCTGCGCGATCGTCGACTACGACGCGCTCCGTGGCCTCGACGATCCGACCGAGAGACTCTTCTGACCAACAGTTGGTGCACGGTCAGGCAAGTTCACACAGGGGAAACGCCTTTCCTTACCTTTGAGTAGGAACAGCGTGACAAGATTCACGCCATGTCCATCAATTACTCGGGGCATGGCGTTGGGGGCCGCCTGTCCGTGAGCGACGTCGAGGCGATCATGATCGATCTCCTGACGATGCAGCAGATGCACACGGCAGAGTTCCACGCGATCAAGAGCCGGATGGAGCGCACCGACGCGGCGATCGACAGCGTCAACGCGCGCCTGGACAGCGTGGAGCGGCGGCTGGACGACCTGCTGATCTCGATGAGCCAGCTGCTCAACTGGGCCAACCCGCGCTGACCCGTCGCCCAACCGCCGTGGCGGCTACTCCACGGTGATCGGCTCACCACCGGAGACGAGGCGCCAGTCGACCGAGGCGAACGCGGCCGGGTCGATGACCTGGTGGGCAGTGACCCAGTCGATGAGCAGCTGCCGGATCTCGACCTGCTGGTTGTAGACCACGGTGGCGTCGGTGACGTGCGGGAAGCCGCCGCCACCAGACTGGCGGTAGTTGTTGACCGCGAGCACGAACTCCTGCGCGTCGGTCACCGCGACGCCGCCGTAGGCGAGGTTGGTGATCCGCGACCCCACCGCGACCGAGATGTCGATGTCGTAGGTCAGCGGCGCGTCCAGCCCGGCGATCGTGTCGAAGTTGTAGTCGGGCGTGCCGTTGGGCGCGGTGTCGGTCGGCGCGTTGGTCACGGCGTCGATCGGGAACGGGCCGGTGCCGCTGACCTGCTTGAAGTAGCGGGCGGTGAACTCGAGGTAGTCCTTGAGCTGGGCGCCGGTGATGCGCACCGCCATCAGGGTGTTGTCGTAGATGTAGAGGCCGGCCACGTCGCGTACGGTCACCTCGCCCGCAGGGAAGGCGGCGGCGCGGCTGAACGGCGCCGCGATCGAGATGACCGGCAGCTCTGCATCGGAGCCGGTGAGCGCCGCCTTGACCGCGTCGGCCTGGACGTAGTTGACGAAGTCGATGATGGGTACGTCCTCGACGACCGCCCGCGCGGCCAGCATCTCCACCGCCGAGGTGCCGACGACGGAGTTGACGTAGGAGACCACGACGTCGTGCTGCTCCTGCACGGCGGCCGAGACCTCCGGGTCGGGGTCGACGGTGTTGGAGTTGAGCGTCTGCGAGGTCGCCGACTGCAGGACCCAACGGGGCCGGCCGTGACGCTTCTCCCGGCGTACGACCAGGTCCATCACGGAGACGCGCATGCCCCAGTAGAGCGGCTCGGTCAGCAGCACCTGCTTGCCGGTCTCGGTGTTGGTGACGTAGCGCTGGGTGATCTCCCGGTGGGCGTGGCCGACGAGGATCGCGTCGACATCGGGCACCTGCTCCGCCACCAGGGTCGAGGCGTTCTCCGGGGGCAGCTCGTCGCCGTAGGAGCTGGAGGTGTCGGCGCCGGAGTGGGCGCTGATGATCACCAGGTCGCAGCCTGCCTTCTTGAGCTCGGGCACGAAGATCTTGGCCTGCTCGACCAGCCCCGGGAACTCCATCTTCCCCTCGACGTTGGCCTTGTCCCAGATCGCGATGCCGGGGTTGGTCAGACCGAGCACACCGACGCGGAGGCGGCGGCCGCGGCCCAGGTCGTAGTCCTTGATGATGTAGGGCGGGAAGACCGGCAGCTTGGTCGACGGGTCGACCGCGTTGGCGCCGAGCATCGGGAAGTTCACCTGCTCCTCGAACTTCCGGATCGTGTCGATGCCGTAGTTGAACTCGTGGTTGCCCAGCGCCGCGGCGTCGTAGCCGACCAGGTTCATCGCCCGCGCCATCGGGTGGATCGCGCCCTCGGTGATCGGGTCGATCCGGGCGTAGTAGTAGGCCAGCGGGGTGCCCTGGATGGTGTCACCGGCGTCGATGGTGAGGATCGGCTCGCCGCGACGATCCTCGCGGACGGCGTCGATCAGTGTCTTGACCTTGGCGACGCCGATCTCGTTACCCGCGCTGTTCGAGAACTCGGCGTTCTTGTAGTAGTCCCAGTTGAAGACGTTGCCGTGCAGGTCGGTCGTGCCGAGCACGGTCAGCCGGACCGTGTCAGGCTTGCCCGCGTGCGCCGGGGCAGCGGTGTAACCGGCAGCGCTCAGCGCCGCGGCGCCCGTGACAGCAGCACCGGACAGGACAGAGCGGCGGGTGGCGTGAGGCATCGGTAACGTCCTTGCGCGAGTGGGTAATGGAATGCAAGGCAATTCCTACCACCTCGGACGCAACTTGGCGGCGCCTTCCGTCAAGCAGCCAGATGCTTCTTCTTGACCGGCTTGCCGTCGAGGGTCACCAGACGGCGCTTCTTGACCGTCATCCCCTCGGGCAGGGTGCCCTCCTTGAGCATGCGGATCGGGCACCGCTTGCAGCGCGACTTCGACACGCAGCACTCCGTCTTGGGAGGCTTCCTCTTCTTGCCCACGCTCGAAGGGTAACAGCAGAGTTAGGCGTGCCTTACTTCCACGAGCGACGCCACCTCGGAGGCGCAACCCCAGCTCAGCGTCACTCCGGCGCCGCCGTGGCCGTAGCAGTGCACAACTCGTCCCTCGCGTTCCAGCCGGACCGAGGGCCGGGCCGGCCGGAGGCCGACCAGATGGGCCCTGACCTCGGCGTTCGCGATCTCCGGCACGGCTGCGGTGGCGTCTGCCAGGATCCGTTCAGCCGTACGCGGGTCCGGGCTCTGGTCCCAGGCGTGCGGAACCGACGTACCTCCGACCACGGTGTCACCACCGCGCGGGAAGACATAGGAGGGGGCGTCGCCCTCGGCCTCCAGCCACTCCTCGGTGGCGCCCGGCCCGAGGACGACGATCTGGCCCTGGACCGGGTAGAGGCTGGCGTCGCCGACCAGCTCCCGCGAGCCGAGTCCGGTCGCGTTGACCACGACGTCGGCGTCCAGGCTCGCCAGGTCGTCGACGGTCCCGGTCGTGATGTTCCCGCCCGCCGCGGTGATCCGCCGCTCGAGCCAGGGCAGGTAGATCGGCATCTCGGCGATCGGGACGGTGAACTCGGCGCGGCCCTCGGTCACGGTCAGGTCCGTGAGCGGCTCGGCCCACCACAGGTCGGCCTCGGGGTTGTGCTGGGTGCCGTGCACCATGCGTACGCCGGCCTCCGGCTCCTCCTCGGCCAGCCGGGCGAGCTCTCTGAAGGTCTCGGCCGCCCAGGCAGTCACCCGGTCGCGCGGCTCGGCGAGGTAGGGGAACCAGAACCCGCCGGCCACCGCCGAGGTGGTCCCGCTCGTCCGCTCCCGGCCGATCACGCTGACCTCGTGACCGGCTTCGAGCAGCCGTACCGCGCACGAGAGCCCGATGACTCCGGCTCCGACCACCGTTACTCGCATGCGCGGCAGGCTACTAGGCCCGATCACCGGGCGAGGCGACGAGCCAGCACCGGGATGACGATGGCAGCGGCAACGACGTGCAGGAGCATCAGGACGACCGCGCTCGCGGCGTCGAAGCCGAAGGTGACGTCGGGGACGAGCGAGGCGACGGTCAGCACGACGGTGGTGACCACGAACGTACGTCGCGGGTGCCGGGCCACGCGCGCCATCACCGCGGCCATCGCGACCCCGATGAGCGAGAAGAGGGCGGTCAGCTGGGCGTAGCCGGCGAGCGGGATCGTGCCGCTGGCGGTCTCGAAGCTCACCCCGGCCGCCGAGGCAACGACGGCGAGAACGGTGACGACCGCGCTGGCGACGACCGTGGCACCGAGGCCGTGAAGCCAGACGGGCTTGCGGGCGGCGCGGGTCGAGCGGGTGGTCTGCTGGGCGGTGGTGATCGTGGACATCTCGTACTCCCGTGAAGTGGCGGGAGGCGCTGTCAGCCTCCCTCTGCCCCTTTCACGAATGGCCACGCACCGGGATCGACACGGCTCCCGAAGTTTTTTCGGGAGCCGTGACGATCCTCGGATCAGGAGAGGTCGTTGGCCTTGCGGATGACCTCGACGATGTCGGCCATGATCTCGGTGAGGCTGAAGTCCTTGGGCGTGTAGACCGCCGCGACCCCCGACTGGATCAGCGTCCTGGCGTCGGACTCGGGCACGATGCCGCCCACGATGACGGGTACGTCACCCAGCCCCGCCTCGCGCAGCCCGTCGACCACCGACGGCACCAGCGACATGTGCGAGCCGGAGAGGATGGAGAGGCCGACGACGTGTACGTCCTCGGCGACCGCCGCGGCGACGATCTGCTCCGGGGTGAGCCGGATGCCCTGGTAGATGACCTCGAAGCCGGCGTCACGGGCCCGGACGGCGACCTGCTCCGCACCGTTGGAGTGGCCGTCTAGACCCGGCTTGCCGACGAGCATGCGCAGCTTGACGCCGAGCTCCTCGCCGGTGGCCTTGACCCGGTCGCGTACGGCTGACAGCTCGGCGCCGGCCTCCGCAGCGCCGACGGCGCCGGAGACGCCGGTGGGCGCCCGGAACTCGCCGAAGACCTCGCGCAGGGTGCCGGCCCACTCCCCCGTGGTCGCGCCCGCACGGGCGGCGGCCAGGGTGGCCTCCATCAGGTTGGCATCGGTCTTCGCGGCGGCGGCCAGAGCGGCCAGCGCCTCGGAGACGGCCGTCTCGTCACGCTCGGCCTTCCACGCCTCGAGGGAGGCCTTGGCGGCCTCCTCGGCGCGAGGGTCGGCAACCATGATCGCGGCGTCCAGGTCCGCGGTCAGCGGGCTCGGCTCGGTGGTGGTGAACTTGTTGACGCCGACGATGATCTCCTCGCCGGACTCGATCGCGGCGCGACGGCGCGCGTGCGAGGAGACCAGCTCGGACTTCATGTAGCCGGTGTCGACCGCGGCGATCGCTCCGCCCATGGCCTGGACCCGGTCGATCTCCTCCTTGGCGCCCGCGACGAGCTCGGCCACCTTGGCCTCGACGACCGGCGAGCCGTCGAAGAGGTCGCCGTACTCCAGCAGATCGGACTCGTAGGCGAGCACCTGCTGCAGGCGCAGCGACCACTGCTGGTCCCACGGACGCGGCAGGCCGAGCGCCTCGTTCCAGGCAGGCAGCTGCACCGCGCGCGCCCGCGCGTTCTTGGACAGCGTCACCGCGAGCATCTCCAGCACGATGCGCTGGACGTTGTTCTCCGGCTGCGCCTCGGTCAGGCCGAGGGAGTTGACCTGTACGCCGTAGCGGAACCGGCGCATCTTCGGGTCCTCGACGCCGTAGCGCTCACGGGTGATCTCGTCCCAGAGCTCGACGAAGGCGCGCATCTTGCACATCTCCTCGACGAACCGCACGCCCGCGTTGACGAAGAACGAGATCCGGCCGACGACCTTGCCGAAGTCCTCCTCGGACACCTGACCGGAGGCCTTGACCTGGTCGAGGACCGAGATGGCGGTGCACATCGCGTAGGCGATCTCCTGCACCGGCGTGGCCCCGGCCTCCTGCAGGTGGTAGCTGCAGATGTTGATCGGGTTCCACTTGGGGATCTGGTGGACCGTGTAGGCGATCATGTCGCTGATCAGCCGCAGGGAGTGCTCCGGCGGGAAGACGTACGTCCCCCGGGAGAGGTACTCCTTGATGATGTCGTTCTGGGTGGTGCCGGCCAGCTTGGCGGCCACCTCGGCCGGGTCCATCCCGGGGTTCTGCTCCTCTGCGGCGACCTGATACATCGCGAGCAGCCACATGGCGGTCGCGTTGATCGTCATCGAGGTGTTCATCTCGGTGAGCGGGATCTGGTCGAAGAGCTTGCGCATCTCCCCCATGTGCATGATCGGCACGCCCACCTTGCCGACCTCGCCGCGGGCGAGGACGCTGTCGGGGTCGTAGCCGGTCTGCGTGGGCAGGTCGAAGGCGACCGAGAGACCGGTCTGGCCCTTGGCGAGGTTGTTGCGATAGAGCTGGTTGGACGCCTCGGCGGTCGAGTGGCCGGCGTACGTGCGCATCAGCCAGGAGCGATCCTTCGCCGGGCGGCTCTGCTCGGAAGGCGTGGTGTCCGTCATAAGAGGCATGCTAGCCCCTCGGTTACCGATCAGTAACCGGCTCCGGTGTGGAAGATGTCACTCACCGGGCCACTCTTTTACCCACTGTGCCCGCTAGGCGATGAGCGGTGAGTTCTCCACCTCGAGAACACGGTAGAGCCTGGAGAGGTGAAGCATCCGGCGCACCGCGGGGGTGCAGCCCTGCAGAGTGAGGCGGCGACCCTCGGCATGGGCCTGCCGGGTCGCGACGGCGAGCAGCTTCAGCGCCGTCACATCGGCACTGTTCACGCCGGAGACGTCGAGCACGACGTCACCCTCCACCGAGTCGAGATGGTCGTAGATCACGCTGCGTGCCATCCAGGTGCTGCGTACGTCGAAATCTCCGCTCAGCACCAGCGTCGGCCCGTCGATCAAGATCTCCATGCCCTGCCTCCATCCCCCAGGAAGTGGATTCCCTCTCGCCCACTATGACGCGCGGCTGCTTCGATTGGTTGCACCTCACCAGCCTCATTCGTCACTCTTGTCCCAATTTTCTATCGATCGACCACGTTCGCCGAAAATGGGCTGTCCGAATAGGCTCAGCGCATGGTCAACCTGACGCGCATCTACACCCGCACCGGCGACGCCGGTGAGACCCGGCTCGGCGACATGAGCCTGACCGCCAAGACCGATCTGCGGCTGGAGGCGTACGCGACGACCGACGAGGCCGGGGCGGCGATCGGTGTCGCGCTGGCTCATGGCGGCATCGACGAGGACGTCGTGAAGGTGCTGACGACCGTCCAGAACGACCTCTTCGACGTGGGCGCCGACCTCTCGACCCCGGTCGTGGCCGACCCCGAGTACCCCCCGCTCCGCGTCGAGCAGGCCTACATCGACCGGCTCGAGGCCTGGTGCGACGACTACAACGAGCCACTGGAGAAGCTCCGCTCGTTCATCCTCTCCGGCGGCACCGTGGCCGCTGCCCACCTGCACGTGGCCCGCACCGTCGTGCGCCGCGCGGAGCGGGCGGCCTGGGCTGCGTACGAGGTCCACGGCGAGACCATGAACAAGCTCGCCCTGACCTACCTCAACCGCCTCAGCGACCTGCTCTTCATCCTCGCCCGGCACGCCAACCGCGAGCAGGGCGACGTCCTGTGGGTGCCGGGCGGCGAGCGCTGAGGCGCACGGAACCTCACAGCCAGCCGCGGCGCCCCGCCTCGTAGCCGAGCTGGAGGCGGGTGTCGACCTGCGCGCGGTCCATCATCTGGCGCACCCGCCGCTGGACCGTACGCAGCGACAGCCCGAGCTGCGCCCCGATGGAGGCATCGGTCAGGCCGGCGAGCAGCAGCGAGAGCACCTTGGTGTCCAGGGGCTCGAGGCGATCAGCGGCCGTCTCGACCGTGCCCTCGGGCGTCGCGACGAGCTTGGGGGCCGAGGTCCAGATCAGGTCGAAGAGGGCGATGATCGCGTCGAGGAGACCGCTGGGGTGGAGCAGCAGGGCGTCCTGGACCGTGTTGTGCTCACCGTTCATCAGCGGGATCAGGGCGATCTCCCGGTCGACGATGAAAGCGCGCAGCGGCACCGTCGGCACCACCCGCAGCTCGATCCCGATCTCGAGGCCGGAGTCGATGGTCTCGTAGATGCCGGGGGTGTCGAAGACGGAGCGCTCGAGGACGATGTCGTGCCGGACGCCGCGTTCGATCGCGGCGCGCTCGGCCTCGTCGGCGTCCTCCCGGGTGACGACCGCGGCCTGCGGCTTCTGCAGCGCCTGGATGCACTTCTTCGCCGAGTACTGCAGCTGGGCGAAGCGCTGGGCGATCGCCTCGGTGCCGTGCACGACGTCGACGACGTCGGCCACGTCCCGGCGAGCGACCGAGCCGCGATAGAGCCCGGCGAGCTCGGTCATCTCGACCTGCGCACGGCGCAGCTCGTCCTGGCGCTGGACGAGCAGGGCCCCAAGCGCCACCGCCGGCGGGGAGGCGACATAGCGGTCCTGACCGGCCGAGGCGCGGGCGACCAGGCCCTTCCCCTCCAGCGCGGACAGCACCGCCGAGACCGCGTAGGTGTCCAGGTCGGCCGCTTCGGCCAGCTCTTCGAGGTTGGCCGACGGCGCGGCGACCAGCTGGCGGTAGACCGTCTCCTCGAGATTGTCGAGACCGAGCGCATCGAGCATCCGAGATGCCTTTCCGTGGCGGGGGAACGAACGACGGTCATCATGGCAGATATACGACACGTCACATTCCCGCCATGGTGGTTCGACTTGCATTCACCGGCAACTTGGCCGAAAGTATTCATCGCCACCTCGGTCCGGATCCCCCCGCTCGGATCGAGGTGGCTTTACTTTTGCGCGACAAAGTTGTCGCGATCGGTGCGGATCCGGTTGTCAGGACAGGATGCCGGGCGTGCGCCTATGCATGCCGATGAATGCACCGCAACCCCGTGGTCGTGCCCCGCTGGTCTAGACCACTGCCACCGCACCGAACGAGACGCTGCTCACCACGAGCGTCCACGAAGTCGCAGAACCCGCCTCATGCTGGAAGAATAGATCGGGTGCCCTTGCTCGAAGCTCTCACGAACGACCTGATCCGCGAGACCTTCGACCCCCAGACCATCGAGCGTGGCGAGGCCTACGCGGCCCAGGGCCGGGTCGGTGAGCCCCGGGTCACCGAGATCGGCAGCAGTGCGCTGCGAGCGGCAGCCGAGGTCAGAGGCACCAGCCCGGCTCCCTACCGCGTGACCCTCAACCTGGATTCCAGGAACGGCGTCGTCAAGGCGACCAGCTCATGCAGCTGCCCCGTGCACAACAACTGCAAGCACGGTGCCGCGCTCGGCCTGGTCCTCGCCGGCACGCGCGCTGCCGCGACGCCGATGGGCCCGTCGTGGGAGACGGAGCTGCGTACGCTCCTGGGCCAGCTCGCCGAGGACAACAAGCCCGAGGACGACCTGCCCGCGCTGGCCCTCGAGATCGACGTGCACAGCCCGCGGTCGGCCGTGGCGGGCTCCCCCACCGTCGAGCTGCGCCCGATGCGCATGGGCAACCGCGAGCGCTGGGCGAAGACCGGTGCCGACTGGGCCAACATCCCCAACGCGGTGCCCGGCAAGGACTTCCCCCGCAGCCAGCTGCTCCCCCTGCAGGAGCTGGCCCGCCAGCTGCGGTCCGACCGGCTGCTCTACGCCCGTGGCTCCTCGCTCAGCCTCGCCGACTTCGGCGAGCACGCGGTCAGCCTGCTCCGCGACGCGATCCGCGGCGGTGTGACCGTCCTGCCCGGTGAGAACGTACGCGGCGTGGTGATCTTCGAGGAGCCGCTCTCGCTCGCCGGCGAGCTGCGCCGCGAGGACGGCGAGGCGGTCCTCCGCTTCGGCCTGGCCCACGGTGACCGGGTCTACGCCGGCCCGACGGTGCTCCCGATCGGTCGCCCGACCCGCTCGGTGGGCGTGCTCGATGCCGGGGTGCTCCATCTCGCTGACCTGTCCGGACCGCTGTCGACCCACGCGCAGCGACTGGTGACCGCCCGGGACCCGCTGACCGTCCCCGAGGCCGAGATCGGCACCCTGAGCGCCCTGCTGGGCCCGCTGGCCCGGCTGGTGCCGCTGCGCTCCGACGACGACTCCCTCGACATCCCGGAGCCTCCCGCACCGCGCCTGACCCTGACGGTCACCTGGCGCAGCTCGACGCATGCCACGCTCGGCTGGACCTGGGCCTACGGCGTACGTCACTACCCGGTGGACTCCCGCGAGGACCTCGGCCTGGTCCGCAACCCGGCCGAGGAGGCCGCGCTGCGCGCGAAGGTCTCCACCGAGCTGCTCCGCAAGCAGGAGGTACGCGACGGCGACGCGCTCGCGCTCGCCATCCACGACCTGCCGGCGCTGCGTGAGGTCGAGGGCGTCGAGGTCACCGAGGTCGAGCGGCCCGACTTCCGCGAGACCGACGAGGACCCCGAGATCTCGTTCGAGATCACCTCGCCCGACGGTGCCGCCGTGGCCGGGCAGGACTGGCTCGACCTGCAGGTCGTGATCCGGATCGGCGCCGAGGCCGTCCCGCTTCCCGACGTACTCGGGGCGCTGACCCGCGGCGACGACCACCTGATCCTCCCCAGCGGCACCTACATCACCACCGACCGCCCCGAGCTAGACCGGCTGCGCAACGTCGTCGAGGCCGCCGGACAGCTCCACGAGCGCACCGGCGACGGGATCGCGGTCGGCAAGCACGACCTCGGCGTCTGGGCCGAGCTCGCCGAGCTCGGCGTGGTCGACCAACAGGCCGCCGAGTGGGTCCAGCGCGCCCAGGCGCTGCGGGACCTGCGCGAGATCCCTCGGCCGGAGCCGACCGGGCTCGCGACCGAGCTGCGCCACTACCAGCTCGACGGCTTCCACTGGCTGGCGTTCCTGCACGAGCAGGGCCTCGGCGGGATCCTCGCCGACGACATGGGTCTGGGCAAGACGCTCCAGGTGCTGGCGACGATCTCCCATGCCGTGCACACGCAGCCGGACACGCGCACCCCCTACCTCGTGGTGGCGCCCACCAGCGTCGTACCCGCCTGGGTCCAGGAGGCCCGCCGCCACACCCCCGGCCTGCGAGTGAGCACGGTGAGCAAGCGCATCGACTCCGTCGCCGAGGCCCGCGAGGGTGCCGACGTCGTGGTCACCACCTACGCCATCCTCCGGCTCGAGCAGGACGCCTTCGCCGGGCGCCCCTGGGCCGGTCTCGTCCTCGACGAGGCCCAGCAGGTCAAGAACCACCAGTCCAAGACGTACGCAGCTGCCCGCCGCATCGACGCCCGCTGGCGTCTCGCGGTGACGGGCACGCCGTTCGAGAACCGGCTGATGGAGCTGTGGGCGCTGCTCTCGATCACGGCGCCGGGGCTCTACCCCAGCCCGCGGCTGTTCCGCGACACGGTGGTCTCTCCCGTGGAGAAGTCGGGTGACGATGCGGCGCTGCGCCGGTTCCGGACTCGGCTGCGCCCGTTCCTGCTGCGGCGTACGAAGGAGCTCGTCGCCGACGACCTGCCGCCCAAGCAGGAGCAGGTGCTCGGCGTCGACCTCAACCCGGCGCACCGCAAGATCTACGACGCCCACCTGGCCAAGGAGCGGCAGCGGATCCTGCACCTGCTCGACGACTTCAACGACAACCGGGTCGCGATCCTCAGCGCGCTGACCAGGCTGCGGCAGCTCTCCCTCGACCCCGGCCTCGTCGACCCCGATGACGACGACGTCGGCTCCGCCAAGCTCGACACCCTCGTCGACCACATCGAGGAGCTCGCCGCCGAGGGGCACAAGGCGCTGGTCTTCAGCCAGTTCACCTCGTTCCTCGGCCGGGCGCGCACCCGGCTCAAGGAGGCGGGCATCGACGCCGCCTACCTCGACGGCGCCACCCGCGACCGCGGCGCGGTCATCGAGAGCTTCCGCGACGGCGACGCCCCGGTCTTCCTGATCTCCCTCAAGGCCGGCGGCGTCGGCCTGACCCTGACCGAGGCCGACTACGTCTTCGTACTCGACCCCTGGTGGAACCCCGCCGCCGAGGCCCAGGCCGTCGACCGCGCCCACCGCATCGGCCAGACCCAGCACGTCATGGTCTACCGCCTGGTCTCGACCGACACGATCGAGGAGAAGGTCATGGAGCTCAAGGAGCGCAAGGCCGAGCTCTTCGCGAAGGTCGTCGACGGCGAAGGCGCCATGGGCTCCACCATCGGCGCCGACGACATCCGCGCCCTCTTCGACTGACCCGACCGAGGGCGTCGCTCCGGTGTAACACGTCGTTCGTAGGACTACTCGCCCTATCTGAACGACCGGACAGACCTACGAACAGCGTGTTACACGCCCCGCCGCCGCGCCACCGTCGCAGCCAACGCCGCAGCCGGGAGCATGAGGACGGCGACGACCAGGAGTGCCTTCAGGGTGCCGAACTGGTCGCCCACCGCGCCCAGGATCGGCGGGAAGCCGAGGAAGGCCGCATAGGCCAGCGTGGAGACGACCGAGACGCGAGCCGCAGCCCGGGTCTCGTCGTCGGCGGCGATGCTGATCCCCAGGGGGAAGCCGAGGGCCGCGCCGAAGCCCCACAAGACGATCCCGACCAGCGCGAGCCCGAACGAGCCGGCGAACACGGTCAGTACGATCCCGATGCCCGCCAGCGCCGCCGAGGTGATCAGGACCGGCTGCCGGCCGACCCTGTCGATCACCTTCGCGCCGGCGAAGCGGGCCAGGCTCATACAGAGGACGAACGCCGCGTAGCACGCCACCCCGACCCGGTGGCTCACGTCGTAGCCGTCGATCATCGCCAGCGCGACCCAGTCGTTGGCGCTCCCCTCGGCGGCGGCGAAGGCGAGCACCATCAGCCCCAGCAGCAGCGTCTGGGGTGAGCGCCAGGCGGCGATCAGCTCGCGCCGCGGCGAGTGCCCCTCCGGGGGCGCCTCGGCCGGGAGGAACCCCAGGGTCCCCCACCAGCAGACCGCCAGTGCGATGGCCGCGACCCCGGCGATGTGCCACACGGTCGGCAGCGTGCCCACCAGGGCGATGCCCAGCAGTCCACCGAGCACGGTGCCGACGCTCCACATCGCGTGCAGCTGCGGCATCAGCGTCTTGCCGCCGAGCCGCTCGACCGCGGCGCCTTCGACGTTCATGGCGACGTCCCAGATTCCGTAGCCGACGCCGTACGTCACCAGGAACAGCGCCACCAGCCACGCCTGTTCCAGCCAGCTGCCGGAGATCGCCACCAGGGTCAGGGAGGCGACACAGAGCACCGCGCAGCGGCGTACGACCCGGGCGGCGCCCCAACGCATCACCAGTCCCCCGGCGAGCGGCAGCGCGGCGACGGAGCCGATGCCCATCGCCAGCAGCATCAGACCGACGGCCGAGTTGTTCAGACCGAGGCTCTCGCGGAGCGCGGGGATGCGGGAGATGAAGGTCGCGGACAGCAGACCGTTGGTGGCGAACGCCACCACCGATCCAGCCTGGGCACGGCGGAGAGGCGTCACGAGTAAAGGCTAGTGGGGCCCGGGCCGCGTCCAGGTGCGGGGATCAGTCCCGCTTCTTCTCGTACGGCCCGCCGCGGCCGAAGATCGGCAGCACCCACGGCTGGCGCAGCGGGGCACCGGCGAGCGCGACGACCGCGAAGGCGGCCGCGAGCACCCAGGCGATCCCGTAGAGCGCGCCACCGAGCCCGAAGGTCACGATCGTGACGGCGAGCAGGGTGAGCTGCAGGTTGAGGGCACCGGCGGCGTGGTGCTTCACGAACTCGGAACGCTTGCCGACGGTGTAGTAGAGGATCGCCGGGCCGACGACGATCGGCACCAGGGTCGTGGCCTGGGCGAGGGCGCCCAGGAGCCGCTCCTCGGTGGTCGGCGGGGGCAGCAGGTCGCGGGCGGGCTTCGCCGGCGCCGGAGACGGGGTCGGCTGCGCGACCAGGTCGCGAGTGATCGGCTCCAGGGCGGCGTACGTCTTCGACTTCATGGTCAGGTCGAACCGGAGGTCGAACTCGGCCTGGTCGAGCCGGCCGTCGGCGTAGGCGGACTTGAGGACGTCGATCACGCGGTCGCGATCGGCATCGGTGCAGCGGAGCTCGTCGCCGGCGACAGAAGCAGGTGGAGTGGGCGGGGTCGGCTGAGTGGGATCAGGAGTGGGAGCAGTTGAGGACATACCTCTACGATCCGCCGCGAATGCCTTCCGGACAATCGGGGAAGCCCCCGAATGCAAACCGACCGACCCCGGTGTTGTGCCGGAGACGGTCGGAGACAGGGTCGAAGGGGGCGCTCAGAAGACGGTCCAGGTGGACCGCATCGGGCGAGACTCCAGCCAGGCCTGGAAGCCGATGAGGGTCTGCTGATCCATGGCCAGGTCGATGTGCTCGCCCTTGACGTCGCAGGTCACGATCAGGCTCTCGGGGTAGAGGACGAGCTCCTCGATCCCCTCGGGAGAGCGGCTGGAGACATAGACGATCTCAACCCGGCGCCAGACCCTCTTGGGCTTGGGCGAGAGCGAGAAGATCCGGAACCACTCCAGCTGCGCATCGCCGGAGTAGCGGCCGATGCCGATGACCCAACCGCGCCCGGGACTGGTGTCCCGGACGCGGTGGCTCAGTTCGAAGACACCGCCGTTGCGAGCGAGCAGACGGCGGCGTACGGCGATCCCGATGCCATAGGCGAGGACAAGCAGAAGCGATGCGGCCACAACGACCAAGAGCAGCTCCCACCATGCCATCCGGGTATCGCCCTTCTTTCCCTATGAGGCTTTCTCGACAGCGCGGATGCGTGCCTCGGCACGACGGATGCGCTTCTCGGCGTCATTGTTCGTGCCGAGCAGGCGACGGGCCTCCTCGAGCTCGACCTCAGCCTGGCTGAGGTCGATCTCGTGGGCCAGCAGCACGTGCTCGGACAGGATCGAGACGCGGTCGTTGGCCACCGAGAGGAAGCCACCGTCGACGGTCGCGATGACCTCGGTGCCCTCCTCCGGAGTGATCTCCACGACCGCCTCGGTGAGAGCCGACAGCACCGGCGCGTGACCGCGCAGGACGCCGACATCACCGTCGACCGTTCGGGCGATGACCATGGTGGCCCCGCCGCTCCAGACCACCCGGTCTGCAGCGACGAGCTCCACCTGAAGTGCGTCCGTCATCAGAGGCTCTTCTGGATCTCGGCCCACTTCGCCTCGACGTCGTCGAGGCCACCGCACATGAAGAACGCCTGCTCGGCGACGTGGTCGTACTCACCCTCGGCGATCTTGTTGAACGCCTCGATGGTGTCCTTGACCGGAACCGTCGAACCCTCGATGCCGGTGAACTGCTTGGCGACGTAGGTGTTCTGCGACAGGAACCGCTGGATCCGGCGAGCGCGGGAGACGATGATCTTGTCTTCCTCGGAGAGCTCGTCGACACCCAGGATCGCGATGATGTCCTGCAGCTCCTTGTTGCGCTGGAGGATCTGCTTGACGCGGACGGCGCAGTCGTAGTGGTCCTGACCGATGTACTGCGGGTCCAGGATTCGCGACGTCGAGGTCAGCGGGTCCACAGCCGGGTAGATACCCAGCGACGCGATCTCGCGGGAGAGCTCGGTGGTCGCGTCCAGGTGGGCGAACGTGGTCGCCGGAGCCGGGTCGGTGTAGTCGTCGGCCGGCACGTAGATCGCCTGCATCGAGGTGATCGAGTGACCACGCGTCGAGGTGATCCGCTCCTGGAGCTGACCCATCTCGTCGGCGAGGTTGGGCTGGTAGCCCACGGCCGAAGGCATCCGGCCCAGCAGGGTCGAGACCTCGGAGCCCGCCTGCGTGAAGCGGAAGATGTTGTCGATGAACAGCAGCACGTCCTGGCCCTGGACGTCGCGGAAGTACTCCGCCATCGTCAGCGCCGAGAGGGCCACGCGAAGACGCGTGCCCGGCGGCTCGTCCATCTGGCCGAAGGTCAGGGCGACCTTGTCGTAGACGCCGGCCTCCTGCATCTCGTGGATGAGGTCGTTGCCCTCACGGGTGCGCTCGCCGACACCGGCGAACACGGAGACACCACCGTGGTTCTTGGCGACTCGGGCGATCATCTCCTGGATGAGGACGGTCTTGCCGACGCCCGCACCACCGAAGAGGCCGATCTTTCCACCGGTCACGTAGGGGGTGAGGAGGTCGATGACCTTGATGCCCGTCTCGAACATCTGGGTCTTGGACTCCAGCTGGTCGAAGGCCGGAGCCTTGCGGTGGATGCCCCAGCGCTCGTTGACCTCGACCGTGGCCGGGTCGACGTCGAGGATGTCACCGGTCGCGTTGAACACGTGGCCGAGGGTGACGTCACCCACGGGAACCGTGATCGGGCCACCGGTGTCACGCACCGAGGAGCCGCGTACGACGCCGTCGGTCGGCTTCAGCGAGATCGCGCGGACCATGCCGTCACCGATGTGCTGGGCAACCTCGAGCGGCAGGGTCGTCGTCTCACCGCTGATGGTGACCTCGACCTCGAGCTTGTTGTAGATGTCCGGCATGGCGTCGACGGGGAACTCCACGTCGACGACCGGGCCGATCACGCGGGCGATGCGGCCCGTCGTGGTCTTCTCGTCAACCTGTGCGGTCATTTTCTAGTCAGTCTTTCTGTGGGTTCTCAGTCGTTCGCAGCCTGGGCGTCGGCGAGCGCGTTCACGCCACCGACGATCTCGCTGATCTCCTGGGTGATGCCGGCCTGGCGAGCCTGGTTGGCAACCCGGGTGAACTTCTTGATGAGCTCGTCGGCGTTGTCGGTAGCCGACTTCATCGCCTTCTGACGCTGGGCCAGCTCGGAGGCGGCGGCCTGCAGCAGCGCGAACCAGATCCGGCTCACGACGTACTGCGGGAGCAGCGAGTCGAGCACGGCCTCGGCCGACGGCTCGAACTCGTAGAGCGGCAGGACGTCGCCCTCGGCCGGAGCCTCGGTGCCCTCCACGACCTCCAGAGGCAGGAGACGTACGGCGGTGGGCTTCTGCGTCATCATGGTGATGAACCGCGTGTAGACCACGTGGACCTCGTCGACGCCGGGAGCGGCAGCCTTCTCGGCCTCGGTGCCCTCGACGAAGACCTCGATCAGCTTCTCGCCGATCTCCTTGGCCGCCTCGAACTCCGGACGGTCGGAGAAGCCGGTCCAGGCCTGCGCCACGGAACGACCGCGGAACTTGTAGAAGGCCTCCGCCTTGCGTCCGGTGACGTAGAGGTCGACCTCCTTGCCCTCGGCTTTGAGCTTCTCGACCAGACCCTCGGCCTCCTTGAGCACGCTCGAGGAGTAGGAGCCGGCCAGACCACGGTCGCTGGTGACCACCAGCACGGCGGCGCGGGTGGGCGCCTCCGGCTCGGTGGTCAGCGGGTGGTCCACGTTGGAGTAGGTCGCCACCGCCGAGACGGCGCGGGTGAGCTCACGGGCGTACGGCGCGGCCGCATTGGCCCGCTGCTGCGCCTTGATGATCCGGGACGCAGCGATGAGCTCCATGGCACGCGTGATCTTCTTCATCGACTCCGTCGACTTGATCCGCGCGCGGAGTTCACGCACTGACACGGCCATGGGTCAGCCCCGCTTCTGCTTGACGATCTGCTCCTGCTCGACGTCCTCGTCAGCCAGTGCCTGCTCCTTGGCGGAACCCGGCTTGATCGAGTGGCCCTCCGAGGTCTCGAACTGGTTGAGGAACGAGTCGTAAGCCTTCTTCAGCTCGGACTCGGTGGAGTCCTCGAACTTCAGCGACTCACGGATGCCGGCGAGGATGCCGTCGTGGGAGCGACGCAGGAAGTCGAGGAACTCCCGCTCGAACTTGAGCACGTCCTCGACAGGGACGATGTCCAGGCTGCCGGAGGTGCCCAGCCACAGCGAGACGGTCATCTCGTCGATCGGGTAGGGCGAGTAGGCCGGCTGCTTGAGCAGCGCCATCAGCCGCTGACCGCGGGCCAGCTGCTGCTTCGAGGCCGCGTCCAGGTCGGAGGCGAACATCGCGAAGGCCTCCATCGCGCGGTACTGCGCGAGCTCGACCTTGAGCGAGCCGGTGACGCCCTTGAGGGCCTTGGTCATCGCGGCGCTACCGACGCGGGAGACCGAGACGCCGACGTCGATGGCCGGGCGCTGGTTGGCCGCGAACAGGTCGGACTGCAGGAAGATCTGACCGTCGGTGATGGAGATGACGTTGGTCGGGATGAACGCCGAGACGTCGTTGGCCTTGGTCTCGATGATCGGCAGACCGGTCATCGAGCCCTTGCCCATCTCGTCGGAGAGCTTCGCGCAGCGCTCCAGCAGCCGGGAGTGCAGGTAGAAGACGTCACCCGGGTAGGCCTCACGGCCCGGCGGGCGGCGCAGCAGCAGCGACACGGCACGGTAGGCCTCGGCCTGCTTGGTCAGGTCGTCGAAGACGATCAGGACGTGCTTGCCCTCGTACATCCAGTGCTGGCCGATGGCCGAGCCGGTGTAGGGGGCGAGGTACTTGAAGCCGGCGGAGTCGGAGGCCGGAGCCGCGACGATCGTCGTGTACTCCAGCGCGCCGGACTCCTCGAGGGCGCCACGCACGGAGGCGATGGTCGAGCCCTTCTGGCCGATGGCGACGTAGATGCAGCGGACCTGCTTGTCGGGGTCGCCCGACTCCCAGTTCTGCTTCTGGTTGATGATCGTGTCGATCGCGACCGTGGTCTTACCGGTCGAGCGGTCACCGATGATCAGCTGACGCTGGCCACGGCCGATCGGGGTCATCGCGTCGATCGCCTTGATGCCGGTGGCGAGCGGCTCGTGCACCGACTTGCGGGCCATCACGCCGGGAGCCTGGAGCTCCAGGGCGCGGCGGCCGACCGTCTCGATGTCGCCGAGGCCGTCGATCGCGTTGCCGAGCGGGTCCACGACGCGGCCGAGGTAGCCGTCACCGACGGGGACCGAGAGAACCTCGCCCGTACGTCGGACCGACTGGCCCTCCTCGATCTTGTCGAAGTCGCCCAGGACGACGACACCGATCTCGCGGGTGTCCAGGTTCAGGGCGAGACCAAGGGTGCCGTCCTCGAACTCGAGGAGCTCGTTGGTCATGGCCGAGGGCAGACCCGACACGCGGGCGATGCCGTCCGCGGTCGAAGCGACGGTGCCGACCTCCTCGGTCTTCGCCGCCTCCGGCTTGTAGTCCGCGACGTACTTTGCCAGTGCGTCCCGGATCTCGTCGGGACGGATGGAGAGCTCCGTCATCTGTGCCTTCTCTCTCAGTTCTTACAAGTCAGTCTGTGTCACACAGGGGTCGTACGGCCAGTTGAGGTCGGCCGCGGTGCCGGATCAGCCGGCCAGGGCTCGCTGCGCCCCTTCGAGGCGACTCGAGACGGTGCCGTCGATGACGTCGTCACCGATCGATACCTTGATGCCACCGACGACAGCCGGATCGACGACCACGTTGAGGTGGACCTCACGGCCGTACTTCCTCGCCAGTGCTGTCGCCAGACGGGTGGTCTCGGCCTCCGAGAGCGGGGCCGCGACGCGGATGACCGCGGTGCCCTCATCTGCGACGGATGCCGCGACCTTCTGGTATTCACCGAGAGCGGCCGATGCGGTGCGGTAGGTGCCCGCCAGCGCCTGCTTCGTCAGGGTCACGGTCGCCGGAAGCGCCTTGCCCCCGAGCAGCGTGTCGACCAGTCCGGCCTTGTCCTCGGTCGTGCGAGCCGGGTCGGAGAGCGCGTCGCGCAGCTCCGGCGTCTCCTGCACGGCCTGCTGGACCGCGAACAGCTCGTCGGCGAGGCGCTTGGCCTCGCCGCCGGCGCTGCGGACCGCGGCGATCTCGCTCAGTCGCTCGACCGCATCGCTCAGGTCACCGGCGTGCGTCCAGCGGTGCTTGACCGCCGACTCGAACACGCCGAGGCCCGTCGCGTCGACCTTCCCGCCGAACAGCTCGGCGACGAGGCCGGTCTTGGCCTCCTGCGGCACCGAAGCGTCGGTGACGAAGCGGCGCAGAGCTGCCTCGGCACGGAGGGTCTGGGAGACCTCGAAGAGGGTGTCGGCCGCCTTCGCCGCCGCCTCAGGAGAGGCGGAGACAGCGGTCTTCAGCTCCTCGGTCAGGGCGGCAACGGCGTCGGCCGACGCTCCACGGAAGTCCATCAGTGAACCCCTGCCTCGAGGTCAGCGAGGAACCGCTCGACCACACGGCTGGAACGCTCGTCGTCGTCGAGGGACTCGCCGACGATGCGACCGGCGAGACCGGTGGCCAGCGAGCCGACCTCGGTCTTCAGCGACGTAGCAGCCGCCTGGCGCTCGGCCTCGATCTGCGCCTTGCCGGCGGTGATGATGCGCTCCGCCTCGGCCTGCGCCTCGAGGCGCATCTCGGCCTTGATCGCGGCGCCCTCCTCGCGAGCCTGCTCGCGGATGCGGGCAGCCTCGTGGCGAGCGTCGGCCAGCTGGGCCTCCAGCTGAGCGAGCTTGGCATCCGCCTCGGCCTGCTTGGCGTTGGCGTTCTCGATGCCGCCTTCGATCGCCGCGGTTCGATCGGCGTACGCCTTCTCGAAGTTCGGAACGATGAACTTCGCAACTCCCACGAAGAGGATGGCGATGACGATGAAACCGAGGATGATCTCCGGGACGTGCGGGACCAACGGGTTGATCTCGGTCTCCGCAGCGGTTACCTGGGTAAGGATCATGTCGGAACCTTCAGTAGTTCCCTACGTCAGAGCACGAAGGCGAGGGCGAGGGAGATGATGAAGAACTGCTCACAAAGCGCGAAGCCGAGGATCGCGATGGCCTGCAGGCGGCTCTGGGCCTCCGGCTGGCGAGCGACGCCGGCAACATACGCGGCGAAGATCAGACCGACACCGACACCCGGGCCGATAGCGGAGAGGCCGAGGCCGATCATGTCTGCGGAGCCGTCCATTGTGGACTTCCTTTCGGTTGTGACGCGCCTTGCGTCAGTTGTTGTACATCGTTGGGTTTGGCTGGTGGAACGAGCTGTGGATCAGTGCTCGTCCGCGACTGCACCGGCGATGTACATCGCCGAGAGCAGGGTGAAGACGTAGGCCTGCAGGAACATGATCAGCATGTCCAGGAAGGACACGAGAATGCCGAGCAGGAAGGCGAAGAGGCCGGCGGTGACGCCCTGCCACACCGGAACGTAGTGCAGCATCAACCAGGCCCCACCGATGGAGAACAGCGCCACCAGCAGGTGGCCGGCGAACATGGTCGCGAAGAGACGGATGGCCAGCGTGAACGGGCGCACGATGATGTTGGAGAGGAACTCCAGCGGGACCATCATGAGCAGGATCGGGCCGCTCACACCGCTGGGCACCGTCTGGAGCTTGAGGTAGCCGACGAAACCGTGCTTCGCGATGCCGACGATGTTGTAGATCAGCCAGGTGATGGCCGCCAGGGCCACCGTGTAGCCGATGTGCGACATCGTGGGGAACTGGACGAACGGGATGATCCCGTAGAAGTTGTTGATGATGATGAAGACGAAGACCGTGAAGAGGTACGGCACGAACCTCATGTAGTCCTTCGACCCGATGATGTCGCGGGCGATGGAGTTTCGGACCATCCCGTAGACGTACTCACCGGCGAACTGCAGACGGCTCGGAACCACGGCGGCCTTGCGGGAGGCGGCGTAGAAGAAGCCGAAAGCAATCACGACGGACAGCAGGACCAGGAGGCTCACCTTGGTCAGGGCCCAGTCGCCGGACCCGACGATCGGCGGAAGGAAGAAGTCCGCGGGCCCCGGGATATGAGGCCCCGACTCCGACGCCATAACGGTGGCGGCAAGCGACTTCACGCTGTCTCCTGTTTGTTCGAACTTACGATTCTGGGTGGCGAGCCTCAAAGGCTCGGGCATCATCCCGGCGGCCGCCCCCGACGGCCCGGACGATATCAGGCGCTACTGGCGGGTCACGAGTCTGCCCCGGGCAGGTCGAAGAGCGGGATTCGCTCGCGTCGCACCAGGAACGCGAACGTGGTCGTCCATGCGACTGTGAGCGCCATGACCGAGAAGGCTGCCGGACGTACGACAGCGTCTCCCCCGGTCTGCGAAACGATCAGCAGGACAACGAAGAGAACCATGCCTGACAGCGTGAAAACACCGACCGCGGCGGGCAACGACATCGCGGGCGACTTCGCCGCGATCCAGAACATCGCCCAAGAGCCGACCGCCAGCACGACAACGGTGGCGATCGATCCGATCGCAGCACCAGTCAGACCATCAGTCCCGGCAAGAACAAAGGCCACCGCGAGGGCCGCGAGCACAGCAACTGCGGACACTGCGGCAGAACCTCGCAGCACCTTGGATTTGCTGGTTGCGGTCGTCATCGTCGGCGGCCGTTCTCTCTGGGGGCATTTCACGCGTTCAGGAGCGTATCCCGAACGCTCGTGAAAACTATCACAAGCGTCTTTGGGCGCCCTAATTGATCGATCAAGGCACCACTAGTGAGTCTGGTTCTCCAGTGGTGTGAGGTCCTCGGGGACCTCGAGGAGCTTGTCGGTGCGCTCGCCGCGGATCTTGGGGAGGACGAAGGTGAGGAGCACGATGAGGGCGGTGGCGACGATGACGCCGGTGATGACGACCGGGCCGCGGTAGAGGGTCACGAAGACCGATCCGAAGGACATCAGACCGGCCCAGAGCCACATGATCAGCACGGCACGACGCTGGGAGTGGCCGATCTCCAGGAGGCGGTGGTGGAGGTGCTTCTTGTCCGCTGCGAAGGGGGACCGTCCGGCGCGGGTGCGGCGTACGACGGCCAGCACGAGGTCGACGAGAGGGACCACCAGGATCGTCAGGGGGAGCAGCAGGGGCAGGAAGGTGACCAGGAGCGCGGTGGAGGCGTCGAAGGCGTTCACGTTCAGGCCGCCGGCGTTGTAGGAGCCCGAGAGGGTGACCGCGCTGGCGGCGAGGATCAGGCCGATCAGCATCGAGCCGCTGTCCCCCATGAACAGCCTGGCGGGATGCCAGTTGTGGATGAGGAAGCCGACGCAGGCTCCGGCGAGGGCGACGGTCAGGAGAGCCGCGGTCGAGGCGCGGCCGATGTCGTTGATCCGAGTGAACTGGTAGCAGAACAGGAACAGCGCCAGCGCGCCGATACCGACGACACCCGCGGCCAGACCGTCGAGTCCGTCGATGAAGTTGACGGCGTTGACCACGGTGATCACGACGAGCCCGGTGAGCAGGGCGCCCTGGGCCGGGTCGATCGAGAACTGGGTGCCGTCGGGGAAGGTGATCAGGCTGTACTGCAGGTTGAAGCCCACCAGGATCGCGGTCGCCAGCACCTGACCGCCCAGCTTGGTGAGGGCGTCGAGCTCGAAGATGTCGTCGACGACGCCGACGATGCAGATCAGCGCGCCGGCGAGGATCACCACGCCGGTGTCCTGGAGCACGAAGTCCGGAGCATCGGCCAGGAACGGCAGCTCACGGGCGACCAGGTAGGCAGCCACCAGGCCGCCCAGCATCGCGACGCCGCCCATGTAAGGGATCGGAACGGCGTGTACGTCGCGGTCGCGGACCTTCGCGACGGCCCCCGTGCGCATCGCGAACTCGCGGGCGACGACAGTGAGCAGGTAGGTCACCACGGCGGCGACCAGGAAGAGGAGGACGTAGGCGCGCATCAGGCTTCTGTGTCGGCGTCCGTGGCGGGCAGGTCGGTCTCGGGCCCGTCGGTCTCGGGCATGTTGGCGGGGTCCGGATCGCCCGGCCGACGGATGGCGACGTCGTGATCGGCGAGGATCTCGTTGATCCGGTCGATGCTGATCGCGCCCTCCCGCAGAACCTTCGGCTCGTCACCTGTGGCGGAGATGATCGTGGACGCCTCGCCGACCGGCGACTCGCCGCCGTCGATGATGGCTTTGACCATCTTGCCGAGCATCTCGTCGGCCTGGTCGGCGTTGGTGGCGGCGGGCTTCGTGGTGCGGTTGGCCGAGCTGGTCGCGAGCGGACCGACCCGGTCGATGATGCGGCGCAGGATGTCGGAGTCGGGGATGCGTACGGCCACGGTCTGGCGGGCCTCGCCTAGGTCCCACTGAAGCGACGGCTGCTGGTGGAACACGACCGTCAGCGCGCCGGGCCACAGCTCCTCGACGAGGCTGCGAGCCCAGTCGGGGATCCGCGTCGCGAGGGCGTCCAGGGTGGCGACGTTGGAGATCAGCACCGGCGGCGGCATCGAGCGGCCTCGGCCCTTGGCGGCGAGCAGACCGGCGACGGCGCCCTTGTCGAACGCGTCGGCGGCGATGCCGTAGACCGTGTCGGTCGGTACGACCACGAGCTCGCCGGCCTGAAGGGCAGCCACAGCAGCATCGATCGCCTCGGTCTGCTCGTCCTCGGTCGCGATCGGGTAGCGCTCAGTCACAGTGCTCATGTTGCCAGTTGTGCGGTCGTGAAGCGCGGACGGCCTGCCAGATCGAGGTGATCGCGTACGTCCTGCCATCTTCCGGTGGCGGCGAAGACCGCCGGAGCGCCACCGTTCTGGCCGTCCGGGCCCTGCTCGTCGGCATGCTCGAAGCCGACCACTCCCCCGGGCTTGAGCAGCTCGGCGGCCCGACGTTCCAGGACGCGGATCGCGTCCAGCCCGTCCTGCCCGGAGAAGAGCGCGAGGTCGGGGTCGTGGTCGCGCGCCTCGGCGGCGACCGACTCCCAGGCTTCGAGCGGGATGTACGGCGGATTGCAGACGAGCACGTCGACGCTGCCGTCCAGGTCGGCGAACTCGTCGGCCATGTCGCCCTGCCGGAGGTCCACGCCGGTGCCGGTCAGGTTGCGTACGGCCCAGGGATAGGCATCCTCGGAGAGCTCGACCGCGTGCACCTCGGCGCCCGGGACCTCGTCGGCGATGCTCTTCGCGATCGCTCCCGAGCCCGTGCAGAGATCGACGACGACGGGCTGGTCGATGCTCGCGGCCCGGTCGATCGCCCAGCCGGCGAGCAGCTCGGTCTCGGGCCGCGGCACGAAGACGCCGGGACCGACGGCGAGCTCGACGTGCCGGAAGTACGCCACCCCGGTCAGGTGCTGCAACGGCTCGCGTTCCGCGCGGCGGGTGAGCAGGTCCGCGTAGGCCTTCTCCTGGTGCTCCGCCACATCGTCGACGAGGAAGAGGCGGTTGCGGTCGGTGTCGAGGACATGGGCCAACAAGATGGCCGCATCGGCGTCCGGGCTCTCGACTCCGGCCTCTGCGAGCTGCTTTCGGGCACTTGCCAGAAGTGTGCGCGGGGCGGTCATGGGCAACTGCTCCTGAATGTGTTAGTCATGCTTTACCCGGCTGAGGGTAACGTTCGGGCGCCTCAACGGTTCTTCCGGTCATATCGGGGGACGCGGGACTGGCCGCACACCTCGTCGGGCGCTGTGCTGCCCCACCATCACACCCGAGATCTCCCCCGGAAGGAAACAACACCCCATGAAGTGGCCTTTGCTGCTTGCACTCATCCTCGTCCTCGTCCTCCTGATCTGGTTCTTCTTCGGACGTCCGATCCGCAAGGACGCCAAGGCCGCCCATCGAGCGGACGAGGACCACCCGGCCGCCGAGGACACCACTGCGCCCGTCGCCGCTGCCGCAGTCTCCGCCGAGGCGTCCGTGGCCGAGACCGCTGACGAGACTCCTGCTACTGAGGCTGCGGTCGCTGAGGAGCTCGTGGCCGAAGAGCCCGCCGAGACTGCTGTCGAGGCCGAGGTCGTCGAGACCGCCACGGAGGACGTGACCGAAGCAGACACCGCTGCGGTCGTCGCGGAGGCCGAGAGCGTCACCGCGGCCGCTGCCGCCGCTGACGCGACCGAGACCGTCACCGCTGAGCCCGAAGCAACCGAGCCCGCCGCAGCCGTGGCCGAGGCTCCGGAAGAGGAGGCTCCCGTGGCGTCCGAGCCGGAGGCCGCCCCGGTCGCCGACGCGTCCGCCGCGACCAAGGATGCTCCCTACCCCGGCGCGGTGCTGCCGGCTGCTGACGGAAGCAGCTCGGATGCTGCGTACGAGATCAAGGGCAGCAGCGGGAAGAAGTACCACACGACGGCGAGCCCCTACTACGGCCGCACGAAGGCAGCCGTCTACTTCGACTCCGTGGAGTCGGCCGAGGCGGCCGGGTTCGTCGTGGGCTTCAAGAAGAAGGCCAACGCCTGACCCGCACCGACAAACTCGAAGGTCGCAGTCACCGAGTGGCTGCGACCTTCGAGTTTCCGCGAAGAGTCAGTTTCTGACGCCGAGGAGTCGATCTCTGACGGCGAATGCTCAGTTTCTGACCGCCACAGCGAACTTTCACGCCGGACTACGGACCTCTCGGTCCCAAGAACTGACGCCTCGGCGCCAGAAATCGACGTCTCGGCGAGCGGGGTCAGGAGTCCAGGCTGGCCAGGCGGGCGGCCAGGTCGGCGTCGACCGCGCTGCCGATCACCGGCTCCAGGTCGCCGTCCAGGACCTGGTCGAGGTTGTAGGACTTGTAGCCGGTGCGGTGGTCGGAGATGCGGTTCTCCGGGAAGTTGTAGGTGCGGATGCGCTCGGAGCGGTCGACGGTGCGCACCTGGGAGCGTCGGGCGTCGGAGGCTTCCGCGTCGGCGGCGTCCTGGGCCGCCTGGAGCAGGCGCGAGCGGAGCACGCGCATGGCCTGCTCCTTGTTCTGCAGCTGCGACTTCTCGTTCTGCATCGAGACGACGATGCCGGTGGGGATGTGGGTGATCCGGACCGCCGAGTCGGTGGTGTTGACCGACTGGCCGCCGGGTCCCGAGGAACGGTAGACGTCGATGCGGAGGTCGTTGTCGTTGATCTCGACATCGATCGGCTCGGCCTCGGGAACCACCAGGACACCGGCGGCCGACGTGTGCACCCGGCCCTGCGACTCGGTGACCGGCACCCGCTGGACACGGTGTACGCCGCCCTCGAACTTGAGCAGCGCATAGGGCGCCCGGCCGGGCTCGGAGGTCCCCTTCGCCTTCACCGCTACGGTGACCGACTTGTAGCCGCCGAGGTCGGACTCGTTGGCGTCGAGGAACTCGAGCTTCCAGCCCTGACGCTCGGCATAGCGGGTGTACATCCGCAGCAGGTCGCCGGCGAACAGCGCCGACTCCTCGCCGCCCTCCCCCGACTTCACCTCGAGGATGGCGTCCTTGTCGTCGGTCGGGTCGCGGGGCACGAGCAGGCGACGCAGCCGCTCTTCGGCCTCCTCGCGCTGGGGCACCAGCGCGTCGGCCTCCTCGGCGAACGAGGGGTCCTCCCCCGCCAGCTCGCGGGCGGCATCGATGTCGTCACCGAGCTGCTGCCAGGAGTGGTAGGCGTCGATGATCGAGCTCAGCTCGGCGTACCGCTGGTTGAGCTTCTTCGCCAGGCGCGCGTCGGCGTGGGTCTCGGGCTCGGCGAGCCGCTTCTCGAGGCCCTCGTGCTCCTCGATAAGCCCTTCGACCGCTTCAAACTGTGACATCTCCGCCTCGCTTCTCGCTTGGAAGGAATACCCGGTTAACCGGGTATTCCTGCACTTCTCGGGCGTTGCAACACCCCGGAAGTGCAGGAATTGCCCGATAAGTTCGATGAAATGCGCCGCGCCGGCCCCCACGGACACGTGGGGGCCGGCGCGTTGAGAGCTACTTGTTGCGCTTGCCGAAGCGAGCCTCGAAGCGAGCCACGCGACCGCCGGTGTCGAGGATCTTCTGCTTGCCCGTGTAGAACGGGTGGCAGTTGGAGCACACGTCGGCGCGGATGGCGCCCTCGGCCACCGTGCTGCGGGTGGTGAAGGAGTTGCCGCAGGTGCAGGTGACCTGGGTCTCGACGTAAGTCGGGTGGATGTCGGTCTTCATGAGGTTCCTCTCAAGACATTGGGTTCCGGGTCGCCACCGCAGGTTGCGGGACGTGAACCGGCACCGAGGATTCAGTGTATGTGAACGCCTGGGGCCGCCAATAATTCCCGGCGGCCCCAGGACGCACATCGCACTCCGCGCTTCGCGCGGTCACTCCCTCGCTCGGCGCGAGCGGACGAGCAAGCTCGCCGCTCGACCTCGCTACGGTCGTCTCAGCTCTTGGCGACCTCGTTGAGCAGCACCATGTTGGTGGCGGAGCCGGTGACCTTGTCCACCAGGACCGAGGCGGCCTTGGCACCGTCGAGCGTGGCCAGCGAGGCGCGCAGCTTGCGCACCGCGTCGCCCTCGCCACCGGCGAAGAGCAGGTCGTCGCGGCGGGTGCCAGAGGCGTTGACGTCGACGGCGGGGAAGATCCCAGCCTCGGCGTACTCCTCACTCAAGCGCAGCTCGGAGTTGGCGGTGTCCTTGAACGCATCGAAGATGATCTCGTCGGTCTTCGAACCGGTCTCGACCGCGGCCGTCGCCAGGATGGTCAGCGAGCCGCCGTCCTCGACGTTGCGGGCCGCACCGAAGAACCGCTTGGTCGGGTAGAGCGCCGCGGAGTCGACGCCGCCACCGAGGATCCGGCCCGATGCGGGGACGGAGAGGTTGTACGCCTTGCCCAGACGGGTCAGCCCGTCGAGCAGGACGACCACGTCGTGGCCGAGCTCGACCAGGCGCTTGGCCCGCTCGATGGCCAGCTCGGCGACCACGGTGTGGTCGGCAGGCTGACGGTCGAAGGTGGAGGCGATGACCTCGCCCTTGACGCTGCGCTCGAAGTCGGTGACCTCCTCCGGGCGCTCGTCGACGAGGACCACCATCAGGTGGCACTCGGGGTTGTTAGCGGTGATCGCTCCGGCGATCGCCTGGAGGACGGTCGTCTTGCCCGCCTTCGACGGCGAGGCGATCAGGCCGCGCTGGCCCTTGCCGATCGGCGAGATCAGGTCGATGACCCGCCCGGTGACCGGGTCGGAGCCGCCCTCGAGGCGGAGCCGCTGGTCGGGGTGGACCGGGGCGAGCTTGTCGAACTCGACGCGGTGCCGGGCGACCTCGGGGTCGGCACCGTTGACCGAGTCGATGCGCACCATCGGGTTGTACTTCTCCTTGCGCTCGCCCTCGCGGGGCTGGCGCACCTGGCCGACGATCGCGTCGCCACGGCGCAGGCCGAGGCGCTTGACCAGCGACAGGGAGAGGTAGACGTCGTCCGGTCCGGGCAGGTAGCCGGAGGTGCGGACGAAGGCGTAGTTGTCGAGTACGTCCAGGATGCCTGCCGCGGGCACGAGCACGTCGTCCTCGAGGACGGTCGTGTCCGGCTCGCCGCGGCCCGGGCGGTTGCGGTCGCGGTCGCGGCCACGGCGGCGGCGGTTGCGGCGGCTGCCACCCTCGCCGTCGTCATCGCCCGCGTCGTCGGCCGAGTCGGCCGGCCGCTCCTTCTGGGCGTCCTCGTTCTTCTTCTCGGCGGCAGGCTGGCCGGCCTTGGCCGGACCCTTGCTCTGGCCACCACCGGCGGGCTGACCGGACTGGCCGGACTGACCGCCCTGGCCGGACTGACCGCCCTGGCCGGACTGACCGCCCTGGCCCTGACCGCCCTGGCCGCCGCTCTTGTTCTGGTTCTGGTTGCGCTGGCGACGCGGGCGCTGGGTGCCCTCGTTACCGGCGTCAGCAGCCTCGGCGGACTTCTCCGCGGGCTTCTCGGCCTTCTCGGCCGGCTTCTCTGCGGTCTTCTCCGCAGGCTTCTCAGCGGCAGGCTTCTCGGCAGCAGGCTTCTCAGCGGCGGCAGGCTTCTCGGCCCGCTCCGCCGGCGCCGACTGCGCCCGGCTGCTCTGCGCAGCCTTGATCGCGTCGATCAGCTGGGCCTTCTTCATCGAGTTCGCCCCGGTGATACCCATGCCGTTCGCCATCGCCTTGAGGTCGGCGAGGAGCATTCCGCCAAGGCCACCGCGCTTCTTCGGGGCTGCGTTCGGCTCCGGCGCAGTGGATTCCATGGTTTCAGTCACGTGAGTCCTTTCCCACGTATCGCCGATCGGCGTACGACGCCGACGGCTCGTTTGTCAGAACCCCTGACGCACCGATGCGCGCCAAACGAAGTGGCACGGCACGAAAGGGGGATAGCACTTCCGCGGGCCTGAACGGCCCAACGGATGTATGCCCAGGCTAACACGCATGGCACCCCTCACAGCAGGGGCCCGGAAGGCGGGTCAGAGGATGCGTACGCCGTCCATGTCGACGCTCAGCGCATGGCAGGCCCAGCCCTCGGGACAGCGAGCGGTGAGCTTGCTGGTCTCGGCGGACTCGACCCCGCTGCTGAACGCCAGGACCGTGGGCCCGGCGCCGGAGACGATCGCCGCGACACCGTCGGCGCGCAGCTCGTCGACCAGGGCGAGCGACTCCGGCATCGCAGGTCGGCGGTACTCCTGGTGCAGGAAGTCGCGGGTGGCGCGGTGCAGGTGCTCGGGCGCATCGCTCAGCGCCGCGACCAGGAGGGCCGTACGCCCCGCATCGGCCGCCGCGTCGGAGTGCGGGACCGTGTCGGGCAGCAGTCCCCGGGCGGCCTTGGTCTCGCCGCCGGTCGCGGGAACGAAGACCACGACACTGACCCTCGGGTCGACGGCGGTGCGGACTGCAAAGAAGCCATCGTCGTCACCCGCGATCGTGAAGCCGCCGTGGAAGGCCGGGGCCACGTTGTCGGGGTGGCCCTCGATCTCGGCGGCCTTCTGGAACAGGGTGTCGTCATCGAGGATCAGCTCTCCCCCGGCGACCAGGGCACGAGCGAGCACGAGGCCGCCGATGATCGCGGCCGAGGACGACCCCAGTCCACGCGCGTGCGGGATCCGGTTGCGGCAGTGCAGCCGCAGACCGGCCGGCTGCTTGCCGATGATCTCGAAGGCGGCCCGCATGGAGCGTACGACGAGGTGGGACTCGTCGAGCGGGACCGTGCCCTCGCCAGCGCCCTCGACGGTGACCTCCAACGTCCCGCCCGGCACGACCTCGCCGGTGAGCTCGTCACGCAGGTCGAGCGCCAGCCCCAGCGAGTCGTAGCCGGGGCCGAGGTTGGCGGAGGTGGCCGGGACGGTGACGGTGACCGGGCCTTCTACGAACGTCATCGGTGCTACACGAGCCCGGCTGCGGCCGCCGCGGCCTCGAGGTCGGCGTCGATGATGATCTCGGGCAGCTCACCGAAGAACTCCAGCGCGGTGGCGGTGTCCTTGAGCCCATGGCCGGTGACGGTGATGACCGTGGTGGCTCCGGCGTACGTCTCCCCCGCCTCGAGGTCGGCGAGGAGCCCGGCGACACCGGCCGCCGAGGCGGGCTCGACGAAGACGCCGTCGTTGCGGGCGAGCAGCGACTGGGCGGAGAGGATCTGCTCGTCGGAGAGGGCGCGGAAGCGGCCACCGGACTTGGCGGCCGCGGCCTCCGCGAGCTGCCACGAGGCCGGGTTGCCGATGCGGATCGCGGTCGCCTTGGTCTCGGGGTGCTCGACGGGGTGCCCGAGCACGAGCGGCGCCGCACCCTCGGCCTGGAAGGCGCGCATGACCGGGGTCTTGGTGGCGTGGCCGGCCGCTGCGTACTGCTCGTAGCCGAGCCAGTAGGCGGAGAGGTTGCCGGCGTTGCCGATCGGCATGAGGTGGTAGTCAGGGGCGTCGCCCAGGCGGTCGACGACCTCGAACGACGCCGTCTTCTGACCCTCGAGGCGGACCGGGTTGACCGAGTTGACCAGCGCGACCGGGTAGCTGTCGGCGAGGGCGCGGGAGAGCTTGAGGCAGTCGTCGAAGTTGCCGCGTACCTTGACCACCTCGGCGCCGTGGACCAGCGCCTGGGCCATCTTGGCGGCGCTGATCTTGCCGTTGGGGACGAGCACGACCGGGGTGATCCCGGCCTTGGCTGCGTACGCGGCCATCGAGGCCGACGTGTTGCCGGTCGAGGCGCAGACCACGGCCTTGGCGCCCTCGTGGACGGCGACGGAGATGGCCGCGGTCATGCCGCGGTCCTTGAACGAGCCGGTCGGGTTCTGGCCCTCGACCTTCAGCCACACCTCACCCTTGGTCGCGCCGGAGAGCCACTCGGAGTGGACCAGCGGGGTGCCACCCTCGCCGAGGGTCACCGCCGGGGTGTCCTGGGGGATGTCGAGGAGGGTTCGATACTCCTCGATCACACCGCGCCATTGGCTGGTTGTCATCAAACTGCTCCTTCTACGCGCATCACCGAGGCGACGTCGCGGACGAACTCCATCTCGCGCAGGTGCTGCACGGTCGCCGCGAGCGCGGCATCGGGGGCCTCGTGGGAGACGACGACGAGCTGGGCGTCCTCTCCCCTGCCTTCTTGGCGTACGGCCTTGATCGAGACGCCGTGCTCGGAGAAGGCGGTCGCGACGGCGGCGAGCACGCCGGCCTTGTCGGCCACGTCGAGGCTGACGTGGTAGCGGGTGACGGTCTCGCCCATCGGGCGCACCGCGCGGTCGGCGTAGGCGGACTCGCCGAAGGCACGAGCGCCGAGGACCTTGTTGCGGGCGATCGTGACCAGGTCGCCCAGGACGGCGCTCGCGGTGGGATCTCCGCCCGCGCCCTGGCCGTAGAACATCAGGTCGCCGGCCGACGCGGACTCGACGAAGACGGCGTTGTAGGCGCCGCGTACGGTCGCCAGCGCGTGGGTGCGCGGGATCATCACGGGGTGGACCCGGACCGAGACGTCGTCGTCCTCGAGCTCGGCGATCGCGAGCAGCTTGACGACGCTGCCCATGGCCTTGGCCGAGGCGACGTCGCCGGCGGTCACCTCGGTGATGCCCTCGCGGTAGACGTCGCTGGCGGTCACCCGGGTATGGAAGGCAAGGCTCGCCAGGATGGCTGCCTTGGCGGCGGCGTCGAAGCCCTCGACGTCGGCGGTCGGGTCGGCCTCGGCGTAGCCCAGCTCCTGGGCCTCGGCGAGAGCCTCCTCGAAGCCGGCGCCGTAGGTGTCCATCTTGTCGAGGATGTAGTTGGTGGTGCCGTTGACGATGCCCATCACCTTGGTGACGTGGTCGCCGACGAGCGAGTCGCGCAGGGGACGCAGGATCGGGATCGCGCCGGCGACCGCGGCCTCGTAGTAGAGGTCGGTGCCGGCCTTCTCGGCGGCCTCGTAGAGCGTCGGGCCGTCCTCGGCGAGCAGCGCCTTGTTGGCGGTGACGACGCTGGCGCCGCTCTCCAGCGCCTTGAGGATGAGACCGCGGGCCGGCTCGATGCCGCCGATCACCTCGACGACGAGGTCGACGTCGTCGCGGGCGACCAGGCCCTGGGCGTCCGTGGTGAGCAGCTCAGCGGGCACCTCGACGTCGCGGGGGGCGTCGAGGCGGCGTACGGCCACGCCCCTGATCTCCAGCGGCGCACCCACTCTGGCGGCGAGATCCGCATCGCCCTCGAGCAGGAGCCGGACCACCTGGGACCCCACCACACCGCAGCCGAGGACGGCGACGCCCAACGGGTCGACGGCGTGCGCGGTCGTCTTGTTGCTGCTCACGCGCCCAAGGGTATCCGGGACAGGCTCCAGGGTCCGACTTCCGCTCTAGGCGCGGACACCTCCGCCAGGTTTCGGCTCAGGTCAGCAGCACGACCTTGCCGGTGGTCTCCCGGGCCTCGAGTGCACGATGGGCGGCTGCCGCCTCGGCGAGCGGGAAGGCGGAGCCGACGTACGGCGTGCGCGAGCCGTCCGCGGCGGCCTCGAGCGAGGCCTGCTCGAACTCCTTGATCCGGCCCTGGACCCAGGGGCCGAGGATGTCGATGATCTTCGCGGCGCCCTCGTAGCCGTCCTGGTCGCCGGAGAAGCGAACCATCCTCCCCTCCGGCTCGAGGTGTGCGTAGACCTGCCTGGGTACGTCACCCCCGAGCCCGTCGAGAAGAACCGTGATCCGGGGCTCCTCGGCGCGAAGCCGCTCCAGCCAGCCGTCCGTGCGGTAGTCGATCGCGGTCTGCGCGCCGAAGCCGCGGGCGATCTCGAGCTTGGCGTCGGAGCCCGCGAGCCCGACCGCGCGGGCGCCCGCGTTGCGGATGCCCTGGAGCAGGATCGCGCCCATGCCGCCGGCGGCCGAGGTGACCACGACGACGTCGTCGGAAGTGATCTGTGCGGCCTCGAGGACCGCGGCGGAGGTGCGGCCGGTGCCGATCGCGGCCACGGCCTCGGCCGACTCCAGCCCGTCGGGACGTCGGTAGAGCTGCGTCTCGTCGGCGACCGCGAGCTCGGCGTAGCCGCCGCTGCTTCCCGGACCGAGATGCGCGACGACCTTCGCGCCCCGCCATGCCTCGTCGACGCCCTCACCGAGCTCGTCGATCACGCCGGCGACCTCGCGGCCGGGAGTCATCGGGAGCTCCGGTCGCGGCATCGTCGGCGGCAGGTCGGCAGCTCTGATCGAGGTGTCGAGACGGTGGATCCCCGCGGCCTCCACCCTGATGCGTACCTGGCCCGGGCCTGGTGTCGGGTCGGGTACCCCCTCGAGTCGCAGGACCTCCGGGCCGCCGAACTCGTGCTGTCTGATCGCTCGCATGTCTTGAGTCAACATGCTCAAGCTCACTTGAGGTCAAGGGCTTTCCCCAAGCCTTGGATGAGCCTCAGGCGAGCTCCGGGATCGGCCGCAGCACCGCGGCGACATCACGCGCCAGACGTACGCGACGGAGCAGCTCCTCCGCGTCCGGCTCCACGTCGGTGGTGACGGTGATGGCGTCGTCGCGGGCCACCACCCACAGCCGCTCGTCGACGACATGGCTGGCGAACCGGGACAGCGAGCGTGCATGCTCCTCGTCGGCGGCGATGACGGCACCGTCGGGGGTGGTCACGTTGGTCTTGGCGCGGAACTCCGGCGGGAAGAAGATCGGCGTGGGCACCCGGCCGGTGCCGGTGTTGCCCGAGCCCGGCGAGAGCCCGATCATCGCGGCCGTCTTCGGCAGGTGGGCGGGGACGCGCACCACCACCCAGCGCGCCGGACGCCAAGGCCCCTTCCCGGAGGACGCCTTGCCGTGCCAGTACTCGACCAGGATCCCGTCGCAGGTGCCGTCGACGACGAGGTCGCAGCGCTCGGCGCGTACGTCCGGCCCCAGCACCTCCCACCGCACCGGCCGCTGCGCGGCGGCCTTGCCGGTCACCACGTGCCAGCCGAACGTCTGCGCCGCTCGGGACACGCTGTCCCGCCGCTCCTTCGTCAGCCGGGCGACAGACGCTCGCGGCGCCTGGGACGGCGTCGCGAGCGGTCTCTCTGAGTAGACCCCCCTCGGCATGCGCCCCATCGTAGGCTCACGGACCCAGGGATTTCGGGAAGGCGAAACCGAATTTCGTACGCCACGCGGTTTGATGGGTGCGTGCTGTTCCCCAACGCCGACCTCGAACGCATCCGCACCGGCGAGGTCGACCTCGCCTTCCGCCGCTGGAAACGTCCGATGCATGTCGCCGGAGGCCGCCAGCGCACCCGGATTGGCGTGGTCGAGTTCATCTCCGTCTCGCCGGTGTCCTGCGACACGCTGACCGACGAGGATGCCCGCCGGGCGGGCATGACCCTCGAGAACCTGCTCGCCTTCCTCTCCCGCAAGGACGGCGAGGTCTACCGGATCGAGATGCGCTATGCCGGCGAGGACGAGCGGGTCGCGCTGCGTACCAAGCGCCCGGGAAAGACCGAGACCGCTGCACTGGTCGCGAAGCTGGCCGACATGGACCGGCGCAGCCGCCGTGGCCCGTGGACACGGGAGCACTTGGAGCTCATCGAGGCTCGGCCCGGTGAGCTGGCCGAGACCATCGCGGCCTCGATCGGGCGAGAGAAGAAGCCGTTCAAGGCCGATATCCGCCGGCTCAAGGAGCTCGGCCTCACCGAGTCCCTCCCCGTCGGCTACCGTCTCTCACCGCGTGGGCGGGCGGTCCTCCGGGCACTGCGGTCATGACCCTCCGTCAAGGCGGTGTCCTGAGCCTGTCGAAGGGTATGCAGAGAAAAGACCACATCCCCAGCGGAGCTCCGCTGGGGATGTGTGCCTTCGTCTGCATACCTTGACGGAGGAACGCGCCCAGTCAGCCCATGTCGGTGGCGAAGAGGTCGTCCTCGGTCTCGCGCCGGACGATCACCCGGGACTCACCGTCGCGGACCGCGACGACCGGCGGACGCAGGGCGTGGTTGTAGTTGGATGCCATCGAGCGACCGTAGGCACCGGTGCCCGGGACCGCGATCAGGTCACCGGGAGCGATGTCGCCGGGCAGGAACTCGTGCTTGACCACGATGTCGCCGGCCTCGCAGTGCTTGCCGACGACACGGCCGAGCACTGGCCCGGCGGACGAGGACCGGCCGGCGAGGGTGGCGGAGTAGTCGGCGTCGTAGAGAGCCGTGCGGATGTTGTCGCTCATCCCGCCGTCGACGCTCACGTAGGTGCGGGTGACGCCGCCGTCTAGGGCGACCTCCTTGACCGTGCCGACCGTGTATACGGTGCACATCGAGGGGCCCACGATGGCGCGGCCCGGTTCGATCGAGAGGTGCGGCACCGCGAGTCCGAAGCCACGGCACTCGTGCTCGACGATCGCGGTGAGCTCCTCGGCCAGGGCCTTGGGCGTCGAGGGGTCGTCCTGGGTGGTGTAGGCGATGCCGAAGCCACCACCGAGGTCCATCTCGGGAAGCTCGGTGCCGAGCTCGTCCCGGATCCGCGCCTGCAGCGCCAGCACCCGCCGGATGGCGACCTCGAAGCCGGAGGAGTCGAAGATCTGGGAACCGATGTGGGAGTGGAGCCCGCGCATCTCGACGTTCGGGGCCTCCAGCAGCCGGCGTACGGCCTCGAAGGCGTCGCCGGAGGAGATCGAGAAGCCGAACTTCTGGTCCTCGTGGGCGGTGGCGATGTATTCGTGGGTGTGGGCCTCGACGCCGGCGGTCACCCGCACCATCACCCGGGCGGTGAGGCCGGTCTCGGCGGCGATCGCGGCGACCCGCTCGACCTCGTGGAAGGAGTCGACGATGATCCGTCCGACGCCCGCGACGATCGCCCGGCGCAGCTCCATCGGGGTCTTGTTGTTGCCGTGGTAGCCGATCTTCGCCGGGTCCACCTCGGCGCGCAGCGCGACCGAGAGCTCACCGTTGGAGCAGACGTCGAGGCAGAGCCCCTCCTGCGCCACCCAGCGCGCCACCTCGGTGCACAGGAACGCCTTGCCGGCGTAGTAGACGTCGTAGCCCGTGAAGGCGTCACGGAACGCGCGGGCGCGCTCGCGGAAGTCGGCCTCGTCCAGGACGTACGCAGGGGTGTTGATGTTCGCGACCAGGTCGGGCACCGCGACGCCTCCGACGGTGAGGACACCGTCGGTCTTCTCGGCCGTCGCCGACCACAGCGCGGGCACGAGGGCGTTGACGTCGTCGGGGGTCTTCAGCCATACCGGAGAGGTGCCGGTGAACGAGCCCGGCGATGCGTGGGAGGTCATCACATCCGCTCCGGGGCTGAGACGCCGAGCAGACCGAGGCCGTTGGCGAAGACGGTGCGGGCGGCGGAGACGAGTGCCAGCCGGGCCAGGTTGATGGGCGCGACCGGCTCGTCGCCCTTGGGCAGCATGCGGCAGTCGTCATCGTCGTACCAGCGGTGGAAGATCCCGGCGGTGTCCTCGAGGTAGCGGGCGACGCGGTGCGGCTCGCGCAGCTCGGCGGCGGTCGCGACCACGCGGGGCAGCTCGGCCAGCGCACGCAGCAGCTCGCCCTCGCGCTCGTGGGTGAGCAGCTCCGGCTCGAAGGTGTCGAGATCGATCTGCATGCCCAGGTCGGCCGCGTTGGCCATCATCCGGCAGGTGCGCGCGTGGACGTACTGCACGTAGTAGACCGGGTTGGCGCTGTCGGCCTTGGCCCACAGGTCGAGGTCGATGTCGATGTTGGAGTCGCTGGAGTAGCGCGCCAGCGCGTAGCGGGCCGCGTCCACCCCGATCGCCTCGACGATGTCGTCGATGGTGACCACGGTGCCGGCACGCTTCGACATCCGCATCGGCTGGCCGTCCTTGAGGAGGTTGACCATCTGGCCGATCAGGATCTCGAGGTTCTCGTGGGGCGTGTCGCCGAAGGCGGCGCACATCGCCATCATCCGGCCGACGTAGCCGTGGTGGTCGGCGCCCAGCATGATGAAGCACCGGTCGAAGCCGCGCTCGCGCTTGTCGAGGTAGTAGGCGAGGTCGCCGGAGAAGTAGGCCCCGTTGCCGTCGGCCTTGATGACGACACGGTCCTTGTCGTCACCGAACTTCTCGGTCGCCAGCCAGATCGCGCCGTCCTTCTCGTAGACGTTGCCGAGCTCGCGGAGCTTCTCGATGGCGCGCTCCACGGCTCCTGACTTGTGGAGGTTGTCCTCGTGGAAGTAGACGTCGAAGTCGACGTTGAAGTCGTGCAGGCTCTGCTTGATCTCGGCGAACATCAGCTCCACGCCGATCGACCGGAAGACCTCCTGCGGGTCGTCGCTCTCGAGCGCGTTCGGCTCCTTGGCGAGGACCTGCTTGGCGATCTCCTCGATGTACGCCCCGCCGTAGCCGTCCTCCGGCACCGGCTGGCCCTGGGCCCAGGCCAGGAGCGAGCGCGCGAAGCGGTCGATCTGGCCGCCGTGGTCGTTGAAGTAGTACTCCCGGGTGACCTCGGCGCCGGACGCCTCCAGGACACGACCGAGCGCGTCCCCGACCGCGGCCCAGCGGACACCACCGAGGTGCAGCGGGCCGGTCGGGTTGGCTGAGACGAACTCCAGGTTGATGTTGTGGCCCTTGAAGGAGTCGTTGTTGCCGTACGCAGCCCCGGCGGCGACGATCTCGCCCGCCAGCTTGCCCTGGGCACCGGCCTCGACGGAGATGTTCAGGAAGCCCGGACCGGCGATCTCGACGTCCGCGATCCCGTCGGTCGCCTTCAGCTTCTCCGCGACCTGCTCCCCCAGCGCACGCGGGTTCATCCCCGCCTTCTTGGCCAGCTGCAGCGCCACGTTGGTGGCGTAGTCGCCGTGCCCCTTCTGCCGGGGTCGCTCCACCGTGACAGTGCTCGGAACGCCGTCGGGAAGGGTGATCGCACCCTCATCGACGAGCGCGGTGAGGACATCGACGACCGCGGTGGAAAGCTGCTCAGGAGTCACGAGGTCCAGCGTATAAGCGCCAGTCGGTTTCACCGTTATCCGTCCCAGCCTGTAGGGTTCCATTCGCACTGCTCGAGCAGTGCATCGCCTCCGTAGCTCAGGGGATAGAGCGCCGGTTTCCGGTACCGTAGGCCGCAGGTTCGATTCCTGCCGGGGGCACAGATGAGACCGCTGGGTGACCAGCGGTTTCTCTCATTTTCGACCGATAACCGGCAGCGGACGAGGCAGTCGGCATGCCCATCGACGCGGCCACGATGCATGCCGACGGGCTCACCTTCTGGTGCACCGACAACAACGTCTGGCTGACGGACGCAGTGCCCTCGGCCTATCTCGCACTAGATCTCTGAAGCACCCTCGCTCATCGCCCCTCGGCGAGGGTGTGGGCGACGAGGGCGTTGGCGTGACCGTGGCCGAGGGCGTACTCGGTCTTCAGCATGCCGACGAGCTCCATATGCTTGGTGATCCCGCTGTCGCGGATGATCTGCTGCCACTCCGCGATCGGGCGGCCGTACTTCTTCTCGATGGACGGGAAGTAGGCGGCGGGGCCCTTCACCTGGTCGGTCATCTCTGGTCTCCTTGGGTAAAACGTGGCGACGATCGCCACACGCCTACGCGTCGAACCGAGCATGACCGCTTCGACACGGACCACAACAGAAATTCGGGAGACCCACGTGACCAGCTATCCCCCAGCCCCTTGGCACATGCACGGATCGATGTGGCTCTCGGTCTACCGGCTCGCCCACGACGTCGACGAGCTGCGCCCGAAGGGCATCTACGCCGTCGCCCTGGTCGACTACACCGAGCCGAGCCCGCTGACCTACCACGAGCTCCTCTCCGCCCGGGTGATCACCGCGTCCAACGGGAAGAAGGCGGTGAGCGTCGTCGACATCTGGGTGGACTCCCCCGACTCCGTGGCCGGCGGGCGCACGTTGTGGGCGATCCCGAAGGGGCTGGCCAAGTTCAGCGGAGGTTCGTCCACCAAGGGGCCGCTGGCGACCCACACCTGGGAGGCGAGCTCCGACGACGGACCCATCGCGACGGCGAAGTTCAACGATGTCACCCAGCTCGCCCCGCCCGTGCCGATGCAGGGCAACGTGGAGCAGCCGGGCATCGAGGAGCACCCCGACACGGCCTGGCTCACCATGAAGGGCCGCGCCAAGCTGCTGCCCGCGCGCGGCACCTGGGCCTTCGACCCCGACGGCCCGCTCGCCTACCTCCGCGACGCCACCAAGCTCGGCTCCTTCCGCGGCAAGGGATTCGAGATCGACTTCGGCTGACCAGAAGTGTCGGTGGTCGCGAGTAGCGTCGATGGGCATGAATGCACTCCACATCGACTACCTCGAGCTCGCGGTCACCGACCTCCCGAGCTCCCGCACCTTCTACGAGTCCGCCTTCGGCTGGTCCTTCAACGACTACGGCGGGATGTACGCCGGGATCGTCGGTCCCGACGGCAAGGACGAGAACGGCGGGATGTACGCCTCCGAGACCCCCGTCGCCCCGCTCCCGTTGATCCGCACGGCCGACCTGGAGGCCGCGGTGGCGGCCGTCGAGAAGGCCGGCGGCACGATCACCGAAGCGCCCTACGACTACCCCGGCGGGCGCCGGTTCATCTTCACCGACCCGTCCGGAAATCGGCTCGGGGTCTACCAGCCCGCTGAGTAGCCCCGATATCTAAGGCTCGACCGGATTACCGGGAGCGCCCTAGACTCCGACCGCATGACCGACGCTACGCCGGCTCTGCTCGCGTATCTGTCCCGGTGGCTCGATGAGTCCCAGGGCGATCGCGACGCCGAAGCCGTTCTCTGGGGGAGAGTCGCGAAGGTGACCGAAGAGGCAGGCGAAGCCATCGCCGCAATCATCGGAGCCACCGGCCAGGATCCCCGACTGAATCCATTCGTGGGCAGCACCCACGGCTACGACGACGTCGTCGACGGGCTCTTCGATGTTGCGATGACCGCGGTCGAGCACATGGCCGGCGCCGAGCGCGCCGGCGCTCCGACCTAGGTCGAGCCCTTCGACAACCTCAGGAGAGTCCTCAGGACTTCCGCTTCGCGGCCTTCCGCTGAGCGCGCAGCCTGCGCTCCTCGGCGTACATCGTCTCGGCCTCCTCGAGCGTGGGGGCCGAGCCGCCGTACGCCTTCGGCAGCCACCACGAGCCCGGGGGCTGCTCCTCGGCGGGGTGCGCCTTGATCAGCCGGTCGAGCATGGCCTCCATCTGCGCCTTGAGCGCAGCGGTCTCGGCGGCCGGGTCCTCCCCGGTCACCGGCAGCGGCGGGCCGATCTCGATCCCGATCGTCTTGTGACGCGACAGGTCGACCTTCTGCCCCTTGGTCATGATCCGCTGGGTGCCCCACAGCACGACGGGGATCAGCGGGACTCCGGCGTCGGCGGCGATGCGTACGGTGCCGGTCTTGAGGTCCTTGATCAGGAACGAGCGCGAGATGGTCGCCTCGGGGAAGATCCCGACGACCTCACCGTCCTGGAGGTAGTCGACAGCCTTCTTCATCCCGGCCGCGCCGTAGCTGCGGTCGATCGGGATGTGGTGGAACGAGCGCATCACCGGGCCGCCGACGGGGTGGTCGAAGACCTCCTTCTTCGCGATGAACCGGGTCAGCCGGCCGCGCTCCGCCCCGGGGAACCCGGCCATGATGTAGTCGACGAAGGAGAGGTGGTTGACCGCCAGCAGGGCACCGCCCGACTCGGGGATGTGCTCCGCGCCGGTCATGTTGATCTTGATGTCGCCGAGCTTGAACCAGGTGCGAGCCGCGGCGATCGTGACCGGATAGCTGATGTCCATGGGGCGAATCGTGTCACGTCGGCGTGAACCTCGGCCGACTAGCCTCGCCCACGTGAGCAGCCTTTACGTAACGACCACCGACGGGCTCCGGCTGGCCGTCACCGACTTCGGGTCTCCCGGCGACACCCGCCCGACGCTGGTCTGCGTCCACGGCTACCCCGACAACGCCAGCGTCTGGCTCCCGCTGGTGAGGATCCTCGGCAGCGAGCTGCGGATCGTGACCTACGACGTACGCGGCCACGGCAGCTCGCAGGCACCGGCCAAGCGCGAGGGCTATCTGATCGAGCAGCTCAACGCGGATCTGCAGTCCGTCATCGACGCGGTCAGCCCGTCGGCGCCGGTGCACCTGCTCGCCCACGACTGGGGCTCGACCCAGACATGGGAGGCGGTCGCCGGCAACGTGCCGTCCGAACGGATCGCGTCGTTCACCTCGATCTCGGGGCCGAGCCTCGACCAGACCGGAGCCTGGCTGCGTACGCCGGCGCGGACCGCCCGCGGCGTCCTCGAGCGCCTCAAGCAGGGTGCCGAGTCGACCTACATCGGGTTCTTCCAGGCGCCGCTGCTCCCCGAGCTCGCGTGGCGCTCCGGGTTCCTCGACCGGATCGTCGGCGGCTCGGCCGTGGACCGCACCCAGGCCGACCGGATCAACGGCCTCGAGCTCTACCGTGCCAACGCGATCGCCCGGATGGGACACCCTCAGCCCCGGCCGGTCACCGTCCCGGTCCAGGTCATCGCCCCGACCGGCGACGTCTACGTCAGCCGGGCGCTGGCGACCGAGGCCCCGCAGCCGTACGTCGCGGACCTGACGGTCCGCGAGGTCGCCGGCTCACACTGGGTGGTCGCCGATCATCCCGAGCGCATCGCCCCGTTGGTGCGCGACTTCGTCGCCGCGCACCGGTGAGGCTCAGCCGCGGCAGCCGCGGTTGAGCCGGCCGTCGTTGCGCGCGTCGTTGCCCATCGCCCGGGCCGCCCCGACGTTGGGGAAGACAACGCTGGCGGCGCCGGCGTTGCCGATCCCGCCGGGAACGACGCAGGTGCGGATCTTGCCCGGGTTGATCGCGGCGACGGCATTGGCGAGCTGGTAGAGGTCGCGGCCGGAGAGGCCGGTGGTGTGCATCTTCTTCATCACCAGCGAGACGCCCTTGGCCTTGAAGCCGATGTCGTACTGCCGGGCGACGATCTTGCGGTGGATGCCGCGGATCACCCGGGACTGGTTGGCCGAGCGGTCGAAGTCACCGCCTGGCAGCGTCTTGCGGGCCCGCGCGAAGTCGACCGAGTGCGGGCCGCTGATGTGGATCCGGCCCTTCTTGAAGCCGTAGCGCGCGACGTACGGATCGCTGAAGGCACGCGGGTTGTCGACGTCGACGCCACCGATCCCGATCACCATGTCGCTCATGCCCGAGAAGGAGGTGACGAAGACGTACTGAGGCTGCACGCCGACCAGGTTGCCGACGGCGCGGCCCATCAGCTTCGGGCCGCCGTAGAGCAGCGCCGAGTTGATCTTGTCGCGCCCGTGGCCAGGGATGTTGACGTAGGAGTCGCGCGGGATGCTGATGTCGGTCGCATAGCCCGAGGACGGGTTGAAGCCGATCAGGTGCAGCGCGTCGCCGCGGGTGCGGGTGACCTTCTGGCCGGGGCGGGCGTCCGAGCCGACGGCGAGGACCCAGATCGTGCCGCCCTTGCGGGTGAACTTGGCGACGTCGAGACCCTTGGCCCACTTGGTCGCGATCAGCTCCGCGCGCGGCTGGGCGACCTCGGCGTCAGGCACCAGGACCGCGGTCAGCGCGAGCACCACGCCCAGCGCGAGCGTGGTCAGGAGGCGGCGGCGTACGAGCGTCGTCATGCGGCTCATGACTTGTCTCCCGAGGTGCTCGGCGAGGCGGACGGCGCCGAGGACGGGTCCAGCGCCGGCTTCTCCTCGCGGGTGATGTTGAAGCCGAAGACGGCCCAGGAGGTCTTGGTCGGCACCATGTCCAGGGTGCCGCGGACGGTCTGGCGTGACGCCCGGTCCCCCGTGGTGTCGTAGACCAGCCGCACCCGTGCGACCGCGCCGACCGGATAGTTGTTGTTGGCCAGCAGATCGACGTGGACGTCGCTGGCGACCACCTCGACCCCGTCGATGTGAGGAGCGATCGTGGCGTTGCTCATCTGGGTCATCTGCTTGCCCGCCTGGGCGATCGTGACCTTGGAGAAGCCCGGAAAGGACTTCGCGGTGAAGGTGGAGGTCGCGCGCGGGTAGTCACCCCCGACGTACGCCGCCTGCAGCCACCGGTCGACGACCTTGGCCACGCTGGCGGAGACCGCCTGGTGCCGGCTCTTGGGGAACTTGCCCTGCACGTGGACGAGCTTCGCGGCCGACTTCACCGTGGCCGCCGGGGTCGGCGACGGGGACGGCGAGGCGGCCTTCTTGTCGGGCTCACCACCGCATCCGGTGAGTGCCAAGGTGCTGCTCAGGGCCGCCGCCGTGAGTGCCGTTGCGACGCGCGAAAGGCGCCTCGTACTGCTGCTCGTCATGTGGGGAATCCGCCTCATAGACCTGCTCCGGGACCGGGCCACTGTACGCATACCGGCCCGGGTTGCGCGTACACCCGGTGGGTAACGCAAGATGTGGGACGGATTACATCCTGTCCACAGGGAGAACCTGCATCGGGCATTTGCATGTTCGGGGGGATAGCCTTGCCAGTGGGCAACCCATTTCTTACAGTGCGAAAATTCGGAAGAGGCGAATCAAGCCGTGTCCTCAGGCACCCCGTCCCCCAACACTGCCGACATCCCCGCGGAATTCGGCGCCAACGAGTGGCTGGTCGAGGAGATGTACGACCAGTACACGAAGGATCCCAGCAGTGTTGACCCCGTGTGGGTGAAGTTCTTCGAGACCAACGGACAGCCTGGCGCGTCGCCGAACGGCGCCGCCGCCCCGGCGACGCCCGCCGCCGCGCCCGCAGCCAAGGCTCCGGTCTCCCCCGCGCCGGCCACCGCGCCCGCGCCGACCACCCCTGCCTCCGCAGAGGCGCCTGCCGCCAAGGCGGCTCCGGCCCCCAAGGCGAAGCCGCGCCCCGCCGCGCAGGCCGCCGAGCCGGCCAAGGGCACCGCGACGCCCACCCCCAAGGACGCCCCGAAGCCGACCGCCGTCGCCGTCACCGACGAGCCGACCTACACCACGCTGCGCGGCATCCCCGCCGCCACCGCCAAGAACATGGACGTGTCGCTCGCGGTGCCGACCGCGACCTCCGTGCGCAACATGCCGGTCAAGCTGCTGTGGGACAACCGCACGGTCATCAACAACCACCTCAAGCGCGCTCGCGGTGGCAAGGTCTCCTTCACCCACCTCATCGGCTACGCCATCATCAAGGCGATCAAGGCGATGCCGGCGATGAACAACACCTACGCCGAGGTCGACGGCAAGCCGACCCAGGTGACCCCGCCGCACATCAACCTCGGTCTGGCCATCGACCAGCAGAAGAAGGACGGCACCCGCCAGCTCGTGGCGCCGTCCATCAAGGGCTGCGAGCTGATGGACTTCGCCGGCTTCTGGACCGCGTACGAGGACATCGTCCGCAAGGCCAAGGACAACAAGCTGTCCATGGCCGACTACTCCGGCACCACAGTCAGCCTGACCAACGTCGGCGGCATCGGCACCAACAACTCGGTGCCGCGGCTGATGCAGGGCCAGGCCGCGATCATCGGTGTCGGCTCGATGGACTACCCGCCCGAGTTCCAGGGCGCCTCCCCCTCGAAGCTCGCCCAGAACGCGGTCTCGCGGATCATGACGATGACCTCGACGTACGACCACCGGGTCATCCAGGGCGCCCAGTCCGGCGAGTTCCTGGCCACCGTCCACCGGCTCCTGCTCGGTGAGAACGACTTCTACGATGAGATCTTCGCGTCGCTGCGGATCCCGTACGAGCCGATCCGCTGGAACCAGGACATCGACACCACCCACGACGACCAGATCTCCAAGCAGGTCAAGGTCGGCGAGATCATCCACGCCCACCGCGTGCGTGGTCACATGATGGCCGACACCGACCCGCTGGAGTACAAGCAGCGTTCGCACCCCGACCTGCAGATCGAGTCGCACGGGCTGACGCTGTGGGACCTCGACCGCGAGTTCCCGGTCGGCTCCTTCGCCGGCGGCCGCAAGCCGTTCATGAAGCTGCGCGAGATCCTCGGTGTCCTGCGTGACTCCTACGTCCGCACCACCGGCATCGAGTACATGCACATCCAGGACCCCGAGCAGCGCCGGTGGATCCAGGACCGCGTCGAGCGGCCCTACGACAAGACCCCCCGCCAGGAGCAGCTCCGGATCCTGTCGAAGCTCAACGAGGCCGAGGCCTTCGAGACCTTCCTGCAGACCAAGTTCGTCGGCCAGAAGCGGTTCTCCCTCGAGGGTGGCGAGACCGCGATCCCGGTCATCGACGAGGTCTGCGAGGCCGCCGCCGAGGCCGGTCTGGACGAGGTCACGATCGGTATGGCCCACCGCGGCCGCCTCAACGTGCTCGCCAACATCGTCGGCAAGTCCTACAACCAGATCTTCCGCGAGTTCGAGGGCAACATCGACCCGCGCACGGTCCAGGGCTCCGGCGACGTGAAGTACCACCTGGGTGCCGAGGGCGAGTTCCTCTCCGACCTGGGCGACACGATCAAGGTCTCCGTCGCCGCCAACCCGTCCCACCTCGAGACCGTCGACCCGGTCCTGGAGGGCATCGCCCGCGCCAAGCAGGACGTGCTCGACCAGGGCGCGGTCTTCCCGGTCCTGCCGCTGCTGGTCCACGGTGACGCCGCGTTCGCCGGCCAGGGTGTGGTCGCGGAGACGCTGAACCTGTCCCAGCTGCGTGGCTACCGCACCGGTGGCACCGTCCACCTGGTCATCAACAACCAGGTCGGCTTCACCACCTCGCCGGGCTCCTCCCGCTCCTCGCTCTACGCCACCGACGTCGCGCGGATGGTGCAGGCGCCGATCTTCCACGTGAACGGCGACGACCCGGAGGCCTGCGTGCGCGTCGCGCGGCTCGCCTTCGAGTACCGCCAGGCGTTCAACAAGGACGTCGTCATCGACCTCATCTGCTACCGCCGCCGCGGTCACAACGAGGGCGACGACCCGTCGTTCACCCAGCCGATGATGTACGACCTGATCGAGCAGAAGCGCTCGGTCCGCAAGCTCTACACCGAGTCGCTGATCGGTCGTGGTGACATCACGATCGAGGAGGCGGAGCAGGTGCTGGCCGCCTACCAGGCTCGCCTGGAGCAGGTCTTCACCGAGGTGCGCGAGGCCGACAAGATGCCGCAGGCCTGGGAGACCGTCCCGGACTACCCCGAGAAGCCTGCCGGCGAGACCGTCACCGCGATCACCAACGATGTGCTGAAGCGGATCGCGGATGCGTACGTCACCCCGCCGGAGGGCTTCACGGTCCACCCGAAGGTGATGCCGCAGCTGCAGCGTCGCGCGACCCAGATCACCGACGGCGGCATCGACTGGGGCACCGGCGAGACGCTGGCGTTCGGGTCGCTCCTGATGGACGGGCGCCCGGTGCGCCTGGCCGGCCAGGACTCGCGTCGCGGCACCTTCGTGCAGCGCTTCGCGACCATGATCGACCGCAAGAACGCCGACGAGTGGACGCCGCTCAACAACCTCACCGAGGACCAGGCGAAGTTCTACGTCTACGACTCGCTGCTCTCCGAGTACGCAGCCCTCGGCTTCGAGTACGGCTACTCGGTCGCGCGGCCGGACTCGCTGGTCCTGTGGGAGGCCCAGTTCGGTGACTTCGTCAACGGCGCCCAGTCGGTGATCGACGAGTACATCTCCGCAGGCAAGACCAAGTGGGGCCAGGACTCCGGTGTCGTGCTGCTGCTGCCGCACGGCTACGAGGGCCAGGGTGCCGACCACTCCTCGGCGCGCATCGAGCGGTTCCTCACGCTGTGCGCCGACGAGGCCATGGTCGTGGCGCAGCCGTCCTCGCCGGCTTCCTACTTCCACCTGCTCCGTACGCACACCCTCGGCGCCGAGCACCGGCCGCTGATCGTCTTCACCCCGAAGTCGATGCTGCGCCGCAAGGAGGCCGCCTCCCAGCCGGCCGACTTCACCTCGGGTTCGTTCCAGCCGGTCATCCCCGACACCGAGGCCGACGCCTCGAAGGTCAGCACTGTCCTGCTGGTCTCGGGCCGCCTGACCTGGGACCTCACGGTCGAGCGTAAGAAGCGGGACCGCGACGACGTCGCGATCGTCCGCGTCGAGCAGCTCTACCCGTGGCCGACCGAGGAGCTGGCCACCGAGCTCGCAAAGTACCCGAACGCGAAGGTCAAGTGGGTCCAGGACGAGCCCTTCAACCAGGGCCCGTGGCCGAGCTACTACCTCAACGTGGTCCCCGAGCTGGGCCGCGAGGTCGAGCCGATCACCCGCCCGGCCTCCTCCACCACCGCCGTCGGCACCATCAAGCGGCACACGGTCGAGCAGAAGGAGCTCATCGACCGCGCCTTCTCCTGATCCCCGGATCGAACCCAATGCCGAGTCGGCGCGTTCTGACGCGCCGACTCGGCGTGGTTTTGGTCCGCGCTTCGCGCGGTAACTCCCTCGCTCGGCGCGCGCGGACGAGCAAGCTCGCCGCTCGACCTCGCTCCGGTCGTCTCAGACGGGGACCGGGACCGGCTCCTCGCTGAGCCCGACCTTGCGGTGCAGGCGCCGCAGCGGTCGCGGTGCCCACCAGGCCGCCTCCCCGAGCACCCGCATGGCTGCCGGGAGGAGGATGCCGCGGATCAGGACCGCGTCGATGAGGATCGCCAGGCCAACCCCGAGGCCGAAGAACTTCATGAAGCTGATGTCGCTGACCATGAACGCGAAGAAGCTGGTCGCGATCAGGGCGGCGGCGGTGGTGACGATGCGGCCGGTGTGGGCCAGCCCCTGCACGACCGCCTCGACATTGCCGAGACCGCGTCGGCGCATCTCGGTGATCCGGCCGAGCACGAAGACCTCGTAGTCCATCGACAGCCCGAACGCGATCACCAGCAGCAGGACGACCATCGAGACGTTCAGCGGCATCGCGGTGAAGCCGAGCAGATCGGCACCGAATCCCTCCTGGAAGATCAGCACGGTCGTCCCGACCGTCGCGCCGAGACCGATGACGTTGAGCACCAGCGCCCGGAGCGGCTGCACCAGACTGCCGGTGAACAGGAACAGGATCACCACCATCGCGATCGCGAGCCCGCCGACGGCGTACGGGAGCTTGGCGCCGATCGCGTCGAGGGAGTCCAGCAGCTCCGCGGCGCCGCCACCGACGAACGCCTCGGTCCCGGCTGGTGACGGGACGGCGCGTACGTCACGGACCAGGTCACGCGCCTCCTCGGACTGACGGTCGAGCTGGTTGACGACGGCGAGCTCGTCCGCCCCGTCACCGGGCGGGAGGGCCGGTGTCTTCGAGGCGAGGGTGCCGTCGACGTACGTCCCGACGCGGGTGTCGACGCGATCGACGTCGTCGACCCGGGAGAGGTCGGCGGCGTACGTCGCCAGGCTCTCGTCCTCGACGGTCGAGGTGGTCACGACGCGGATGGGGCTGGTGCCGTCGCCATCGAACTCCTCGCGCAGCAGGTCGCCGGCCTGGCGGCTCCCCGCCGATGCTGGGAGGACTCGGTCGTCGGGGGTGCCGAACTCGATGGCGGCCAGCGGCGCGGCCATCGCGAGCAGGACGGCCACGACGGGGAGCGCGACCCACGGCCGCCTGGTGACGAAGCCAGCCAGCCGGGTCCAGAACGGGGCGGCGCCACCGCGGAGACCGCGGACGCCCGGGACGCGGAGGGCGTCGATCCGGTCGCCCAGGAGCGTGATCGTGGCGGGGAGCAGCACCACCGCGACCACCGCGGTGATCACCATGACCCCGATGCCGGCGTACGCCGAGGAGCGCAGGAAGTAGAGCGGGAAGACGAGCAGCGAGGCCAGTGAGACCGCGACGGTGGTGGCGCTGAAGACGATCGTCCGCCCGGCGGTCTCCACGGCGCGCACGACGGCGTCGGCGTGCTCCGCTCCGGCGGCACGCTCCTCGCGGACTCTCGCCACCATCAGCAGTCCGTAGTCCACGGCGAGGCCGAGCCCGAGGCCGGTCGTCAGGTTGAGGGCGTAGATGGAGACATCGGTGAAGTTGCCTAGCACCGAGAGCTCGGCGAAGGTGCCGGCGATGGCGAACCCGCCGACTCCGATCGTGACGACGGCGGCGACGACGTTGCCGAAGGCGAGGACCAGCAGCGCGATCATCAGCGGGATCGCGATCGCCTCGGCTAGGGCGAGGTCGGCGCCGATCTGGCTGCCGACCTCCTCGAAGGTCGCGAGCTGGCCGCCGACGTGGACCGTCGTGGCACCGTCGGCCGCGGTCTCGTCGGTGTAGCGGTCGATCACCGCGGCGGCGTCGACCGTGTCCGGGTTCTTCGCGCCGACGGAGATCAGGCCGTGGGTGCCGTCGTCCGAGATCATGCCGGGACCAGGGGCGTCGAGGTAGGAGACGACGTCGGTCAGGTCGTCGTCGGCTCGGAGGCGGTCGACGAGCGCCTGAGCGTCCTTCGCGGCGGTGCCCTCGGTCACCGCGCTGTCGGCGGCGCTGACGGTCAGGAGGAAGCCGGCCTCGTTGCCGAAGCCCTCTTCCAGCGCGGTGGCCGCGCGGCTGCTCTCCGAGGCGGGGTCGTCGAAGCCTGCGTCGTCGAGCTTGCCGAAGGCCGAGGTGGCCAGATAGATCGCGCCGAGGAGGGCGACCAGGCCGATCACCAGGACCCGGCGCGGATTTCGCACCACGAGGGTGCCGAGTCGGTGGAACACGATTCCTCCAGAATGAATGTGGGCAGGCGTAAACTTTGCAGGTGTTAACTTTCCCTTTGATGTGGGCAGGTGTCAACATGAATTCCGTGAAACCCTCAGAGAGCTCGGACGAGGGCGCCCGGCCCTACCACCACGGCGACCTCCGGAACGCACTGGTCGATGCGGCCGCGACGCTTGCCGAGGAAGGCGGCCCGGACGCGGTGACCATCCGAGCCGCGGCCCGCGCTGTCGGCGTGACCCCGACCGCGACCTACCGCCACTTCGCCAACCAGGCCGACCTGCTCGTCGCCGCCAAGCACGAGGCCATGGACCGCCTGGCCGCCACGATCCTCGACCTCCTGGCCGCCGAGAAGCCGGCTCCGCATCCCGCCGAGGCCGCTGTGCAGCGCCTCGCGGCGGCCGGGCGCGGCTACATCCGCTTCGCGCTCGCTCAGCCCGGCCTGTTCCGCACCGCCTTCCTCCGCCCGCACGACGGAGACCCACACCCGCCCGGGGAGATGTCCGCGATCCTCGCCGAAGCGCCGCCCTACGCCTTCCTCACCACGGCCCTCGACGATCTGGTCGAGGCCGGCTGGCTGGCTCCGGAGCTGCGCCCCGACGCCGAGACGGCTGCCTGGTCCGCCGTCCACGGCCTCGCGGTCCTGCTCATCGACGGGCCCTACCGCACCTGCCCCGACTCCGAGCGTGATCGGCTCATCAACGCCACCCTCGGCATGGTCGTACGCGGCCTCTCCGGAGGCCCGGCCTCCGACGCACCACTGAACGCAGAATGAAAGACTGACGCCATGTACTTCACCGACCGCGGCATCGAGGAGCTCGTCACCCGTCGGGGCGACGAGGAGGTCACCCTCGCCTGGCTGGCCGAGCAGCTCCAGGCCTTCGTCGACGTACACCCCGAGCACGAGACCCCCATCGAGCGCCTCGCCACCTGGCTGGCCCGCCTCGACGACCCCGAGGACTGACCTCCGCCGAGTCCGCAGCTGTGGCGGACGAGAAATCAGTTGTGGGCGACGAAACGATGGTTTCGTCGCCCACAACTGCGGATTCGGCCGGCAGAACTACCTATTCGGCGAGGTCTTTCTCAGCACGCTTGGCGGCAGCACGGAGCTCGAAGAGCTCGGTGGCGAGGCCACCGATGGCACCGGCCACGTCGCGTACGGCACCGGTGATGATCATGGTGACCTGGCCGACGGTGGTGGCGGTGACCTCGACGGCGCTCTGCGCGACATCCTTGCGGATCTCGTTCTTGCTCAGCTCGGGCTCCATGACAACCCATTGTGGCTGGTCAGGCGTCATGCCGCGACCCCCTCCAGGGCGGGAACGCTCTCGACCGCGGCAGAAGCCGGCTTCTTGCGGTCGGGGAGGGCGTACTTGCAGATCTTCTTGAAGACGCCCCACAGCTGCTGGTGCAACGGGCCGGTGTTGTAGGCGAGGCCGTAGCGCTCGCAGATCTCACGGACCTCCTCGGCGATCTCCGGGTAGCGACGCGCCGGGAGGTCAGGGAAGAGGTGGTGCTCGATCTGGTGGGACAGGTTCCCCGACATGATGTGGAAGGTGCGCCCGCCGGTGATGTTCGCGGAGCCGAGGAGCTGGCGGTAGTACCAGTGACCCTGGGTCTCGTCCTCGCACTCCTCCTGCGAGAAGGAGGCGACGCCGGCCGGGAAGTGGCCACAGAAGATGATGTTGAACGTCCACACGTTGCGGATGATGTTGGCGGTGAAGTTCCCCGCGAAGGTCAGCGGCGCGAGCGGACCGGTGAGCAGCGGGAAGAGGACGTAGTCCTTGAGCGTCTGCTTCTTCACCTTGCGCCAGATCCGGGCGCCGATCTCCTTGTTCTCGGCCCAGGTACGGCGACCGGCGACGAGCTCGTCGACCTCGAGGTCGTGCAGCGCCACGCCCCACTCGAAGAACGTCATCAGCAGGAACGCGTAGAGCGGGTTGCCGAGGTAGTACGGGTGCCACTTCTGGTCCTCGTCCATCCGGAGGATGCCGTAGCCCACGTCGCGGTCCTTGCCCAGGATGTTCGTGAACGTGTGGTGCATGTAGTTGTGGCCGTACTTCCAGTTGTCGGCCGGCGCCATCGTGTCCCAGTCGAACATGCGCGAGTTGAGGTCGGGGTCGCCCATCCAGTCGTACTGGCCGTGCATGACGTTGTGCCCGATCTCCATGTTGTCGAGGATCTTGGAGATCGACAGGCAGGCGACGGCCGGGACCCAGCCGATCACGGGCAGGTAGAAGAGCGCGCGGCCGGCGAGCTCGAAGGCGCGCTGCTTCTTGACGATGTCGTAGATGTACGCCGAGTCCTTCTCGCCCAGGTCGGCGAAGATCCGCTGGCGAATGGCGTCCATCTCGGCGCCGAACGCCTCCAGCTCCGCGGGGCTCAGCCGGCGGTTGCCGGTCTTCTCAACAGTGGTCATGGGGGTGTCTCCTTGAAGGAATCGTCAGAGGTCCACGGAGCAGTCGCCCTCGGGCGTGCTCACGCAGATCCGGATCTGTTCGTCGGGGAGCTCGGAGGTCTCGCCGGTCAAGACGTTGCGGACCCGTCCGGAGCTCTTGTTGGTCGTGCAGGAGAAGCAGATCCCCATCCGGCAGCCGGACTCGGGGGTCAGCCCCGCGGCCTCGGCCTGGTCGAGGATCGTGGCGCCGTCGTTGGCGACGGTCTTGCCGGTGCGCGCGAACTCCATCTCGCCGCCGGCCACGCCGGCGTTCTTGGGCGGCTTGAAGTATTCGACCCGAAGCGACTCGGTCCCTTCGTACGCCGCCTGAGCCGCCTCGATGAGCGACGCCGGCCCGCAGGCCCAGGCCGGCACCTCGCGGTAGCCCGGGACGAGCTTCTCCAGCAGCGCCGGGGAGAGGTAGGGCGCCCCGTCGGCGGTGTGGAGGATGTGCAGGTCGACGCCGTGGCCCTGGTGACGGATCTCCTCGAGCTCGTCGGCGAAGATCTGGCGGTCGGCGCCGGGCGCCCAGTGCAGGAAGGTGACCTTGCCCCGGTGCGTACGCCGCTGCAGGGAGCGAAGCATCGACATCACCGGGGTGATGCCGGAGCCCCCGGAGATGAGAAGGATGTGCTCGGGCACCCGGTCGGGGAGGACGAAGTCACCCTCGGCCTGGGACAGGTGGACCAGGGTGCCGACAGTGGCTCGCTCGGTCAGGTACTTGGAGATGCTGTAGGGGGTCGCGTGCTCGTCGTCGTGGGCACGCACCGTGATGGTGAGCGGCTCACCCGGCTTCCCCTCGGTGTTGGAGACGGTGAAAACGCGGGTGGTGCGTCGCCCCTCCCCCGTCTCGATGCCGACACTGACGTGCTGGCCGGCGCGGTGGCCGCGCCAGGTCGAGGTGGGCTGGAGCGTCACGGTCGCCACCCGGGGCGCGCCAGGCGCGCTCACCTCCGGGTGGATGTCGGTGATGCGGGCGCGCACCTCGTGCGCGGCCAGCATCGGGTTTATCTGGGTCAGGTAGCGGTCGATGCCGTGCGGTGAGGCGAGCGCCGCAACCGTGCGGGAGCGGAGGATCCGGCCGCCGAGGTCGAGTGCCATGTGTTTCGCCTTTCAGTGAACATCTGTACACCGACAACCATGGCGGGTGATCGCAGCACGCGTCAAGACGCCGCGGACGTGGTCCAGATCACGGTGTACAGGTGTGCACCTGACGGTCCACCGGCCGCTGCGCCTAGGATGGTCCGGTGATCGATACGGGTGCGGAGCCGGAGAGCCGTGCGGAGCGCAAGCTCCGGACCCGGCGAGCGATCCTGGACGCGACGCTGGAGCTGTGCACCGACAGCTCGCTGACGGCTCTCTCGCTACGCCAGGTCGCCAAGCAGGTCGGCATCGTGCCGACCGCGTTCTACCGCCACTTCGACTCGATCGAGTCGCTCGGGCTGGCGCTGGTCGAGGAGTCCTTCGACTCGCTGCGCGACCTCTTCCGAGACGTACGCCGCAACGCCCGGGCCGATCAGGACATCGTCGACGGCTCGATCGACGCCCTCGTCGACCACGTTCACCGCCGCCGCGACCACTTCGGGTTCATCGCCCGCGAGCGTGTCGCTGGGCCGCGTTCGGTGCGCGACGCCATTCGACGCGAGATCGAGCTCTGCGAGCGCGAGCTCGCCACCGATCTGGCGCTGATGACCGGCACCGACACCTGGACGGCCAAGGACCTGCACGTGCTCTCGTCGCTGTTCGTGACCGTCCTGGTCGCTACCGCCGAGCAGATCCTCTCCACCACCCGCCCCGAGCAGGAGGAGCAGATCGTCGCCACCGTGCGCACGCAGCTGAGGATGCTGCTGATCGGTGTCTATCAGTGGCGCTCGGAGTCGTAGGAATACCCGGTTAACCGGGTATTCCTACACAGGAATACGACGACTCAGCAGCCACACACAGCAGGCTCGCGCCCGTGCTCGCACAGCTCGGCGAGCTCGGCATCGATATCGCCGTCCGGATCCGCGGCAGAGTCCTCAGCAGACTCAGCAGACTCCTCGTCAGACTCGCCGTACCCCTCGGCGCGAGCCGGCAGCAGAACGGCCATCACGACCACGATCAGAGCCAGCGCGGCGCTGACCATGAACGCGGCCTGCAGGCCGCTCACCTGGGCCGCGACGGCACCGACCTCGTCGATGACCTGGTCGCTGCGTACGGACATCACGGTGACCGCCAGGGCGGTGCCGAACGCGGCCGCGACCTGCTGGAGCGTGCCCAGGATCGAGGAGCCGTGGGAGTAGAGGTGCGACGGCAGCGACCCCAGGCCCAGAGTGAAGACCGGGGTGAAAGCAGCCGCCAGGCTGACCATCAGGACCAGGTGGAGCACCAGCACGAGCAGGTAGGGCGTGGTCAGCGAGATCTGCGAGAGCCCGGCGAGAGCGACCACGATGCCGACGGAGCCCGGGATCACGAGCACCCGGCCACCGTACGTGTCGAAGATCCGTCCCACGGTCGGCCCGAGCAGACCCATGGCCAGGCCACCGGGCATGACCAGCAGACCGGTCATCAGCGGAGACAGGCCGCGCACCGTCTGCAGGTAGAGCGGCAGCAGGATCATCGAGCCCATCATCGCCAGGAACGCGATCGCCATCAGCACCAATGCCTTGGTGAAGGTGGAGTGCTGGAACGCGCGCAGGTCCAGCAACGGCGTGCCGACCCGCTGCAGGTGGAGCTGGCGGAACACGAACCCGACGATCAGCACCGCGCCGACGGCGGCGATCACCACCGGACGCCCGACTTCACCCTCGGCGAAGCGGCTCAGCCCGTAGACGAGAGATCCGAACCCGAGTGCGGCGATCACCACGGACGCCCAGTCCACGGTCGACTCGGAGGTCTCGCCCACATTCTCCAGCCGGCGCAGCCCGGACCACGCGACCCCGATGGCGATCGGCAGGACCAGCAGGAAGAGCAGGCGCCACGAGCCGAAGCCGAGGATCAGCCCGGAGATCGTCGGGCCCAGTGCCGGCGCGACCGAGATCGCCATGGTGACGTTGCCCATCACCCGGCCCCGGTCGTGCTCGTCGACCACCGTCATCAGCGTGGTCATCAGCAGCGGCATCATGACCGCGGTGCCGGCGGCCTGGATTACCCGGCCGGCGAGCAGGATCCCGAAAACCGGTGCGATCGCCGAGATCAGGGTGCCGGCGATGAAGACGGCCATGGCCGTCGCGTACGCCGTCCTGGTCGTCACCCGCTGCAGGAACCAGCCGGTCACCGGGATCACCGACGCCATGGTCAGCATGAACGCGGTCGAGACCCACTGAGCGGCATGCTCGGTGACCCCGAAGCTGTCCATCAGGTTCGGGATCGCGTTGAGCATGATCGTCTCGTTGAGGATCACCACGAAGGTGGCCAGCACGAGCAGAGTGATGACGGCAGGCGTACGCCGCTTCTCACCGTCCACGGGACGGTGCGATGTTGTGACGGCAGCAGTCATGACGAGTTCCTCGGGTCGTACGCAGGGGCCCGGTGCCGCCCGCTCTATACATAGATCGAACGGGCGGGGCCGATTTCGACATCACGCCACGAGAAACTTTTCGAGCCCCCCGGCAGTGACACTCAATGGTCCCTTGTTGAACCGGGGAGAGTCGAACGATATTCCGTACGTCACACGGCAGTACGTCACACCGCAGGCATCACAGGGTGAAGACGACCTTCCCGAAGAGATCACCGGCGTGCATCGCCTCGAAGCCGGCCTTGGCCTCGGTCAGCGGCATGGTGCGGTCGATGAGCGGGCGGGCGCCGGTGGCCTCGAGCAGCGAGACCAGGCTGGCCAGCTCGTTGCGGGTGCCCATCGTCGAGCCGATCACCTTCAGCTGCAGGAAGAAGATGTTGGTCAGCATCGCGTCGTCGAGGTTCGCCCCCGACGTGGTGCCGCTGATGATGATCGCCCCGCCCGGACGCAGCGAGCGCACCGAGTGCTTCCAGGTCGCCCGCCCGACGGTCTCGATCACGGCGTCGACCTTGACCGGCAGCCTCTCCCCGGACGGCAGGGCCTCGTGGGCGCCGAGCTCGAGGGCACGCTTCTGCTTCGCCTCGTCGCGCGAGGTCGCGTAGACCTTGAGGCCGGCCGCCCGCGCGAGCGTGATCGCCGCGGTCGCCACTCCGCCGCCCGCGCCCTGCACCAGCACCGAGTCGCCGGCCTTGAGCCCGCCCTGGGTGAACAGCATCCGGTAGGCCGTCAGCCATGCCGTCGGTAGACATGCGGCCTCCTCGAACGACATCCCGGCGGGCTTCGGCACGACGTTGCGCCGCGGCACGATCACCTTCTCGGCGAAGGTGCCCTGGTGACGCTCGGAGAGCAGCGACCGCTTCGGGTCGAGGGTCTCGTCGCCGGTCCAGTCGGGCGAGGAGATCACCGAGTGCACCACGACCTCGTTGCCGTCCTCGTCGAGCCCGGCCGCGTCGCAGCCCAGGATCATCGGCAGGGCCTCGGCCTTGAGCCCGACCCCCTGCAGCGACCACAGGTCGTGGTGGTTGAGCGAGGCCGCCTTGACGGTGACCGTCGTCCACCCGTCCGGAGCGACAGGGTCGGGCCGCTCCCCCAGCACGAGGCCGGAGATCGGATCGTCGGATGAGAACTTCTCGGCGTACGCAGCGAACATGCGCCCGACCCTACCGACCTGGACGGTTCCTCGATCAAGGTGTGCAGATCGCGGGACACATCCCCAGAGGAGCTCCGCCGGGGATGTGTGCCTTCGCCTGCATCCCTTTCCGAAGGAACGCTCAGGCGCGAGCGACGCCGTCGATCCGAGCGGCCTCGGCGACCGCAGCGGAGACCGCGGGGCCGACGCGGGGGTCGAACGGCTCGGGGATGATCTTGTCCGCGGAGAGCTCGTCAGTGACCAATGCGGCCAGCGCCTGCGCGGCGGCGAGCTTCATGCCCTCGGTGATCGAGGAGGCGTGCACGTCGATCGCACCCCGGAAGATGCCGGGGAAGGCGAGGACGTTGTTGATCTGGTTGGGGAAGTCCGAGCGCCCGGTGGCGACGATGCTGGCGTACTTGTGCGCCACGTCCGGGTGGATCTCCGGGTTCGGGTTGGCCATCGCGAAGACGATCCCCTGCGGGGCCATGGTCGCGACGAGCTCCTCGGGGACGGTGCCGCCGGAGACGCCGACGTAGACATCGGCGCCGGCCAGCGCGTCGGCCAGCGAGCCCGAGCGGCCGGTGACGTCCGCGGTCACCTCGGCGATCGCCTTCTTCGACGCGGTCAGGTCCGAGCGGGTGGAGGAGATGACGCCCTTGCGGTCGAGCAGGGCGAGGTCCTTGATGCCGAACTCGAGCAGGATCTTGGCGACCGCGACGCCGGCGGCACCGGCACCCGAGATGACCACGCGGGTCGACTCCGGGTTGCGGCCGGTCAGCTTCAGCGCGTTCATCAGCGCGGCGAGCGTGACCACGGCGGTGCCGTGCTGGTCGTCGTGGAAGACCGGGATGTCGAGCGCCTCCTTGAGGCGGTCCTCGATCTCGAAGCAGCGCGGCGCGGAGATGTCCTCGAGGTTGATCCCGCCGAAGCTCGGCGCCATCCGGATGACCGTCTCGACGATCTCGTCCACGTCGGTGGTGTCCAGGCAGATCGGGATCGAGTCGACGCCGCCGAACTCCTTGAACAGCACCGCCTTGCCCTCCATCACCGGCATCGCGGCGGCCGGGCCGATGTCACCGAGACCGAGCACCGCGGTGCCGTCGGTGACGACCGCGACGGTGTTGGGCACCCAGGTGTAGGTGTGGGCCAGCTCCGGGTTCTCGGCGATCGCGGTGCAGACCCGGGCGACACCGGGGGTGTAGGCCATCGACAGCGACGCCTTGTCGGAGACCGATGCGGTCGCAGCGATCGCCATCTTGCCGCCGCGGTGAAGCTCGAACACCGGGTCGCCGTCATAGGCGGTGGTCTCGGTGGACAGGGTGGACTCGGTCATTGGGGGCCTCCAGAAAACTACGGACTCGGACGTCGGGCGGTCGAACGCGAGCCGAGGGGTGGAGCCGCGCAAGGCGCCATCTACAGGGATGTGATGCCCGGATGGCGAAAAGTTTCCCACAGGCTACCGGAGGAAGCGGTTGATGTTTCCTACAAGGTGACGAAGCCCTCATCTGGAGCCCTCATCCAGAGATTCGCCCCAGGATGCGCGGGCGCGGCCAGAGTCGGGCGACGACGACACCGATCATGTCGGCGTCCGCGACCGGCCCGCGGTGACGGGAGTCGATCACCCCGGGAGCGGCCGGATTGTCGGAGAGCAGCCACCACGCGGGACGCCCGGATGCGGTCGTACGCCGCTCCACGGCCCGCTTCACCACGACCGCCCCGTCGGCGAGCCGGGCGACGACCACAGACCCGGGCACCGGCGTACGTCCGTAGGAGACCCACAACCGGTCCCCCGCCCGCAGCGTCGGCTCCATCGAGACCCCTACGACCTTCGCCATCCCCCAGCTGTGTCGGGGTGCCCTGGCCGCGGTGTCTTCCATGCGGAGTAGTGTCGCAATCCGTAGGACACATGAACACTCTTTGAGAGGACCCGCATGTTCGCGCGACTTTTCGCTCCCACCATCGAGGTCTCGGCCCACTGCGACCTGCCCTGCGGCGTCTACGACCCCGCCCAGGCCCGCATCGAGGCTGAGTCCGTCAAGGCCGTCATCGCCAAGGCCCTGGACAGCGACGACCCCGACTTCCGCACCCGCGCGGTGCTCATCAAGGAGCAGCGCTCCGAACTGGTCAAGCACCACCTCTGGGTGCTGTGGACCGACTACTTCAAGCCCCCGCACTTCGAGGCCTACCCCCAGCTCCACACCCTCGTCAACGAGGC